>NZ_JACHGM010000002.1:223038-436160 GCF_014202295.1 Borreliella afzelii
TATTGAATAGACCTTAGATTTAAGGTCTTCCAATTGCTGTATTTTATTAGCTTGAGCTAAAGTTTTAGAGGCATAGGCATCATTGGGATTGGTTATCAAGAATTCATTTAGATCTTTAATAGCTTGTTGACGTGTTTTTGAGTTTTCAAGATCACCAGGTTTTATTGAATAGACCTTAGATTTAAGGTCTTCTAAGTGGTGTATTCTATTGTCTTCTTTTTCTTTATTTAATTGAAAAATGTCTTTTTTGTAAGGATATTTTGGTATATCAATTAAATTTGGCTCAATGTCTTTTTTTATTAAGGTTAATAGTAAATTGGAGGCTTCTTTAGTTTTTAAGCTTTCAATCAACTCATTCACTTTTTGAAATTTATTGCTTAAACCCTTTTTAATTAATTCTTTTAATCTGTTTTTTCCAAGTGTGACTCTACCAGTATTAATATCGTCTAATATTTCGTAAAGCTCTTTTTTTATTAAGTAACTATATGGCCTATGAATTTTTCCTATTATTGTTTGGCTGGGTGGAGAAAGGTCACTTTCTTCTTTAGAATTTGAAGGCATCTCTTTTAAAGATATAGCATTATTATTGTTTAAATATTTATTGTTGTCTAAGGTTTTTAAAATATGTTCTGAATTTTTTTCTTTGGGTAAATTTGTGTTTTGCGTATTATTTTCTATTTTTTGGGGGTTGTTTAAAATATTTTCATTGTTTGAGTTTTCACTTAATTTTTTTTTTAATTTTTCCAAAGAAAATAAATTTTTTTGATCATTAACATTTAATTTGGGATTTGGATGTTGTATTGTTTGATCTTCTTTTTTTGGTTGTGTATTTTGATTTATTTTTTCTGGGATTTTGCTTTTTTTAAATTCAGATATGTCTTCATCTTCAATACCAACGTCATCGTTTCTGTCAGAGTAGTTTTCTGTTATTGTGCTGTCTTTAATGTATCTATTATTAAATGCGATATCAAAATTTTCGTTTACATTTGTTTTTACATTGCCTTGACCTTTGATCTTATCTAAGATTTGATTTGCAGAATCTCTTTGTAAGTCGTTTGATTCAAAAGGGCTACTGTTGGCGATTTCTGCTAATGTATTTGTAAGCATTGCAATGTCTTCATTTTGCGGGTATTTATCTTGCAGAAGTTTTGCAACAGAATATGCTTTTTTATAGTTTCGATCTATTACACTGTTTTTAACTTCGTTTAGCATTATTTCTCGATTTTTGTCATTTAATTTGCTTTGATATATATAGTATCCAAAGCCTCCAAATGATAAGATAAGTAAGAAAATTAAAAGCAATAATACCGAAAAATTTGTACGTTTTTTATTCATCTATGTATAACTCCTCTTGCCAATTAAGTTTTTCTAGCTCAATTAAAGAATTCGTTTCTAGATTGTCTTTAAAACTATCTTTAAGTATTTGATTTTTATCTTCTTTTGCGTATACAATATGTTCGGTCCGTCCCTTTAAACTTTTGTCAAGTTTTTCAAGATTAATTTTTTCATTTCTTAAATAGCTTATTATAAGCAAAATACTGTCTTTTTTTTCTGTTTTTGATCTAAGAGTAATAAATTGTGAGTAGTCGTGAATAGCCATAGTATATGAGTCCCAAGCCTTTTGGTATTCTTTTTCTTTAGATGTTATTTTGCCCTGTTGTACATAGGCATTAGCTCTGTTTAGCAGTGCGCTGTCATAATTGGGCTTGTTTTTAATAGAATTGGAATAATATTTTATTGCTAGAGGATAGTAACCTTCTCCTCTGTTAAACATTATGTTTCCTAATTCATAATATAGTATGTAATCTATCTCACCTCCTACTGCAATTCCATCGAGCAAGGCTCCTTCTGCTTCTGTTAGTTGGTTATTTTCTCTGTATGCTATTGATAAAAAGTAATAACCGTGTTGTACTTTTGGATATTTTTTAATAGCATCGCTTAGTGTTTCGATTGCTTGAATATAATTTTTATTTTTCATTTCTTCTTTGCCGATTCTAATTAGTCTTTGAGAATATGCTAATTTTGAATTAAATATTAAAATTAAAAATAAAATAAAAATTTTACAATTTTTATTTAATAATAAATAAATCTTCATTTTTTTCCCATTATAATTAATTTAGATTAAATGCCTTTAGACTTCATAAGCTCTTTTTATAAAATTTATTTTTTGCTTCAATTTTGCTTTGAAAAAAGAAATAAATTCTAATAAACCACTTTTTTCATTAGATTTTATCTTTTTATTGTTTTTTAATTCTACCAAATTCTCACAATATATTAAATAGTATAATGCAGGTAATAATTTTTTATCATTTTCATCTTCTAGTTTTTCAATAAGATTAAATCTTATATTTTTGAGAATAATTTTTAAAATTCTTGATCTTGTTTTTAGTGATTTTATTAAAAGATATGATCTTTGATAATCTAGTTGGTTGGGACTTATTTTTTGCATTTTTATTATTTTTTTAGGTATTGTAATTTTATTTTCGTCAAGGTAAAGCAGTATATCTGATATAAACTTGAAATGTTTATTTTCAATATTGGGATAAAAAGATAGAAAATATACAAATATTTGATTTTGTATTTCAAAGGGTTTTTTTTTAAAAAATTCTTTTATGTATTGACAATAAATTTTTTTATCCTTATTGTCAGCATAAATATAGAATGCAATCCATCCATAAGTTTCTATATTCTGAGAATTTTTTTCTACATAGCTCATAATACTTTGTATAAATACATTTTTAATGTATTTATCTTTAAATAAGATTGAGCTTTCGTAAGGGTTAAAATTTGTTTTGTCAAAAGATGTAAAAAAATCTTCTGTTTGGAATTTTGCGGTTATAATTTCTTTGATTTTTTCTTTTATGTTGATTAATTTGTGTTTTTCAATGTATTCAAGTGCATATAGGAAAGATTCCCAATTATTCGATACTTTGTCTTTGAAAAACCAAGTTAAATATTTTTTTGTTATTGTTTTTTCAACTATAAATAAATAACACTTTAATGTGTCTTGAAAATCCTTTGGGGTGTATTGTGTAAAATCGCTGAAAAAATAATTAAAGTTAATATTTTTACTCGAACCTTTGTAAAAAATTTCATTAAGACTTAAAGTTTTTATTGCGCGTAAATAGTTTAAAATTTCATTGTATTTTAGCGCTAAAATTTCTTCTTCCAAGTATTTGTAATGTTTTATTAAAATTTTTATAAAAATATTTTTACTTAAACATCCAACTGGCCAATATATAAGTATTAGGATTCTTTTTAATTTTATTAGTCTACTTTCTTTATTAATTAAGCTTGATTTAAAAACTTTTTGGTTTTCTTTTTGATTTTTTAAGTTGTTATTTAAAATATTTAATATTTTAAATTTATTTTTGTTTCTTACAGCTACTAGAATATCTATTGTTTGTTCTAAGTTGTCAATGTTAATATTGCTAGAAAAATTCAATATAATTTGTTTGTAAATGTCTTTTTTTTCTTGAGAATAATAAGGGTTATTTTGTATTTCAATTAGTTTTAAAAAATTGTTAGATTTTAGTTTATATGTTATTCCTAGTTTTTTGGTGTTAAAGTTGGCTTCTTTGCTTATTTGAGTGAAGTTTTTATTTCTTACTATTTCTAATATCCATTTTTTAATTATTTCATTTTGAGTTTTTTTGTAGTAGTATTCTTCAAGCGAAGAATTTGATACATTTTTTTCCTTTTCATAATCATTGCTAATTTTTATAAGTTCAATTATTTCAGGTTTTTTTAATTTGTAAAGTTGGGAAGAAATGCTATACTTTAAAACCTTTTCTTCTATATATTTGATTATGTATTTTTTTAATGTAGCAAGGGAATTATAAAATTCTGGATCTTTTTTAATCGTTTTCATTTATTCCTTTTTTTATAATTTCCATTAAATTTTTATCTTTTTTTGCAAAATTTATTATTGCCTCTAAATAGCCCTCAAAAGTTCCTATATCAATTCTTTTTCCCTTAATATTTTTATATAATACTTTTTTTTGATCCATCAGCTTTTTTAAAGCATAAATGTGATAATATTCACCTTTTTGATGTAGTTTAAATCCTTCTTCTAAATGTTCAAAAAATTCATAGTTGTACAAAAATCTTCCAATAGATGCTTTATTGCTAGGCTCACTTCCAATTTTTGGTTTTTCAACAATGTTTTTTACATGGATTTCGTCTTTGTAGAGTTCTATTACTCCATATCTGTTTATATTTTCTGGATTTTCAATGATAGATATTATACTCTTTCCAGTTTTTTCATGAAGTTTTATCAATTGTAAGCTTAATGGTGGATTTCCGATATGCAGATCGTCAGGGTAGGCCACAATTACAGGTTCTCTATTTATCCAGGGCTTTGCATAAAGTAGTGCATTTCCCGTTCCCATCATTTCTTTTTGCCTTATGAAGCTTATGTTAATTTTTTTGTCTTTAATCTTTTCTAATTCATTTTCTTTATTTTCTTTTAAGAAAATGTTTTCAAGTTCAATTTCTCTGTCAAAATAATCTTCAAGAACTTTTTTCCGTCTTGAGCTTATTAATAAAATGTCTTTTATTCCTGAATCTATAAATTCTTGGATAATATAATCTATGGCTGGTTTGTTTAAAATTGGTAACATTTCTTTTGGAATTGTTTTTGTTATTGGTAAAAATCTTGTTCCATACCCAGCTGCCAGAATAATACCTTTCATACTTTTCTCTCTTAAAATAAGATTATAGCAAAAATTTAATTTTATATATTCAATGTTTTTTAAAATTGTTTTAAAATCTTTACTTATGTATGTAAGTTCGGGTAAATATAAAGGTAGAAAAATTTTATTTCCCAAGACCGGTGCTATTCGTCCCGTGATGTCTCTTGTCAGAGAAGCCTTTTTTTCTATTATTTTTAAAGATATTATTAACTCAAAATTTTTGGATGTTTTTGCGGGGACTGGAATAATGTCTATTGAGGCTCTTAGCAGGGGAGCAAGTCTTGCCCATCTTGTTGAATGTAATAAAAAAACCAAAAGTACATTAGTGAAAAATTTTAGCTTTGTTGAGGAATTTTATAAGTTTTTTTTTCAAAGAGCAGAGGATTTTTTGAGTAAAAAAGATCTTTTTTATGATTTTATTTATCTTGATCCTCCTTTTAATTATAAAGATAAGATTAATTTGCTTGAGATTATTTTAAAAGGTAAAATTTTAAATGATAAAGTTAATATCATTATGCATTGTCCTTTCGGTGAAGATTTAGACATAAATACATCAAAATTTTCAGTTTATAATTTTAAAAGGTATGGGGGATCAAAACTTATTTTTTTGAAAATATTGTAGGATTTCATTTTCTTTCATGATTAAAGAGAATGAGTTGAATTTCGTTTTTATTTAATTCTGGAATGTTGTTTTGTATTGCGAAATCGTCCACATTTTTTAATGGATTTTTTTTGTAATTCCCATTTGTATCTTTTATTAAAATTTCCTTCTTTTCAAGATCCATTATTATTTCTTCTATTTTGTAAGTCTGGTTTTTTTTGTTTATTATGGATAAATTTGGCATGATGCTCATTTTGTATTCAATAACAGCAGCTTGAAAAAGATTTTCATTATTATTTTTTTTGTTTATGCTTACTATTTGCCCATAATCAAAAGGTGCAAGTATTGTTAAAAAATTTTCTAACATCTTAATGTCAAATTTTTTGTTTTTTGTTTGCTCGTTTGACTCTTTTCTGCTCCAATAGTATTTCCCACTATTTTCTGTTAGGAACTTAACAGTCTCTAATGGATTGGCGCTTTCTTTTATTATTATTGGGTTTACCAATTCATCGTAAGTATCTATTATGCAGAAAATTCTAACAAGTTCATGAATAAATTTGTTGTTTTTTAGTTGTGGATATCCAGTAGCATCAAGGTAATCTTTTTGTCCATTGATTATCATTTTTGTAATAGCCGAAATATCTTCTCTTATTCTAAATAAATTCTTAGCAATGTTAATACTTTTTTCTAAGTGTTCTATTTTTAATTTGTGATGTTCTTTTAAATTTTTATCTTTAAGGCTTATTTTGTTTCCTATATTTTCTAATATTGTTATATGCATTAATCCTATTGAGTGCAATAATGATCCAAGTGCAGCTTGTAGTATCATATCTTCTGCATAAAAAAATTCTGTAAATTCGGTATATTCAGTTTTATCAAGAAAAAATTTCATAGTTGAGCGAGGCGCATTTTGTAAAGATCTTATTTTGTTCAAATTTGCAATTGTAATTAGAAAATAAATTGTTGTGTCTACTGAGTGTAGCAGTATTGAATCGCCTTCTGTTTTAATTTTTCCTTTAAAAAATTCATAATCTCTTCTAGCAGAATATAAATATAATTTTTTTAAAGTTTTTTTATCTTTAAGGTTTTCTTTTGTTCTAAGCTTTTGAGTATCAAAATAGTGATATATTTCTAATAAAATTTTTTGCAAAGATATTATCTTGTGTCTTGGAAGTATTTTAAAGCTTCCTTCCAATATTTCCTTCCAATAAATTTGATTGGGCTCAACCTCCATTAATGTATTTATTTTCATGGTCGGTTTTTTCCCTTTGGTAATAAATATTGGGTCGTCTTCTCTAAAGGGTTTGTATACGTCTTTTAGATTATCTATTAGTTTTTCTCTTAAATAGTTGAGATCATCATTAAAAATTTCTTCATTTATTTTTTTTATTAGGTCTTCATATGATACATTTTCTTCTTTTTTAAGTACAGGAATGTACGGTGTATTACCTTTATCAAGTATTTTAATAATTTTTTCATTTACTCTTGTACCAAGTTTTGATAAATTTCCTATTCTTGCAAAAATTACGTCTTGTTCATTTAGATCTTTTATTTGTTTTATTTCTTTAAGTATCACTTTGAGATCCTTTTAATCTTTAAATAAATGTCGCCGAGGAGAATCGAACTCCTGACACAAGGATTTTCAGTCCTATGCTCTACCAACTGAGCTACAGCGACAATTGCAATTTAATGAACATGCTGCCGAGGAGAATCGAACTCCTGACACAAGGATTTTCAGTCCTATGCTCTACCAACTGAGCTACAGCAGCGTTTTGATTCTAATACCTTAATTTTTTCATAAGTATATATGTTTGTCAACTCTTTTTAAATTTTAGCTTTTGAATGTAGTGCTAAAAAAATGATTTATAGCTAGATTTTGGCTTTAAAATAAGCAATTTAGAAAATTTAATTAACCTTTTAAAGGTTGTAGTAATATATTATTGCTAAATAAAGGCTTCAATTACTATTTATAATAACAGTACTTTAGGATTTCTATTTTATAGATTTTAAAGAAAAAAAACTATAAAATAGATTTTCAATCTCTTTTGTGAAGATATTTAAAGAAATCCATATCTGTTGAGAAAATTTTTCTTTTATCTTTTAATACTGCTTTATAGCTTTCTAATGCCTGCCAAAATTTGTAAAATTCAATATTTTTGCTATATGTATTTGAATAAATTCTTGCGGCTTCTTGGTCCCCTTCAGCTTTTATTTTTGCAGCAGTTGCTTTTGCTTCACTTAATAGGCTTAACTTTTCTTTTTCTATGCTTCCAAGAATTTCTGTTTTTTCAGCCAATCCTATGCTTCTTTGTTCTTCTGCGATTTGTTGTCTTTCTGAAATCATTCTATTGTTTACAGATTCAATAAGGCTTGGATCATAAGTAACTTTTCTTATTAGTACATCTACAATTTCAATTCCAATATCTTTGGTATTGTTGTTTGCTATATTAATTATTTCTTTTTCGATTATTTTTCGCCCTTTTGTTATTTTGTAAATACCATTAATTTTTGTTTCTTGCGGGGTGAGTACTCCATTAGACAAACGTTGAATTGGATCGTTTGAGCTTCTTATAATTTCAAGCAAAGGATATTTTGCGATAACTCCTCTAACAGCGGGTTCAATTGCCGCATCAATTCTAACGTAAGCTCTATTCATTGTTTTTATTGTTGTATAAAATTTATTTATGTCTGCAATTTTCCATCTAGCTGTTGTATCAATCCATATTAATTGCTTTTCTTCTCCCCCTGTTGGGATTCTTTGAGGCTCTCCATCCCATCTGAGAATAATTTTGGGAAATATTTGTACATTTTCAATTAATGGAATTTTATATTTAAGCCCAGCTAAGCTTTCGGTTCTTTGTATCTTTCCAAGTCTAGTGGTTATTGAAATTTCATTTTCTTTTAAAATATAAATTGGTTGAAAAATAGACAAAATGGTTAAGCAAACTATTATTGTAAAGGTTATGATTTTTATAGTAGATAATAAAAGATTTATTATAAATTTCATTTATTTTACCTCTTTAAATGGTAGAAAATTTTTTAAGTTTTTGTCAATTAATTCAATATTATCTTTGTTTTCAAGTATTTCTTTCATAGTTTCATTGTAAAGTCTTTCTTTTGTAATGTCGGGATTTTTTAAGTAAGCATCTAGTATGGCATTAAAAATTTCTGTGTCTGCTAATGCATTGTTTATTCTGCTTTCTTTGTATCCTCTGGCTTCTTCAATAACTTTTAATGCTTCCCCTTTAATTTTAGGAACTATTTGATTAAATTCTTTTCTCCCTTCGTTTATGTATTTATTTTTGTCTTGAATGGCAATGTTTACATCTTCAAAAGCTTCGTAAACTTTTCCTTTTGGGGGCAAGGCATTTCTAATTTGTACTTGAACCACATCAATGCCTAGATTATAATTATCTATTATTTCATTCATAGAAGATTTCACGCCTTCTGTAACTCCTACTCGGTTGTCATTTATTATTTCAAAAATGGTATTGTCTCCAATTAATCTATTCATTGATGACTTTGCAATATCTTTAATTGTTGTCTCAGGGTCTTCTACTTTGAATTTAAATGAGTAAGGATCTCTTATTTTATATTGTACTAACCATTCAATATTTATGATATTTAAATCTCCAGTGATAATCATGCTTTCATCGCTTGTATTGTTATTTTCTCTAATATCGTTTGGAGATATTATAAATCCAAATTTAATTTCCTGGACTATTTTTACAGGTACAATAAATTTTTCCTCAATTAATGGAATCTTCAAATGTATTCCTGAATCAAGAGTCCTGTTAAGCTTGCCAAGACGAAGCACAATTGCTTCTTCTGATGGCCCGACTATGAATACATTTGCAATAACTATTATTAATATTAGTATTAAAGTAATAATAATTATTAAATATTCGTAAGTTTTATTAAAAATTTGTTTTATGTTAAACATTTGATTCTCCCAATGTTTTTAATTATTTTTATTTTGTAATCCAATTTTATTGTTACTTTTTAGCCTTGATAAAAGTTATTGTTTCGATTTTATTATTCTGAATTTCCTTAATAAAATATTCTCCATCAGTTGTTTTTACGGTTTCGTCTTTTTTGGGTATTTTATCAAGTAAATCTATTAAGTATCCTCCAATTGTATTTGTATACTCTTTATGTTTGATAGATATTCCAACTATCTCTTCAATCTCGTCAAAAGTAGTTTCTCCAAGTATTGAGTAAGTATTGTCGTTGATTTGTGTAATCAGAGGCTTTTCCTCTTTAATGTCGTACTCGTCAGATATTGCTCCAAAAATTTTTTCTACTATGTCTTCTATTGTAAGTATTCCTGAAAAACCACCATACTCGTCAATTACGATTGCCATTATTTTTTGCTTTTTCCTCATAATATCTAATATGTCTTTTATTCTTTTGTTTTGTTGTACAAATACAGCCGGTTTAATAAATTGAGAAATGTTTTTATTCATATCCTTTTTATTTATCTCTATAAGGTCTTTAGCTATTAAAATTCCAATTATCTGTTCCCTGCTTTGCCTTTTGTATATAGGAATTCTAGAGTATCCTTCTTCTTTGATCAATTTGATTACATCTTTTAGCTTTGATGAGCTTGAGAGTGAAAAAACCTCTGTTCTGTGAGTCATAATCTCAGAAGCTCTTACTTGATCTATGTCTAACATTTTTTGCATAAATATTCTAGAGTCGTTTTTTAAAATTCCTAAATTTCCTGCTAAAGAAAGCATATTTTTTATGCTTTCTTTAGTCATTTTATGACTTGTTTTAATTTTAAAGATTGTTAATATTTTTTTTATTATCTTGTTTATTATGTATATTAGTGGAGTAAATATAAAAATTAATGGCTTTAAAAAAAATGAAGTAGATAAAGCAATGATTTCATTATTTAGAATTGCAATTTGTTTTGGAAGTATTTCTGCAAAAATTAGAACTATTATTGTTATTAGGCCTGTTGATATTGCAAGAGCGTTATTTCCATATTTTTCAAGTACAAATTTTGTTGTAAGTGTACTTGCTACAATATTTGATATATTGTTGCCGATAAGAATAGTAGTGATTAATTTTGAAGGAGATTGAACCAAGTTATACACCGATATTCCTGATTTTCCTTTTTTTCTTATATCTTGTATCTGAATCATGCTTAAAGAAGTGTAAGCTGTCTCAGATGCCGAGAAAATAGCAGATAATATTATAAATAGTAATATCAAGATTAATTCTAACATATATCTATTATTTTAATTTATCTTTAATAAAAATGCTTTAAATTATACTCTTAAACAATAAAAATATTTTTGATTTGACTTTAGAAGGCGCTGACCGGAATCGAACCGGCGAATCAAAGTTTTGCAGACTTCTCCCTTAGCCACTTGGGTACAGCGCCTTGTAACATTGCTTAGTTTATTAAAAAAATAGAAAATTGTAAATATATTTTCTATTGAAGCATTATTTTGAATTTCTTAGCTATTTTTATTAGTTTTATGTAAAATTTTAATGTATGAATAAAAAACTTAATGACGTTTTATTAAAATTGGATCAAGATTTAATAAAATATGTAAAAGGTTCTCTTGATTTAGAAATATCAGGAGTTACTTATAGTTCTAAATTAGTTTTGCCTGGTTTTGTGTTTTTTGCTCTCCCAGGAATTCGTTTTGATGGACATGATTTTATTGAAATGGCAATTCAAAATGGCAGCAATGTTATTGTGCATTCACGAGATATGGATTTTTACAGCCCCAATGTTACTTATATTAAAGTAGATGACTTTAGCATAAGAAAATTTATGTCTAATTTTTCAAATGTATTTTATGATGAGCCTTCAAAAAAATTAAAAGTTATTGGAGTCACTGGCACTGATGGTAAAAGTTCTGTTTGCTATTATATATACCTGCTTTTAAAAAAAAAGGGTGTTAAAGTAGGTTTTATATCGACGGTATTTTTTGATGATGGGAGTGGGAGCTTGATTAAAAATCCTTACAGACAATCAACCCCCGAGTCAACAGAAATACATGCATTTTTAAGCAATATGGTTAAAAATGGGGTTCAATATGCAATTCTTGAATCTACTTCCCATGGACTTGATCTTAAAACGGCAAGACTTATTGATGTTAATTATTTTGCAGCTGTTTTTACTAATATTGGGCATGAGCATCTTGAATTTCATGGTACAATTCAAAATTATTTGAATGTAAAGTTAGGCCTTTTCCGATCTGTTAGTGATGATGCTGGTTTTGGTGTTATTAATCTTGACGACTTTTATTCTTCTGAGTTTAAAAATGCTGTTAAAAAATCTTTTACTTATAGCTTAAAAAGTAGTCAAGCGGATTTTTTTGTCAGTTTTATTGATGAGAAAATAGATTCTACCAGGTTTGAATTTTATTACAAAGGGGTTAAATATTTTGCTAATGTTAATCTGCTGGGAAGCTTTAATGTTGAGAATGTAATGGCCGCTCTTATTTTGGTTTCTCAAATTTTAAATAGCGATATTCAAGACATTGTTGACAAGCTTGTTTGCATTAAAAGTCTTGATGGGCGTATGGATAGCATTAATTTAGGGCAAAATTTTTCTGTAATAATTGATTATGCCCATACCCCCGGTGCTTTTTCTAAACTTTTTCCCATTTTTAAAAGATTTGCCACAAATAGATTAATTTCTGTTTTTGGCTCTGCAGGAGAAAGAGATGTTGCAAAAAGATTTTTGCAAGGACAAATTTCAGATATTTATTCTGATTTAATATTACTTTGCGATGAAGATCCAAGAGGCGAGAATAGTATGTGTATAATTAAAGATATTGCAAAAGGGATTGTGAATAAAGTTGTAAATCAGGATTTATTTTTTATTCCCGATAGAAAGCAGGCTATTGAAAAAGCAATAAGCCTTGCAAGGGCAGGAGATTTGGTTGTAGTTTTAGGCAAAGGTCATGAAAGCTCAATAATTTATAAAAATAGAGAAGTTTTTTGGAATGAACAAGAGGTAGTTAAAAATGCTATTTTAAGTTTAGAAAAGGAGAAGTGATGTGAAAAAAAATCTTATGTTAATATTTGGCGGTGTTTCTTTTGAACATGAAATTTCTTGCAAATCTGCTTATAGCGTTTATTTAGCCCTTTTAGATTTAAATAAATACAATATTTATTCTGCTTATATTGATAAGTGTACAGGTATTTGGTATTTGTTAGATTCTGTTTCTGATCCCCCAAAGCCTATTGATACAGATGTTTTACCTATTGTCAGTTTATTACCAGGTTTTGGAATTTTTTCAAATAACAAAAATCTTGAGATTGATGTTGTTTTTCCTGTTGTTCATGGTAGAACCGGTGAAGATGGTGCTATTCAAGGAGTTTTAAAAGTCATGGACATTCCATGTGTTGGTGCTGGTATTATAGGGAGTGCTATTTCTAGTAATAAGTATTTTTGTAAACTTTTGCTTAAAAGTTTTAATATCCCCATAGTACCTTTTATTGGGTTTAGGCAATATGATTATTCTTTAGATAAAGAGGAAATAAAAAGAAATGTAAAGGAGGTTTTAGGCTATCCTGTTATTGTTAAGCCTGCAGTATTAGGGTCTTCGATTGGAATAAATGTAGCTTATAGTGAAAATCAGATTGAATCTTGTATTGAGGAGGCTTTAAAGTATGACCTTACTATTGTAATAGAGAAATTTATTGAGGCTAGAGAGATCGAATGTTCTATTATTGGTAATGAAAAGATGAAAATATTTTCTCCTGGGGAAGTTGTTGTACAGGATTTTATATTTTATGATTATGATGCTAAATATTCTGTTATTCCTGGAAATTCTATTATCTTTAATATCCCTGCACATCTTGAGACAAATCAGTTGTTAAGCATTAAGGAATATGCTTTTCTTGTTTATAAGAATTTAGAACTCAGGGGTATGGCAAGAGTTGATTTTTTTGTTGAAAAAAAATCAGGAACAATTTATCTTAATGAAATAAATACTATTCCAGGATTTACTGATATATCTATGTTTTCTAAAATGTGTAGCCATGATGGTCTTCAGTTTAAGGACTTGATAGATAATTTAATTGATTATGCTTTTCAAAGTTATATTAATAGGAAAAAAAGGATTAATTTTAAAGATTAATTTAGTTTTAAAGTTTTTAGATTTTCAATATCTTTATCATTTTTTAGCTTGAAGTATTCAAGATTTTTATATTTTTCTGCTTTAGGCAATATTCCTAAATATTTTATTTTGTAAGAGTAATTTATTTTTATATTTTTTTCTTCTGTATTATTGGTTTTATTGTAAATTTTAACTTGATTTTTTTTAATATGAAGATTTGCAAATGCTTCATATACTATGTCCTCTTGAGATTTAAGAGTAAATGCAATTGTTGTTTTTTTAGAGTTAATGTTTTTAAGTGAAAAGATAATTTTATTAGCCAATATTTTATAAGGAGTATTGCTTTGATAAATTATTAGTTTAGATGCGTTTTTAAAATGTAGCTCGATTTGATTTGCAATTTTTTGAGTGACCAAATCGATGCTATAAACAGCTCTTTCTGCTATATCTATTTTTTTAAAATCAATATTCATTAGCTCGTCATCGGCTTTAATGCTAGTTTTTAATGTTTTTTCGTTTGCTTGTAAAGTTAAGTTAAAGTCGTTTGAAATTATTTGGATAGGATTTTTATTGTTTTTTAGGTATTCAATTTTTATTTTGTTTATTTTTTCTGGAAAGCTAACCGTTTGTTCTATTTGTATTACATGCTCTTCTTTATCAATATTACTAGATATTATGATTGTGATTATTAAAAAAAAAGTTACAAGACCAAGTTTTTTAGCTTTTTTTAAATTTTGTTTAATTTTTGGGAGTTTAGATTTTAAATGCTCTGAGATATTAATAAATATGGTAGAAAAAAGACAAATTGAGATTAGATAGCTTAGTGTAAGTGTATTTTTAATTGATGTAGTATTTTGTATTAATGTTATTAATACAAAATTAATTATCCAAATAATTGTTACTATTATTTTTTGAATAATAGTATTTTTATTTGGTTTTATTAATAGTAGGATGTTTTTTATGATAATTATTAAGATAAATTCTATTTTAATAAACATTAATATTATTAGTTCAACAATAGAGGTTGATATTGCCAAGTATTTAAGTTGTCTGTAGTTTAAATATATTGTGAAATTATATGTAAAAAGAGATAAAAGATTATATATTAGTAAAGTTGCAAAAAAAGTTATTAAATATTTGGGATTTGTTATGCTGTAAGCCGTTGCATTTTCATAGCTTACAAATATTTTATTTGTAATTAATAAGGATAGGTACGTGCTTAAAAATAAGGTAAAAAACAATCTTACTAATTTGTAGTAATTATTTTTTACTTTTTTCATGACCAACCCAGCTTCTTTGAATTTTCTAATAAATACAATTATAATTAAGTTATAACAAATGTAAATTAATGCTATTAAAGCAATTTCATTGATTATTATTTTTTTAAAGGGTGTATCAATTACAATATAGTGTATTTCATCAGTATTTTTACTTTTATATTGGTTAGTTAATACTTCTTCGATTGATTTGTAAATTTCAAAAATAGTATTTTTATTTTGAGTTAATATAGGATTTAAATTGTTATTTATTATTAAAAAGGGTATAGATTCATCCCAATATAGATTGTATAAACTGTTTAATTTTTTTTCAGTTATTTTTGATGTATTAAAATCAAGTTTATTCTTTTCAAAGGGTTTTATAATAGCTTTTAAAAATTCCAAATTTGTTTTTGAATTTGTTATTAAAGATTCATTTTCTAAGTAAATTTTATTTTTTATTCTATTTTCGTTTAGCATTAAGTAAATCGTATTTGTATTTTTCCTCAAATACTTATTGCTAAGTAAAATTCTGCTGCTAATTATTGTATTTTGCTCAAGAGAATCATCTTCAACAAAAAAAAAATTTACATTGTTTTCAGGGTTAGTATTTTTAAGTTTTCTCAAAAGTTCAATAGCAATACCAATTGCTAAATTATTTTCAAAATTATTTTGTATTTTAATGGGAATGATTATATTGTAGATATTTGCGCTTTTCCCTTTGATTTTGGAATGTATTATTTTTTGAGAATACCCAATAAATCCAATTTCTTGTAAAGAATATTCCATATATTTGATTTCATTTGTATTAAAATATTTTTTTATATAATTAAAGGTGTTTATTATTTTTTCTTGAGGTTTTTTTGGTTGATAAATTTTTTCAATATGCGCTTTTATGTTCTTTTCGGTTTCTATGTTTGCAATTTTATTGCTTGAATTGGATACATTTTTTTCTATTTTATTTGGCACAATAGGGGCGCTTGTTGAGTTAATTAATAATAACAACAATATCTTAATTATCATAATTTTTAATATCTTCTTCTACTTGCATTATTTGCAAGATATTTGGGTTTTCTTTTAAAGCAGAAATAATTTTTGCTATATTTTTAGCATTTGATGAGACTATTATATTTGTTATTCCATGACCATTGCCACAGTCTTCTATTTTTTCGCTAATAAGTCTTACGTCATTTATTGTGAAAATGTTTTCAAGATAACTAAATATTCCTTTTAATTCTTTTAAAAGCAAAATAATGTGATGCACTTTTCTAGTTGGTGTTGCTTCCCACTCAACTTCAATTAATTGATTTTTTTTATAGTATTTGAGCTTTTGACAATTTTCATTATGCACTATTATCTCATCTTTATGTATTATCCCAACAATATCTTCGCCTGTTGTGGGATTGCATTCAGAGTCTATTGTAATTCTTTTTATTTTAGTTTTTGTATAAGCTTTGAATAAGCTGAAAAGTTTTCTTTGTTCTTTGTTTGCTCCAACAAGATACGCAATAATATTATTATCTACAAAAATTGTGTTGTCATTTTTATTAAGCCATGATCTGATTTTTGATCGGGCTTTTTTTGTTCTTACGCTGTTTAGCCATATTACATCTGGTTTTGAGTCTTTTGATGTGAATATTTCAACAATTTGTTCGTTTTTAAGTGGCTTTGTGATTGAACTTATTTTTCCATTTATTTTTGCATAAAGAGCTTGGTCTCCAATATCTGTGTGTATTATATATGCAAAATCAATTGAATTTGAACCGAAAGGAAGCTCTACAACTTCTCCTTCTGGAGTGTAAACATATATGAATGTATTTAACAACTCTTTGTGTATATCATTCATTGAATATTGACTTTTGTTAGCAGATTCTTGTTGCCATTTTTTTATTCGGTTTATAAATGAAAGATCATCAGCTTTGAGTGCGATTTGTTCTTTATATATCCAGTGGGCTGCAACTCCATAATTAGCAATTCTATCCATTTCTTCTGTTCGAATTTGTATTTCAATAAGCTGGTTATCCTCAGGTATTCTTACGGTAGTATGTAGTGATTGATATTTATTTTCTTTTGGGCTTGCAATATAGTCTTTAAGTCTTCCTGGGATTGGTTTCCACACTCTGTGAACAATTTCTAATATTTCATAGCATTCTTTTTGTTTTTTGCAAATTATTCTTATTCCTAAGGTATCAAAAATTTGAGTCAGCTTGTTTGTTCTTGTTTGCATTTTTCTAAATATTGAATAAAAGTGTTTTGATCTTACTGTAATTTCTGCTTCAATTCCGCTTTTTTGAAGTTCTTTTTCTATTGATAATTTGCCTTTGTATAATTTTTTTTCTCTTTCTATTTTTGTTTCAGATAAAAAATTTTTTATCTCTTTATAATCTTTGGGATAAAGATGCTTGAATGAAAGATCTTCAAGATATGTTTTAAGAGATGAGATTCCAAGGCGTTCTGCTATTGGAACGTAAGTTGAAAGGCAATCTTTTGCAATTCTATCTTGTCTGTTTTTAGGCAAATAGGAGAGAGTTGTCATATTATGAAGTTTGTCTGCCAGTTTTATTATTATTATTCTAATGTCGTGTGTCATTGCAAAAAACATTTTTGAAATAGTATTAGCTTCTTTTATGCTTCTTGTTTTATTATGCAAATCATGAATTTTAGTTACACCATCGATTAAGCTTAAAATTTCCTCGTCAAATTCTTTTACTATTTCTTCTTTTTCAATATTTGTATCTTCAAGTACGTCATGGAGTAGTCCGGCAATAGTTGCTTTAAAGTCTAGTTGAAATTTAGCAAGAAATAATGAAACCATTATTGGATGAATAATGTAAGGCTCTCCGCTTTCTCTGTATTGGCCATAGTGGAGCTGTTCTGCTATTTCTAGAGCTTTAAATATGTTTTTCCGTTCAAATTCATCTTTGTAAGTATTCTCAATAGTTTTTTTAAAAATACTTTTAGCTTTTTCAAGATCATTTATTTTTATTAAGTGCGCAATCTCATATGCTTGTATCATGCTCTTTGTCCTAATACCAACGCTCTTGCTCTTTTTTCAAGATCATAAATGGTTTTTAAATGTGAAAACCCTTTTTTGATTGCAAAATCTTTCAAACTTTTTATTTGCCAAGGAGCCGATTCTATTATTATGAGTCCATTTGGGTTAAGTTTTTCTTTTGCTTGGCTTAATATTTTTCTGGAAATATTAAGCCCATCTTTTCCGAATCCTAATAGAGCTTTTGCGGGTTCTTTTTTTATTTTATTTTTGATTTCTAATTCTTCTTTGTTTAAATAAGGAGGATTTGTAATGATTATATCAATCCTTCCTTTTATACATTTTAGCAAATTAGAGTGGATTATTTCTACAAATTTTTCAAGTTTGAGCTTTTTTGTATTTTTTTCAACTATTTGTAAAGCTTTTATTGAAATATCTGAGAGCATTACTTTTTTTTTCATGTAATAGGCAATGGAAATTCCTATGCATCCGCTTCCACAGCATAAGTCCAATATTTTTTTAAAGCCATTTTGTTGGATTTGAATTAATGCTTCTTCTACTAAACATTCTGTATCAAATCTTGGGATTAAGACATGCTTGTTTAGAGTAAATTCAATACCCATAAATTCCTTTTTTTTTAGTATGTAGTGAATAGGAGTTCCTTTTTCTATTTTATCTATGTGATCAAAAAAAAGGTTTTTTTCTTTTTTTGTTAAGCTTTTTTTTATATTTGCAATTATTAACTCTTTTCTGGTTTTTAAAATTAATTCAAGTATTAGAAGCGCTTCTATTGTATCTAAATTTTTACTTTTAGCATAATTTATAACTTCGTTTACATTCATTGCTATATATTGTTGCTTTTTAATGTTTGTTCTTGAAGTTCTATTGTCAAGGGGTCAAGAAGTTGATCAAGTTCTCCTTGCATAAATTCTTCTAATTTATAAAGAGTGATGTTTGCTCTGTGATCTGTTATTCTATTTTGAGGGAAATTATAGGTTCTAATTCTTTCAGATCTATCTCCTGAGCCGACTTGTTGTTTTCTATTGTTTGATCTTTGTTCTTGTTTTTTGGAATCTTCAAATTCATAAAGTCTTGCTCTTAATATTTTCATTGCTTGATCTTTGTTTTTATGTTGACTTCTTTCATTTTGACACTGTACAACAATTCCTGTTGGCAGGTGTGTTATTCTTACTGCAGAATCAGTTGTATTAACGTGTTGTCCACCAGCCCCAGATGATCTGTAAACATCAATTCTTAAATCTTTTTCATTAATATCAATTTCAGTTTCTTCAATATTAGGTAGTACTGCTACAGTAGCAGCTGAGGTTTGAAGTCTTCCGTTAGACTCTGTTATAGGAATTCTTTGCACTCTGTGAACACCACTTTCGTATTTTAATTTTTTAAATACATCTTTTCCTTTAATTTCAAAGATTATTTCTTTAAATCCCCCAAGTTCTGTTTCATTGAAGTTTATGATTTCTGTTTTCCATTTTTTTTTCTCTGAATATTTTATATACATGCT
Source organism: Borreliella afzelii (assembly GCF_014202295.1). NCBI lineage: Bacteria > Pseudomonadati > Spirochaetota > Spirochaetia > Spirochaetales > Borreliaceae > Borreliella > Borreliella afzelii. Next base: position 242,194 of record NZ_JACHGM010000002.1, read on the forward strand.
ATAAAGATTATTTGCAAAAAGAGCAGCTTCTTCTCCACCTGTTCCAGCTCTAATTTCAATTATTATATTTTTACTATCATTTTCATCTTGAGGTAAAAGTAATATTTTTATTTCATGTTCAAGATTTTCCTTTTTTTTATCTAGATCAATTAGTTCTTGCTTTATTAGCTCTTTCATTTCTTGTTGCTCTTCTTTTTCCAAGATGGTTTTGTTATCATTAATTTGATTTAGTATGTTTTCGTATTCAATCTTTTTAGTATTTATTTTTTCTAAGTATGTATATTCTTTTATTATTTTTGAATATTTTTTTTGATTTTTAATTAGATTTATGTCTTGCAATTTTTCTTCTATCGACTTAATTCTGCTTGTTGCTGAATTTAATTTTTCTAAAAACATTATGATTTCTCCTGAAAGATAGTAATAGTTTATATTAATTTTAGGTTTTTTTGTTAGACTTTTTAGTAAATTTAGTGTTAAAATGCCCGTTTTTATGTTTTATTTTAATATTCTTTTTTAAAAACTGCTTTTCTAAAATAAATAGAATAAGCCTGAATAAAAAAATCAATTATATTTTTTTATGTTTTTTTATATAATGAATGTTATTAAGTTGGATATTAAAGTTAGATTAGGTTTTATTGTATTTATATATAGATTGAGCTTTGCGTATTATTTATGGTTGTGTTCAAAGTAGTTAAAGTTATGTCTTTGATAAACCGATTTAAAAGGGGTATTTATGTTAAATGAAAAAATTTTGGATGCTTTAGAGGATCTCTCAAAGATTTCTGATGATCAACTTCTTGATGTTACTGAAAAATCAAAAAGAGGATATCAGTTGATTAAAGAAGAAAGACTTTCTGAAGCAGAAAGTTTGTTTTCTAACATCCTTGAAAAGGACAATGAGAACAATTATGCTCTTGTTGGGCTTGGGGATATTGAAAGGAAAAAGAATAATTACGATAAAGCAATAGTTTATTATCAAAGATGCCTTATAAAGCATCCAAACAATAATTATGCTCTTTTTGGACTTGGAGATTGTTACAGAAATTTGGATAATTATAAAAAAGCTACAGACATATGGGAAGAGTATTTAAAATATGATCCTGAGAATATAACGGTTTTAACAAGAGTTGCGTCGTCTTACAGGAAATTAAAAAATTTTCAAAAATCCAAGCAAACGTATCTTAAAGTAATGGAATTAATGCCTGAGAATGATTATGCGCTTGTAGGGATTGGCCATTTGTATTACGACTTTAAAGAATATAAAGAGGCTTTAAAGTATTGGCTTAAAATGTATGAATTAAATCAATCCAAGGTTGATGTTAGAGTATTAACTTCAATTGGCAATTGTTATCGTAAGCTAAGGGAATTTACCAGAGGGATTTATTTTTTTAAAAAAGCCTTAGAAATTTCACCCAGCAATTTTTATGCTATTTTTGGACTTGCTGATTGTTATAGGGGAAATAAGGAGTATAAAGAGGCTTTAAAATATTGGCTTGATATTATCGAAAAAGATCCAAAAAATAATTTGGTTCTCACAAGAGTAGGAGATGCTTATCGCTATTTGAATGATTATGAAAATGCTCAAATTTATTATAAAAAGGCCCTTGATGTTGATTTTGATATGTTTGCTATACTTGGACTTGCTCTTATTCAAAAGGAGCAAGGTAAATATGAAGAAGCATTAATAGCGATTAAAAGCTTAATAAAAAACAATCCCAAAAATTCAGCATTATATGTGAGTGCTGCTGAATGTTATGAAGCATTGGGTCAGATTGGAAATGCTGTTGATATTTTATCAAGCTTTTTACATCTTGGCATGAAAAATATTATTGTTATTGACTACCTTACAGCTCTTAGGAAAAAAATGGAATGATGAACTGTGTACTTGAAACTGAAAAATCTATTTTTTTTGATAAATTAATAGATACTCATGTTCATTTTTATGAATTAAAGAAAAGATCTTTAGATGTCAATTATATTATTAATGAATGTTTTAAAAACGGCTTTTCTTATTTTCTTGACGTTGGTTTACATCCCGATGATTTTAATAGTAGAAAAGATCTTTTAAGCTCATATTCTAATGTGTTTTTAACAGCAGGTATTCATCCTTTAAATTTAGGTGATAATTTTAAAGATGATATCAAACAGCTTGAAAAGATTTTAATTAGTGAAAATGTTGTTGCCGTTGGCGAGATAGGTCTTGATTATTTTAAGGCAGATAACAAGAGATTGCAAATCAAAGTTTTTGAAGAGCAATTATATTTGGCTGGTAGATATAAAAAGCCAGTTATTTTACATATAAGAGATGCTTATGATGATGCCTATAATATTGTAAAGTCTTTAAATTTTTTAAATAGGGGTATATTACATTGTTATTCAGGAAGTTATGAGCATGCTAAAAAATTTATTGATTTGGGATTTAAAGTTTCTTTTTCAGGTAATATAACTTTTAAAAATGCAGAACCTTTAAGGATTGTTGTTGGAAAATTAAATGCTAACGATCTTTTAATAGAAACGGATAGTCCTTTTTTAGCCCCAGTGCCGTTAAGAGGTAAAATAAATTCCCCCTTGTTTTTAGGATATGTATGTCTTGAGATTGCAAGGATTAAGAATTGCTCTGCTAATGATATTGCTATTGCCGTATACAATAGCTTTAAAGATCTTTTATTGTTACATTAAATTGCTTATTTATAACTATTTGCGTGCATATTATTGGTTGCAAATTTAATCATTTTTATTGTTTATAAATATTAAATTCATATTGAAAATTTTTTTCAACTTCTTTTACTATTCTCATTAAATCAGATTCTTTAAGGGTGATTAAATATTTTAGCTTAATAATTTTTAAGTCTTTTCTTGTATTGCCAATTAATACAAATTTTATATTTTTGAAAAAAGGCGAATTTGATATCTTTTTTAAAATAATATTATTATCTCTTAAAGAGAACAATATTATTGTTTGTATTTGGGGAGTAATAAATGTTTTTATATAGGATATGTTTGCTTCGTTTATTAGGGTAATATTAATATTTTTTTCTTGGCTTTTTTTTTCCAAGTATTCAAGATCTTCGTTATTTAGAGATTTGTCTCTAAATAGTAATGTTTTTTGCAAGTCTATTGATTTTCCGTTAAGTAAGAGATCAATAGACTTTTTGAGAGAAAATTTTATTTTTGATAGATGAAAAATTTTCTCTTTTAGAATTTCGTTATTTAGTATTTCAGTGGTTGATTTGTGGGTTAATAGTATTTTTTTTGTTGTTTTAAGCTTGTCTTTTGTAATTTCTAAATTTTTATCATTTATAAATAATATTTTGTTTTTTATGAATGGAGTTTTTTGAATTTCAAAAAAATATTCGGTTGCATCCGAGAAAATTATTGCATAATCAAATTGTTTTTCAATAATGGAATATTTTTTGCATCCTTGTGTTAAAATTGCTAAGATCGCAATTACAACGAGTGTTTTTGGGCCAGTCATTTTATTTTCTAACATACTTATTATTAATTGCTATGAGTATTAAAACTAATGCAAATATTGTTAAGGCATAGATGCGCATATTAGTTAGAATTAATGTTTTTAAGGTTGTAATAAATAATCCTAAGAATAGAATAGGAGAAAGAATGATTTTGTATTCTTTTACTGAGTATTTTTGGCATTTTTTAATTTTCTTTTCAAAGATTATTGCTGAAAATATTAACTCTATTGCATTAAGTATTGGTAATTCAATATATTCATAGATTCCAAAAACTTTGCTATTTAGGATTGCTATTTCTAGGTTTTTAGAAAATATTAGTCCGAATGCGAAATATATAAGAATTGTTAAATTTACTCTAAATGAAGAATTTTCATTTAGAGTAAAAAAAAATATAAATATTAATAGTGGGAATATATAGTAGTATAAGTGTTCTTTGATAAATATGGAAATTCCTAGGCCTATTATTGATGTATAATTTAATTCAAATGGTCTGTATAAAATAAATTCTTGAGTTAAATAAAGAAAAGAAAAAAATGTTATTGCAAAAAATATTGCTAAAACATGTGCTTGGGTATTTTTTGCTTTATTTTGTTTTAACTGGATATTCATATAAATTTTTAACATTAGTGGTAGACTTGTTAATAAAAATAAATTCATTGTAAGTACAATTCTACTTTTAAACGTTTTTTAAATCAATCGATTGACTAAAAACTTGTGTGATTTGGATATTTATTTTTTATTAATGTTATTAATTTTATTACTTTTTGCAAACATTATTCTTAGAATTTACTTTTTAGTGAATGTATATTAAAATTAAGTATTAATTGATTTAGGAGTATATATTTTTTAGATGATAAATAGAAATGCCAATAGAGATAGGGATAGGTCCAGATCAAATGACAAGGAATTGAAAATTAATTACAGAATTAAGGCTCGTGAGGTAAGAGTTATTTTTGAAAATGGAACACAAGAGGTTTTGTCGATTGAAGATGCTATTAAAAAAGCAAAAGAAGCTGGGCTTGATTTGGTTGAGGTTTCTCCCAATGTGTCTCCTCCGGTTTGTAAAATTATTGATTATGGAAAATATAAATTCCATCAAGAAAAGCGTCAAAAAGAGCAAAAAAAGAATCAAAAAGTAATTAAGCTTAAGGAAGTCAGAATGCAACCCAAGATAGATACTCATGACCTTGATTTTAAATCAAAAAACATTTTGAGTTTTCTCAAAGACGGCAATAAGGTTAAAGTTACAATAAGATTTAGAGGTCGTGAACTTGCTCATACATATTTAGGATATGGTATTTTAAATAGTATCCTTGAAAAAGTAGGGGATGTGAATTATGTTTTGGAGTCTGCAGCTAAAATGGAAGGGAAGACAATGTTTTTGATTGTAGCGCCTAAGTTTAAAAAATAAGTATTAAATTAAAGGGGATGAAATGGCAAATAAGATGAAAACACGTAAAAGTGCAAAAAAAAGGTATTCTTTTACTGTAAATGGTAAGGTTAAGTATAAAAAACAAAATTTAAGGCATATTTTGACAAAAAAATCTTCTAAGCGTAAGAGAAATTTAAGAAAATCGGGCAATCTTTCTTGTTTTGAAGTTAAAAGAATTAAAACTTTATTACCTTATGATTAAAATAATTTTAGGAGATAGATATGGCTAGAGCTAAAAACGGTACAGTGCACGTTGCAAGGCGTAAGCGAATTTTAAAAAAGACAAAAGGGTTTTGGGGTACAAAAAAGAGCAATTATAAAAAAGCTAAGGATACCTTGAGAAAGGGTATGATGTATGCTACAAGGGATAGAAAAACTAGAAAAAGAGATTTTAGACGCTTATGGATTTCAAGAATTTCAGCTGCTTTAAGTGATACTGGGGTTAGCTATTCAAGATTTATTGAGGGGTTGTTGAAGTCTAATATAAAAATTAATAGGAAAATTTTGTCTAATTTGGCAATTGAAGATATTGAAGCTTTTAAAAAAATTGTTTTAGAAATAAGAAGGTAAAGAATCAAAACTCCTGGGAGGTTTAATTTTAAGAATTAGAGTTATTTTTTTGCGACATCTCATTAAATTTAGGGATTTGAGTATTTTTAGTCGATGACAGCTAAAAGCAATTCAAAGATTAAGGATAAAAATTCCGCCTTGAAAAATAGCGCTAAATAAAAACATTCTTATGTTGGCTTTTTGGGAGTTTAATTTATATTTAAGGATTATTATTGTGCAGCTTATTTCTCTTAATAATATTGAAAAGCAAGAGAGTTTTATTTATTATAGAAATGTATATTTTGCTGATGTTATTTATAAATATAACGATGTCCTAGAGATCAAAAAAGTAAAGTTTGTAATTGAGGTCACGCCCTTAGGAGAAAAGCATGTCACTATTGATTTTATAGATTTTTTAAATTATCCTGTTTTAAAGTTAATGGTTGCAATTAAAAGGCGTATAATTGATTTGGAATTTAAAGGTAAGCTTCCTTGATTTTAGAATTTAAATCAGAAAAAAAAATGATAAATTTTTCCAAATCTTTTTTTTATCCTTTACCAATTGGTAAAATATTTGTTTTAAGCGGTGATATGGGATCTGGGAAAACCAGTTTTTTAAAGGGGCTTGCTCTTAACCTTGGAATTTCTTATTTTACAAGTCCAACTTATAATATTATTAATGTTTATGATTTTATAGATTTCAAGTTTTATCATGTTGATTTATATCGGGTGTTTTCTTTGGAAGAATTTGAGCTTATTGGAGGATTGGAAATGCTTGTGGATCTTGACTCAATTATTGCTATTGAATGGCCACAAATTGCTTTAAGTATTCTTCCAAAAGACAGATTATTTTCTTTGGCTTTTAAAATAGTCGGTTCAGGTAGGGTTATAGAATTTAATGGTTAATGCGCTTGCATTTGAATATTCATATAAAGCATTGATAGTTTATTGTAGAATTAACAATAAGAATTTTTCATTAGTTGAGCTTAAATCAAATTTTAATTTCAGTATTCCAAAAATTTTCAATAATTTTGTAATTAAAAATGACATTGATCTTAATCAAATTAAATTAATTATAAATTCTTGTGGTCCTGGTTCTTTTACTGGTCTTAGAGTTAGTTTGAGTTTTGTAAAAGGCCTTGCTTTAGGTCTTTCTATTCCTTTTGTCAATATTTCTACATTGGATGTTTTTGCAAATTTATTTAAAGATAGTTCTAGTGTAATTGTATTAACTTTTACTGCTGGCAAATATTTTCTTGGGCATTATAAAAATCTCGAATTGGTAGGTAAGATTTTGTGTTTTTCTAAGGAAGATTTGTTTGAATATCTAGGGCAGATTGATTCAAATTCAGTGCTTACTGGTTACAATCTTGAGAATGTTTGTAAGGAATTTAATTATAAATTTAAAATCATTGAAAATTTGAGTTCGTTTGGAAGAATTTTAACAGAACTTGGGATAGCTAAATACTTAAAAAATCGTAAAAGTGATGATATTTTATCGGGACCTCTTTACATAAGACAAAGTGATGCAGAGATTAATTTTCATTCTTAAAATAATGATTGAATAGACTTTTAATTTTGCCTATATTGTGTTTGTCTTTTAGTATTGATTTTTTATTTTCTTCTATAATAAATTCATAAATTTCAGATCTAAATATTTTAATGTTTTCAGGAGCTTTAATTGCGATTTTAACAGTATCTTTTTTTATCTCTAATATTAAAACCTCAATATTAGAGTTTATTTTAATACTTTCATTTACTTTTCTTGACAATACTAGCATCTTTATTCCTTGAAAACTTTATGGCGTAGGGAGTATTTTTCATTTGTGCATATAGCCTGTTTTCCAAGTAATTTTTTTTTGTTTATTATGATTGGTGCTTTTAGGTTAGCTGTAATGTCTTTGTAATCATTGACATGCATATTGATTATGCATAGTATAACTTTTTCATCTTCTGCTTTTGCATCAATGTCTGACCAATCTTTTTCCTCGATATTTGGCAAGTATTCGTTTAAAAAATTAAAAGGAGATGTTACTAAAAAACTGACGTCTTTATTGATGGATTGCATAATAGAAAAAGGCTTATGCTTAGAGTCTTTTATTATAAATGTTTTAATGTTTTCAAATCCAAGTATTCCTTCAGGGAAATCGAATTCTATACCTATGCTGTTTTCATTTGTCATCCTATTTTATAAAATCCAATAAAGTTGTTTGCATTATTTTAGCAGAAATCCCTAAAGATACTTGATAAGCCAAGCTTGCCATATTTAAATTAGTTATTGCTTTTGTTACGTCAAGATCTGTATATTGAACCATATCTTCTTTCATGTCTGCAGTCTCCTTACTTATTCTTTCGTAGCTCCTATCAAGTCTATTTTCTTTTGCGCCAAGATCTGCAACGGATATAAGTAATCTTTTTAAGCTCTCATCAATTTCTGCTAGGCTTCTACTCCCAACAAGCTCTTCTTTATTATTGTAAAGTGCATCTCTGAGCTCAATAAGCGCATCAAAAATAGATCTGCTTCTAACTTCTGTATTGCTAGCAAGGTTGTAAGGAGGTAGTTTGGTATCATTGTTTTTAGTAAGTATCCCAAGTGTTTGTAAAACATTTGATTCTTCTGCTTCTGTTATCCAAATTTGGTGTGGAGTTGTAGTTTTAATAGACAATGAGTTTAAAACGGGATCAATACTTGCTTCAACAGGCGCTGAAGATTCATTTATTTTTGCAACAATGTCAAGAGCAGTATCCCCTGTTGTTAGTCCTATTTCAATATTGTCAATATAAATTTTTGTATTTTCTTTTACGGTAAATCCATTAGTGTTTATTGATGAGATAATATTTTGGTTTTGTGAGAAAAATATTTTATTCCCAGGATAATTATTTGATATATACACTTCATTGTATACTTCTGTTTTTTTTTCGGCTTGGTTGCCGTTATATTCTACTTTGATTATTTGAGGACCTTCACCTTCTTTGCTTATTTTGCTTACTTTATTCTCTCTAGTAACTTTAAATGCCTCGCTATCAATCTTGGTCCCCGAGAATATGCTGTATCCATTAGGCCCTTTAGCGTTTGCTATTGCAACAGTATCTTCGAGTAAAGCATTTACTTCTTTTGATATCATTTTTTTGTCATCTGCTTCGTAAGTTCCGCTTGCTCCTTGAATGGCAATTTCTTTAGCTCGTGTTAAAATATTTGTAAGAGATTGTAAGTACCCTTCTGCATACCGTAGGTTACTTTTAGAAGTGTTAATATTTTTTGTATATACATTTAGCTTAAATATGTCGTTATCTAGCCTTATTGTGTGAGTAACGCCTGTTGGATCGTTTCTTAGTTTTACAATCCTTTTGCCGCCTTTGTATAAGTTTTCTAAAAGTTTTGTAATTTTAGACTCTTGCTCTGCTGCAGAGGTTTTTAAATTTTCATATGTTAATGGATGGCTTACTCTATTTATCATACTTATACTCCCATTTTATTTATTACTGTGTCTATTAGCTCAGCAGAAACAGTGATAAATTTACTTGCTGCAATAAAGGCTTGTTGAAATTCGATCATGTTTGCAAGTTCTTCATCCTTGTTTACTCCAGAAATAGACATTCTTAGATCTGTCAAATCTTTTAATATTTGAGATTGGCTTTCTTTTGTGATTTCTGATATTTGTCCTTTTATCGCGATATTTGATGCTGTATTTGCAAAGTAATCATTTAATGTTAAATTTTTGCCAATCATAATCTGAGAATTTCCAAAAGAGGAGATTCTCAGTGCTGCTTGATTATCCCCAATAGATATTTCATTTGTTAGATTTTTGATTCCCGATGCTATTTTTGAAGGATCTGAGTCTATCGTGTCTGCAACTTTTATCCATGCTGCAGGATTTTTTAAAGGCGAGATTGAATAAGTGGATTTGGGCGTTAATTTGTCTGTTGTGTCAATATTTTTATAATCATAAGCCCCCTCAGGTCCAGATTCATTTAATATTCCTGTATATTTTGTTAGAAATAATCCAGAATCTTCTATATGCTTGATTCTAAATGTTATGTTCTCATTTTCTTGTTCTTTAACTGCTTTGATTTCAAGCTTGCCTTCTGAGTTAATTCTTGCTGTAACTTGTGCATCGGAATTGTTTATTCTATTTATAACATCTTGAACCGTATCTGGAGCATTGTAAGGTATTTCTACAATCTCATTGCTATTTGTAGTCTCAAATTTAAGAGTTCCATAAAATCCCAATTTCTCTTCTGGGAATATTTCGTTTGTGCTATTAATTTTGAAAATATGAACGGAATCAAATTGGCCATTTCCGTTAGTATCATATCGACCGCGATCGTCAGTTAGTTTGAGTTCTTGATAAAAAAAGCTTCTTCCGCTTTTTTTATCCATTCCATGCCCTGTCTCATGTATTTCGTTAACAAGCTCTATAATGTTGGCAGCTAGATTGTTCAGTTCATTGATTTCATTTTTAATCTCTTCATCTCTTATGTTAAGCAAAGCCCCTAGTTTTCCTGTTTTAAGGTGGACTTTGTCATTATTTGCCCATAAAATGTTCCATCTGGTTCTGGTAGGTCCGTTTGTAGCTTCTAGTTTAAATTCATTAGCAATTGAACCTTGTACAAGGTGTCTTCCTTCTGAGTGAATTAAAAATTCATTGGGATTCTGTTTGTTTTCAATTGATAGGCTTATTAAATTGCCCAATTTTTCAACCATTAAATCTCTTGCATCCATTAAGTCATTTGGATTGTCTTTCATTGCTTGAGATTTTGAAATTTGTTTATTAAGATTTGCAATGTTTCTAATGTAATTGTTTGCCTCATCTGTTGTAATTTTTATTTCATCGTTTGCCATTATGTAAATTCTTTCAAGCGAATGGAATCTGCTTCTTATTCCCTCGCAAAAAGATTTGCCTCTTTCTAAGATTATCTTTCTTTCTGCCAAACCTTGTGGTTGATTTGCTAGATCATGCCAACTTTCCCAAAAATCATTTAATCTTTTTCTTATTGACTGATCTTCAGGTTCGTTATAAACATCTTCTAACATTGATGTAAATTTGTCTTGCGAAGTCCAGTATCCTAGTCGGTGTGATTCTTCAATGATCCTTGTGTTAAGTAGTTCGTCTTTTACTCTGTCTATAGATTGAACTACGATTCCCTGACCCAATTGTCCTTGTTTTTTAGCTCTGTTTAGTTGTGGAGCATAAAGAGGAATTGCGGTTTTTATTGTTACTCTTTGCCTTGAATATCCAGGTTTTGTAGCATTGGATAAGTTGTGACCAACTGTATTCATAGCATCTTTATGTGCAAATAAACTTCTTTTGCCAATTTCTATTCCTGAGAATGTTGAATCCACTCTAAACTCCTTTAAAGTTTTTTATTTATTAAAACGGAAGCTTCATTTGAGCGTCCAATTTTTGGCCCATAAGGGTTTTTGTAAGTTACATTTTCTACACTTTCTTGGATGTCTTGAAATATTATTGCCAACATATCAAGGGATGTGTTTACATAGTTTTGTATTATACAGTTTAAACTTTTGATATTCAGTATTCCAATTTTCAATTTGTGTAGATAGTCGTATATTTCTTTTTTGTAAATTGTAGTCAACTTTTCTACAGCTTCGTAAGTTGACTTAAAGTTTTCATTTTGGGTAAATTTTTTCCAAATTTCATCTCTTTTAATTTCAATTTCTTTAAAATTTTCAAGTGATATTTTTGTTTTGTTTGCAATCTCTTTAAGCCCAATTTCATTTTTATTGTCTATATTTTCTTTTATTTTTAAGTATGATTTATATATCTCGTTTACCAAGAGAAGTTCTTTTTTTAAAACGTCTCTTAGTTCAATTTCAAGTTTTGCTTTCATTTTTATAAGACTAATTATAAGCTATTATAAATATATTTACAAATCAACTTTGTCTTTTTATTATGTTATAATACATTAAAGTATGAGTAAGCTTTTTGAGAGAGATGATGATATTGTAGCTCTTGCAACCCCTTTTTTAAGTAGCGCTTTATGTGTGATTCGTAGCAGTGGTGCTTCTTCTATTTCTAAATTTTCTAAAATCTTTTCAAATCATTCAGCTCTTAATTCAGCGGCTGGAAATACGATTCATTATGGTTATATATTAGATAATGAGAATAATTGCAAGGTAGATGAAGTTGTTGTGTGTTTGTATCGAGCACCAAAAAGCTTTACAGGGCAAGATGCTGTTGAGGTTATAGCTCATGGTTCTGTGATTGGGATTAAAAAGATTATAGATTTATTTTTAAAAAGTGGGTTTAGGATGGCTGAGCCTGGTGAATTTACTTTTCGTTCATTTCTTGCTAAAAAAATTGACCTTACAAAGGCAGAAGCAATTAATGAGATTATTTTTGCTAAGACCAACAAAGCTTATTCTCTTGCAGTTAATAAGCTTTCTGGAGCTTTATTTGTTAAAATAGATACAATAAAAAAATGTATTTTAAATTTTCTCTCAGCTGTTAGCGTTTATCTTGATTATGAGGTTGATGACCGTGAGATTGACATTCCTTTTGACTTGATTTTAAATAGCAAAGTTGAACTTAAAAAATTAATTAATTCTTATAAAGTTTATGAAAAAATCGATCATGGTATTACTTTGGTTTTAGCAGGCTCTGTTAATGCTGGAAAGTCTTCTTTATTTAATTTGTTTCTCAAAAAAGATAGATCAATTGTCTCTTCATATCCTGGTACTACAAGAGATTATATTGAAGCAAGTTTTGAGCTTGATGGTATTTTGTTTAATCTTTTTGATACAGCAGGTCTTAGAGATGCTGACAATTTTGTTGAGAGATTGGGTATTGAGAAAAGTAATTCTTTAATAAAGGAAGCTTCTTTAGTAATTTATGTGATTGATATTAGTTCAAATTTAACAAGAGATGATTTATTATTTATTGATTCGAATAAATCCAATAGTAAGATATTATTTGTTTTAAATAAGATAGATTTAAAGATAAATAAATCTACCGAAGAATTTGTTCGTTCGAGTGTTTTAAATTCTTCAAATTTAATAATGATTAGCATTAAAAATTTAGAAGGAATAGATATTCTTTATGACAAAATAAGGACTTTAATCTCTTATGAGAGGGTAGAGATTGGACTTGATGATATAATAATATCGTCAAGTCGTCAAATACAACTTTTAGAGAAAGCTTATGCTTTGATTTTAGATTTATTGAGTAAAATCGATCGTCAAGTAAGTTATGATATGTTAGCATTTGATGCTTATGAGATTATCAACTGTTTGGGTGAAATAACAGGAGAAGTTAGTAGTGAAGATGTTCTTGACAATATGTTTAAGAATTTTTGTTTGGGGAAATAAATATGGATTTTGACGCAATTGTTATTGGAGGAGGGCATGCAGGGATTGAAGCTGCGCTTGCTATTTCAAGGCTAAATTTTAAAACTTTAATGATTACTCAAAATTTAGATACAATCGGCAAGCTTTCTTGCAATCCTGCTATTGGTGGACTTGCTAAGGGCAATATGGTTAGGGAAATTGATGCTCTTGGCGGTGAAATGGGTCGCATTATTGACTTTAGCATGATTCAGTTTAGAGTTTTAAACAAAAGTCGTGGGCCTGCGGTCCAAGCTCCACGTGCTCAAGCTGATAAATTAATGTACCAAACCAAGGCGAAAGAAACTTTAGAGCGTCAAGATAATCTTGATCTTTTTCAAGATACAGTTGTTGATTTTCTTCTTAATTCTATGAGAAATGAAATTGAGGGTGTTGTTACAGAGCGAGGTAATAAGTTTAGATCAAGTGTTGTAGTACTTACAACAGGGACATTTCTTCGAGGCAAAATATTTATTGGTGAATATAGAGCTAATATGGGTAGACTTGCTGAATTTTCTGCTTATGGACTTGATAAAACTTTACTTGGTCTTGGATTTGAAATGGGTAGGCTTAAAACGGGCACTCCGGCAAGAATTCATAGAAAAAGTGTGGATTTTTCAAAGACTGAGGTTCAATTTGGAGATTCAGACATCATTCCCTTTTCTTTTTCAAATGGCAAGTTAGATAAATCTCAGCTTTCATGTTATGTGACCTACACTAATAAAAGAACTCACGAAATAATTAGTGAAAATATGCACTTGTCACCCCTTTATTCTGGTGAGATTGTGGGCAATGGTCCAAGATATTGTCCTTCTATTGAGGATAAAATAGTAAAATTTAAAGATAAAGACAGGCATCAAATTTTTATTGAGCCTGAAGGGTTTAATACGGAAGAAATGTATCTTAATGGTCTTAGCTCTTCTTTGCCTGAAAATGTTCAGCAAAAATTGATTAATAGTATTGAAGGTCTTGAGCATGCTGTTATTACAAGGCCTGGTTATGCCGTTGAGTATGATTATATAAATCCAATTGAACTTTATCCAAGTCTTGAGAGCAAAAGAGTTAAAGGGCTTTTTATAGCAGGTCAGACCAATGGCTCTTCAGGATATGAGGAGGCAGCAGCTCAAGGGCTAATGGCAGGAATTAATGCTGCTCTTAGACTTCAAAATAAAAAGCCAATGATTCTAACAAGAACTAGTTCTTATATTGGAGTTCTTATTGATGATCTTGTTACTAAAGGTACTAAAGAGCCTTACAGAATGTTTACTTCTAGGGCTGAACATAGACTTAATTTAAGGCACGATACTAGTGATAAGCGTTTGATTAAGATTGGATATGATCTTGGACTTGTTGATGAGGAGAGATATTCAAAATATCTTTTTAAGAAAAGAAGAGTTGAAGAGATAAAGGAGCTTTTAAAGCAAAGGCGTCTTAGTTTAAAAGATATTGCTGATGAACAATTTAAAAAACATGTTAACAAAGATTTTTATCATATCTTAAAAGATCCTTCTATTAGTTTAGATAATTTAATAAAGATTGATCCAAGTTTGAGCGATTCAAAAGTAATTTTAGAACAAGTTGAGTTAGATATTAAATATGAAGGCTATATTAATAGACAAAAAGATTTGATTAAAAAACTTCATAATCTAGAACTTGTCAAGCTTCCATTTGATTTTAATTATGGAATTATTGAAGGTCTCTCAAGAGAAGCTAGAGAGAAATTTTCTAAGGTTCAACCAGCTACTCTTGCTCAAGCAAGTCGAATTCCTGGAATAAGAAATACGGATATTACTGTTTTGTTTATATATTTTTCAAATCCTAAAAATAAGGTAGTTTTAAATTTTTCTGTATGATAAGTGACATTGAATTTGCTTTGGCAGAATGTAATTTTCAGTTTGCTTACAAAGATCTTCAGAAAATAAATTTATATATAAAAAGAATTTTACTTTTAAATACCAGATTTAATTTGATTTCAAATAGCAATAGCAACTTCAATTCCATTCTTAATCTACACGTTATAGATTCTCTTTTAGGATTGCCTACTATTAAAGAGGCCAATCCTTCTGAAATTCTTGATGTTGGAAGTGGTGCTGGATTTCCAGGTATTATTTTGGCTATTTTTGATTCTTCTAGAAAATATTATCTTTTAGAGAGAAGTAAAAAAAAATCTACTTTTTTGAAAATGATAAAATTAGAACTTGATTTAGAAAATGTAAAAATTTTAGAATATGAGATTGAAAGAGAAAAGAAGAAGTATGAATTTATTACAATTCGAGCCTTTAGAAGTATGAATGAATATGCGTTAGTTTTAAAGAATCTTTTAAAGAATGGGGGTTTGATTATGGCATATAAGGGTAAATTTGATAGAATTAACCTTGAAGTCAATCAAATTAAAGATTTGTTTAGTAAAATAGAAGTAAAGTCTTTAAATTCAAAATTAAGCGCAGAGAGAAATTTAGTTTTGCTTTACAAATAATATTATTATCGTTTGGGTTTAATTTATATTTTAGAGTGATTTTGACTAGGAGTATTATGAAGAGTAGTTTTCAGATAGATTCAGAAGTAGAGAATGCATTACATTTGATAAATAAATTTAGAAGAGAAGTTGCAAGCAGGGTTCTTGGTCAAAAAGAAATGATAGATGCTATTTTAATGGGACTTTTAACAGAGGGGCATGTTTTGCTTGAAGGAGTCCCAGGTCTTGCCAAAACCCTTGCAATTCAAACTGTATCTGATGTTCTTGATCTTGAGTTTAAGCGTATACAGTTTACCCCAGATCTTTTGCCGTCTGATCTTACAGGTAATATGGTTTATAAAAGTGCTACAGGGACTTTTAAGGTTAGAAAAGGTCCAGTATTTTCAAATGTTATTTTAGCAGATGAAATCAATAGGGCTCCTGCAAAAGTTCAGTCTGCTCTACTTGAGGCTATGGGAGAAAGGCAAGTAACTCTTGGAGACGAAACTCATAAGCTTCCAGATCCATTTTTTGTTCTTGCTACTCAAAATCCAATAGAGCAAGAGGGGACTTATAATTTACCAGAATCTCAGCTTGATAGATTTTTATTAAAAGTTAATGTTAATTATCCATCAGTGCAAGATGAAGTAAGGCTTTTGAAAATATTTTCAGTGGATGGACGTCTTGAAAATATTAAAGTTGCAAAGGTGATGAATGCTTATTCGTTGGTTGACATTAAGAGAACTGTTGGTAGGGTAAAAGTTGATGACAAAATAATGCTTTATATTGTTACTTTAATCTCGGCATCTCGTGAGAAAGATAAAAAAACTTATCCTTTTGCCAAATATATTGAATTTGGTGCATCTCCTAGAGCTTCTCTTAGTTTATTAAAGTGTGCGCGTGTTAATGCTCTTTATGAGGGACGAATATTTGTTCTACCAGAAGATGTTAAAGCTGTGGCTTATAACGTGTTAAGACACAGAATTACGCCATCTTATGAGGCAGAAGTAGAGGAAATGAGTATTGATGATATTATTAAGATGCTTCTTTCTGCTGTAGCACTACCCTAGGAAATAATTTTAAATGGTACAAGATAACGAGATAAATAGTAGTGCTAAAGCTAGGATAAAAGCTTTAAAATTCTTTTCAAGAAAAATGCTTTCAGAGCTTAATTTTGGTGGGTATCGTTCAATTTTTAAAGGACTTGGTCTTGAATTTCATGAATTTAGACCTTATGAGGATTCTGATGATGCTAGATTTATTGATTGGAATGTAAGCTCAAAAGCCGATAGTATTTTTTCAAAGGTTTTCAAAGAAGATAGGGGGATGAATCTGCATCTTCTTGTAGATAATTCACTTTCTATGAGCTTGGGAGACAAGGTAAATAAAAAGGATGTTCAGGATTTATTGGTTTCTATTTTTGCACATATGGCATTTTTTAATAATGATAAAATAGGTGTTACTTTTTTTTCAAGTGGAACAGACAAATTTATACCCTCTAGCAAAGGTCATTTGCATTTAGGATTGATATTAAGTGAAACGATCAATAGAAATCTTAAGCCGGGTAGTAGCTTAGCTTATATTTTTAAAAATACGGCAGAATATTATAAAAAAAGATCTTTGATTATAATTATTTCTGATTTTAAGGCGAATTCTTATTTTAAATCTTTAAATGTTTTGAGCAAGAGACATAATGTTGTTGCTATAAGAATTTCAGATTTTTTTGATGAAAATTTTCCTAAAGTTGGAACTTTGATTTGCGAAGATATTGAAACTGGGGAAAATTTTTTAGTCTCGGGGTTTAGCAAGTCGATATTAACTGGTTATAAAAATTATTGGACACTTGATAAAATAAAATGGAAAAAAGAGTGTATTAAAAAAAATATTAGTTTTATTGAGATTGATACTAAAGAAGATGTTTTTAAAAAACTTAAAATTCTTTTTAAAAAGGGTCAATAAATTTTGAAGGGAATTATTTCAAGCCTTTTTCTTTTTTTAGTTTTATTTTTACATTCTTATGAAATAAAGAATGAAATATTTATGCCGACTCGTTATTATGTAGGTGATTCTGTTGATTTTAAAGTTTCATTAATTTTAGATGATGGTGAAGAGTTTTTCCCTGTAGATTTTAAAGAGATTAAAGATGAATTTGTTGAAGTAAATTCGATTAGCTTTAATAACGCAACAAATGAAATAATAGTTAATTTTGTTTCTTTTTATATTGGAAGTAGCTCTCTTCCTTCTATTTATATTGGAGATGTAATTAGCAATGGTAAGAAAAGCAAGGTTATTCTAGAAAATGTAAAAATTAATACAGATAAACTAGTATCTAATAATTCTGATTTTAAAATTAAAAATATAGAAGGCGTTTTATTTATTCCTGGAACAAGTACCTATTTGTTTTTATTTATTCTTGTTTTGTTTTTGATTCCTTATTTGATTATTAAGCTTTTAAAGCTTTTAAATCGACTTTTAATTTGCTTGATAGTTAAGCATGGACTTAGAAAGCCTTATAAAGTATTGCAGAGGCAGTTTGTTATTTTGTCTAAATATGTTAGAGAAGGCGTAGATCAAGGTACATTTTATAATTTAATAAATTCTTCTTTAAGAGTTTATTTATCTAAAAAAACAGGTTTCAATTTTAATGCGATTACCACAACAGAAATTTCTATAATTTTGCAAGATCTTAAGGTTCCTTATGAGATTCGCTCAACTTTTATTAATACGTTAAGGCTTTCTGATTTTAGTAAATTTAGTGGTGTTGATTTAGTATTTGATAGCTTGGCGTTTGTTTTAGAGGATTTAAGAACTGCAGCATCGAGTTTTGAAGAATTTAATAGAGGTACTAATGTTAACATTTAATGAGCCTTTGTATTTGTTTTTATTAGTAATTTTCCCTATAACAATTTATTTTAATCATTTTTTTAAAAATAGAGGGGGCAAGATAAAGTTTCCAATATCGATTTATGGCAGCTTAAACTCTTTAAAACTTAAAGATTATAGATTAAATTTGATGTATTTTTTTACTTATTCTTTTTTATATTTAGCTGCAATGGTTATGGTGTTTGCTTTAGCAGGGCCTTCGGTTTCAAAAAAGAAGATGATACATCTTAGTGCTGGTGCTGACATTGTCATTGTTCTTGACATATCGCCTAGTATGGGGGCTGTTGAGTTTTCTTCTAAGAATAGACTTGAATTTTCAAAAGAATTGATTAAACGTTTTATTTCTCAACGTGAGAATGATAATATTGGTTTGGTAGCTTTTGCAAAAGATGCTTCAATAGTAGTGCCTATAACAACAGATAGGGATTTTTTTAATAAAAAGTTAGATGATATTTATATTATGGATCTTGGAAATGGATCTGCTTTAGGATTAGGTATTTCTATTGCGCTATCTCATTTAAAGCATTCTGAAGCTCTTAAAAGATCAATAGTGGTTTTAACAGATGGGGTTGTTAATTCAGATGAAATTTATAAAGATCAAGTGATTAACCTTGCTCAAGGTTTAAATGTCAGGATTTATTCTATTGGTATTGGAAGTTCTGAGGAATTTAGTGTTGAGTTTAAATTAAGATCTGGTAAGTTTTATCAAGGAAGTCTAAAAGAGGTTTATGATCCTAGTATGCTTGTTGAGATTTCAAATAAAACCGGAGGACTTTTTTATTCGGTTAATGATGATTTTTCTTTTCAATTTGCAATTCAAGATTTTTCAAAAAAGGAAAATTTGGAGAGAAAAATTAAAATAGCTGTGGACAATAAAGATATTTATAAAGAATTTTTAGTTTTAGCGTTGTGCTTATTACTTATTTATTTTATTTTTTCAAAAATTTTCTTAAAAGAGATACTATGAGTATAAATAATTATAGTGCTTTATACTTTTTTTTAATTTTAATGTGGATTTTTTTTGTATGTGTGCTTGATTTTAGGCGAAATATTCCATTTTTTAAAACCCTAAGCTTTATGTATGGAGACAATTCCTATATTCAAAATTACTACATTAAAAAAGTTCTCATGACAATGTTTTTTATTTTTAGCTTGATTTTTCTAATTTTATCTATCTTGGATATTTCTTGGGGACAAAGAGCTGTTGAGGATGAGAGAAGTAAATTGAGAATTTCTTTTATTTTTGATATTTCTCGTAGCATGTTGAGTGTAGATGAGGGTAAAATTATTAATAGGCTTGAGAGCGCTAAAAATATGATTAGTTTAATTTTAAGCAATTTTGAGAATGCTGAATATTCTCTTACTATTTTTAAAGGTAAGTCTTTATTGGTTTTACCTTTTTCTAAGGATAAAAACAGTTTAAACAAGATGTTAAATTATATAGAGCCTGATTTAATAAGCTCTCCTGGTAGTTTCTTAGGAGATGCTGTTTTTAGTGTAATCTCTAATGTACAAGATGACCCTTATTATAATTTTTTAATTATTTTAACAGATGGTGATGATTGGGGAGAAAATAATTATTATAGGTTTTCTAAATTTGTCAATAATCTCAAGTTAGAAAGTTTTGTGGTTGGGATTGGAGGGAATAATCCCGTTTTATTTGATCATAACGCAATTATTAAAGATAAAAATGATAATCCTGTTAAAACTGTGATAAATGAAGAAAATTTACTTCTTCTTGCCTCTTCTCTTAAAGGATCATATTATAATTTGTATTTAAAAGGGATTAACTTTGTTGTCAATGATATAAGAAATGGTATAATAAGAAAAACGTCAAATGATATTATACTTGTTGATGTATCAAGGTATAAAATTTTTTTGGTTATTTCGTTATTGTTTATTTTTATGTATTTATTTGTCAGGATGATAAAGTGGGACGAAACTTTTTAGCAGTTTTATATGCTTGCTTTTTGTGTTTAGGTTTTTTTTCTTGTTCAAATGTTAAGTCCATGTCTTTGATGGCTATTGGCAATTATGAATATGTTAGAGGAAATTATCAAAATGCAATTTCCAATTATTACAATCTTGTAGAGGATAAAAAATATTCTGCTTGGGGATATTATAATCTTGGCATTGTATACTATTCTTTAGGTGAGTATGAAAGTTCTCTTAGAATATTCTCTTATGCAAAGAAAACCGATGATATTTTTTTAAATTTTAATGTCAATTATAACGAGGGAATAATATACTATAACCAAGGACTTTATCATAAGGCCGAAATGGCTTTTAAGGAGGCTTTAAAAATTAATCCCAGCAGTTATAATGCTAAATATAATCTTGAACTTGCAATAATAAAAAAACGAACAGTGCGCGATAGTTTAAATTCTTTAAGTGTAGAAAAAAGTAAAAATTTTGTTGAAAATAATGAAAATTTTTTAAGGTATATTGAAAATCTTGAGAGGGTTGTATGGTTGAGAAAAATAGACGAGAGCCTAGTTGTTCCAAAAGAAGATTGGTAATATTTTTTATTTATTTTTTTTCAATCGCAAGACTTTATTCGCTTACGGGTATTGATTTTGTTAAAAATATCAAGGTTTTAAGGGGCGACAAATTTATTCAGATCGTAAAGCTTAATAATCCTTTGCAAGATATTGATATAAGTTTATTAAAAGTTGAAATAAATAAAGAAGTTCAATCCAATTCTAATGTTTTGTCAATATCTAGGATAACCGATAGTAATAACTTTTCTTTTGTTGAAATTAAAGTTGAATACCTTTTTGAAGGTCTAGGATTTATTAAAATTCCCCCATTAAAAGTAATTTATAAAGGTGATTTCTATTTATCTTCAGAGGTTGAAGTTAGTGTGCTAAGAGCTGATGAAATAAATTCTTTTGGCCTGCCAGTTGATTTATATTGGGACCTTGATAAAAGAGAGGTTTATGAATATCAAAGCATTGGCATTGTTTTGCGTTCAAATTGGCTTTCAGATAGCAATTCTAATGAAATGTCCGGATTTTTACCTGCTATTAAGGATGCAATGATTGAAAAGATGCCTATATTCGGGGACATTAAATATAGAACTTTTCATAATAAAGAAATTTTAGATGTACCTTTTTATAACTTTGTTTTAACTCCTCTTAAAGGTTCAAAAAATGTTTTGATTCCCAGTTTTTCTTTTAATATTGATTCTGGCCTTGTTAGGGAAACCCCTGAGCTTTTGTTAAAAGTTAAACCTATTCCTAAAGAGGTTAAATCTCTAGCGGTTGGAACTTTTAGAATTGATTATGAGACACCGACTTATTCGACAATTGATCAAGGTATATTTACTATTTTAATAAAAATAACAGGGCAAGGGAATTTTCCACATTTTTACTTTCCAGAGATTGAAACTTATAATTCTAAAATTCTTAATAAAAAGAAAACTTATAGTTTTAAGCCTTCTAAAAGTGGGTACAAGGGCAGTATTTCTCAAGTTTACACAGTTAAGCCGGGTACCAAAGGTAGTGTATTTTTAAATATTGGGGATTTTAATTATTTAAATCCCGATGATGGGACAGTTTATACTCTTAAAGGAAAAAAATTGAAGTACGAATATTCGGGAGAGTTTGACAGTATAAATAAAATACAAAATAATGTAGATTCTGATTTTGAGCTTTTATCTTATGCTGATATTTTGAATTACAAAAATAAAACTTTTTTATTTTTTGTTCCATACTATTATCTACTTTTGATTCCAGGATTTTTATTATCTTTAGCTATTTTAATTAACTATAAAAAATTTTTTGCAGCATCAAGTTTTGGTTTGGTTATTTTAATATTGGCTGTTGGCATTAGTTTAAATGCTGTAAATGATAGTTTATTGTCAGAAAAAAATATAAATGATTTGATTGAAAGCTATAATTCTAAAAATTATGATGCGGCGCTTATCAAGATTGATAATATTCTTAAAAAATATCCAAATTATTCAGGACTTTGGCTAAACAGAGCTCTTGTGTTAAATAAAATGGATAGGGATTTTGATGCTATTTGTTCAGCTTATAAGGCATTTTTAGCTTCTCCAAATAATGAAACCCCATATAAGGTTATTGATTTGATTGAAGCTAAAAATGGAGTTACAGACAGTATTCGTAACAATAGTTTTATCTTTTCTAATATTTTTTTTATTATTAGCTTATTTTTGATAAATTTTTTAGTCGTATCTATTTCTTATAGATTTTTGGCAAAAAATTTAAAAAAAATAATTATATTTTTACTTTTTTCTGCGGTTTGTTTTACTGTGTTTGAAACATATTATTTTTATTCTGAGCAACAATCTGAAGTGGGAATAATTAGGGGGGATTTAGTCTCTCTTTACAAAGTTCCTGATAACTTTTCAAGAAGTTGGAGATTTTTAAAAGGAAATGCAAGTGTTTATATCCTTGACAGCAAAGATGATTTTGTTCTTATTGAAACAAGTTACGGACTTCAAGGCTGGATTCACAAGAATTTTGTTGTATCCTTAAAAGATAATTTGATTTAAAAAACAAAT
Organism: Borreliella afzelii; assembly: GCF_014202295.1. Classification (NCBI taxonomy): domain Bacteria; kingdom Pseudomonadati; phylum Spirochaetota; class Spirochaetia; order Spirochaetales; family Borreliaceae; genus Borreliella; species Borreliella afzelii. Next base: position 264,856 of record NZ_JACHGM010000002.1, read on the forward strand.
ACTTACAATACTTGAAAATATTTTAAAAGGGTTTAATTTTATTTTTCCCTGTATACTATTCTACCTTTTGTAAGATCATAAGGAGAAAGTTCAACTTTTACTTTATCACCAGGAACTATTTTTATGAAATGTTTTCGCATTTTTCCAGATAGATGGGCAAGCACAATGTGTTTGTTTTTAAGTTCTACTCTAAACATGGTATTTGGAAGGGATTCTTTTACAATTCCTTCAGTTTCAATAGCTTCTTCTTTAATGTCCAAGACAACCTCCGAATTTTTCTCTAATAGGATAAATTTTACACGATTAAACATATCATTTCAATTCTTATTTTTAATAAGAAAAGCATTATTGTTTGTTTACATTATAAGAAATTGTGTATATAATTACACGAAGTTTTTTAAAAATGTAATTTATATGGAGGTATCATGCAAAAAGCTAGTTCTGAGCATGAGTTTATTGAAGAGATAAAAAAATTTCTTTCAGCTGAAAAAAAAGAGATATTGGATTCTATCAAGTCTGTAGAAAATAGCAAAAAGGAAATAATTAATAATGATATGTATCCGAAGGATGTTGTTGATATTGCTTTTGATAATATGGATGGAAATAATCTTGAAGCATTAGGTTTTGTTGAAAAGAGAAAGTTGAATTTAATAAATCAAGCTCTTTATAGAATTTCTCAAAATTCTTATGGGAAGTGTTTGGCTTGTGAAAAAGAGATTGCTAGAGAGAGACTTTTAGCAATTCCTTATGCCTTTTTATGTATTAGCTGTCAAACAAAAAAAGAAAAAAAGAGCAAAAGATGATAATCTTAAGCTAGTTATTTAATATTGTAATTTCTACTCGTCTATTTTTAGCCTTTAATGGGGACGATTTAGGATATTTTGGTTTTTGAGATCCCCATCCTTTAAATAGTATTTGGTCTTTGTTTTTTATTTTCATTTTTATCAAATAATTTCCAATTGCACGAGCTCTTTTTTCAGAGAGCTCGTGCATCTCTTCTTCTAATCCGAATTGTTCAGTATGTCCTTCTATTAGTATGTTATTTTTTTTAAATTTTTCAAGAAGTTTAGCTATAAGGTCAAGTTTTTTGTATTCTTTTTGCAGTATTTGAAATGAGTCAGGATAAAATTCAATATCTAAGCTTAAATTAATGCCTTTAGTATTTTTTTCAACGCTAATAGCTTTTATTTTTTTTTCTTGGATATAATTTTCAACTTCAGTTTCAATAAAATTATCATTCGGAAGTTCAATTGAAACTACTTTGCCAAGAGAGTTTCCAGTCATTTTAAAATGTTGATTATTGTTCTGCTTTATTTCAAATATATATTCATCGTTGTATTTATATGTGTTTCCAATTTCATTGTCAAAATAAATTTTTTGGTTTACTTTTTGATAGAAAGAGATGTTTTTTATATTGTATTGTGATTCATAATTCGAAAGAATTATATGGTAATATTTGCCGTTGTGTTCTTCTTTGCCTTTATATTCGTAGTTAACATTAAATTTTACAATGAAATCTTTTATACTTCTATCTATTTTTGAAGCTTCTATATATTCTTCTGCAGGATATGTCCATTTTTCATTTATTTTGATAGGTGTTTTTGGAAATCTTGGAATGCCTCTAACAGAGGGTCTTTTTTGATTTGCTCCTATTATATATTCTCCTTGCTTATTTACGCTGAAGGTTTCTTCAAACTCTTCATTTAATAGGTAAGGTTCATGAATATTTTCTCTTTTTAAGATTCTAAAAAAAGCTTTAATGTTTACGAATTCTTCTTTTGTGTCTTTTATCTCACTTGAAATTTGAATATTGGTTGTAGAACTTGAATTAAAATGGTTGTTGAAATATATTTTTTGATTATCTGTACCTTCTAATCTAAATTTTGTGCCTTTAATGTATTTGAATTCAAAAATTTCAGCAGACAAAGCTAAGTTTTGAACTAAAAATAATAGCAACAATAGTATGGTTGCTTTGGTACCCATTAATAGATTTTATCATAAAAGTATTTAATTTTTAAATTTTTCTTAAAAACGCTATTTAATGTTTTGTTCTGATCTGATATTTATTATAATTTATAACACAGTGGGTAATAATTTAAATTATTAATTAATAGGGGTTTTATATGAAGTATGAAAAAATAAGAATTAATTTAAACTTAAAAAGAAAAAGTGGTATTTTACTTAACATAAGTTCTTTGCCATCTAAATACGGTATTGGAGATTTGGGCAAAGGGGCTTATAAATTTATAGATTTTTTATTTGCATCCTCGCAAAGTTATTGGCAAATGTTTGCTTATTCTCCTATTGATTTTACAAGATCTCCCCCTTATTCAATTTTTTCTGCCTTTGCCGGTAATGTTTATTATATTGATCTAGAAGCTCTTGATAAATTTATAGATTCGGATTTAAACATTTTAAAGGAAAATGAAAGCAGGCACTCTGATTTTAAAAAATTAAGTTTTAAAGATAAATTTCTTAAAGAAGCTGCTTTAAATTTTATTAATAGAGCTTCGGTTGATGAGGTTAGAAGCTTTGAAAAATTTAAAAAAAAGTCTTATTATTGGCTTTTAGATTTTGCAAGTTTTGTTGCATTTAAAGAATATTCTTTAAAAGAATCAAAGGACGCTTTTAATGTTCTTTTTGATAGAGGAATTCTTAAAAGAAATGAACAAGACTTATTTAAATTGAGAAATATTCTCTCAAAAGAGATTAAAGTGCAAGAGGTGTTGCAGTATTTCTTTTTTTCACAGTTTCAAGCTTTAAAGCGCTATGCAAATGGCAAGGGAATTGAGCTAGTTATGAATGTACCGCTTTTTATAGCGTATGATTCTGCTGATGTTTGGGCACATCAAAAATATTTTAAGTTGAGATTTGACGCAAGCAAAGATAAGGTTGCAGGAATTTCTCCAGATTATTTTTTAGAACAAGAGCAAGCTTGGGATAGTCCAGCTTATAGTTGGAATGTTTTAAAGAAAGTTAATTATGAATGGTGGGCAAAAAGGATCGAGATTTTAAAAAAGTATGTAGATGTAATTAAAATTGATCATTTTAGAGGTTTTGTTTCTACCTGGGAAGTTAGTGCTGGTGAGACCTATGCTTTTAATGGGTTGTGGGTAAAATCACCAGGACGAGATTTTTTTAATTTTATTTTAAATGAAATTAAAGATTTAAAAATTTGGGTTGAAGATTTTGAAAATGATCTTGAAGATGTTTCAAGGTTAAGAGATTTTTTTAATTTTCCAGGAATGAGAATAATGAAGCTTGCCTTTGATTTTGATTCGGGCAATCAGAATCTTCCTCATAATTATATTAAAAATTGTATAGTTTACACAGGAATTAGTGATAATGATACAATACTAGAATTTATTAACTCTTTAGATGATTTGCATAAAAAGTATATTTTTGATTATTTAAATACAAATGAAGATTTTGTTGTTTGGGACATGATAAGAAGCGCTATGAGCAGTGTTTCTGACAATGTAATAATACCAATGCAAGATTATATTAGTTTAGGAGATAAATTTAGGGCAAATGTTCCAAAAAATACTCTAGATAATTGGATTTTTAGATTATTAGAAAGTGATTTAGATACTACTTTGAGTAAAAATATAAGTTTTATTACAAGGCTTTACGGTAGGGCTTAAGATTTTTAAGAAGAAATTTGTTATAAAATTCTAATATTTTTGAATTTAAATTAGATCCAATTAATCAAATAAAAATAGTTGTTATTTAATATTTTTTGATTTGCAAGTATTATGTATTAATGTGTATGAAAATTTTTATCTATTGGATAGTTATTTTCTTCTTTTTTGTTTTTAAAATTTTCAGTATATATTCACTAACTGATGAAGAATTTTTTAAAAAATATAGTTTATTTTTTGTTCATAAAGGATTTTTGAGTAAAAATGTTAATGGAAAAATAACTAAAGTTAAAGTTAATGGGATAGATTCCAGGTGGGTTTATCCTTTTCATAAGCTTATTCCTAGTCGAATTACCTCTATTTATGAAGATGTTTATTCTTCAAATTCATTTTTAACTACAAGCAATAATCTTTACGTTTCTTATGATTATTCAAAAAATTTTAGAAAATTAGTGGGAATTAATAAATTTAACAGTAGTGCGTATATTACATCGAGTGCCTTTTCTCAAGGAGAGTATAAGCGTATTGCTATTGGAACTGCGATTCACGGCATTTATCTTAGTGATAATGGAGCTGTTAGTTTTAAAAATTTAAATCGCTTAATTCCTCAGATTTATCTGGGTGCAGGGTATTACGACATTATTAGTGCTATTGAATTTTCAAAAGGAGATTCAAATAATTTATATTTTTCTTCTGGAGTTTATGGAGATATTTTTTTAATTAGTCAGAAAAGTGGACTTATTAAAAAAATTTCTTTTCCTTTTAAAAAGCAAATAATACGTATTTTAGATTTATCTAGCAAGAATGTGGAAAAAATTTTGGTGAGAACATATGACAATCATTTTTATTCTTATTTTAATGGGCAATGGGTATTTATTGGAAAATTGTCTTTGCAGGATCAGAATTTTATTGAAAAATCCCAAAGGATGCAACTTGCTAAGAATAAAGGATCTATTTATTTAACAGCATATACATTGCGCAATAATAGGCTAGTTGATGAAAGATTTAAATTTATTAAAGATTCGGGCATGAATGCTGTTGTAATTGATTTTAAAGATGATAGTGGTAATTTAACTTATTCTAGTAAGCTTTTTTTGCCGAATAAGTTGAGTTCTGTTAAAAACCTGATTGATGTTTCTTATATTCTTAAAAAAGCTAGAGAACTTGGAATTTATGTTATTGCTAGATGTGTTGTATTTAAAGATGCAAAATTGTATTATTATAATAATTTTAAGCATGCTCTTTGGAATAAAAGAACCAATAAGCCTTGGGCTCATTTTATTAAAAAAGTTGATTCTAGTGGGCTTGTGAAATATGTGCAAGTAGAGCATTGGGTAGATATTTTTTCTCCTGCTACTTGGGACTATAATATATCTATTGCAAAAGAAATACAATCTTTTGGAGTTGATGAAATACAGTTTGACTATATTAGATTTCCATCAGATGGTCCTGTATCTCTTGCAACTTCAAGAATGAATAAGTATGAGATGCAGCCTGTTGATGCTCTTGAATCTTTTTTGATTATGGCAAGAGAACAGCTTTATATTCCTATTTCTGTTGATATTTATGGGTACAATGGTTGGTTTCCTACTAATAGTATTGGGCAAAATATTGCAATGTTATCAGATTATGTTGATGTCATATCTCCTATGTTTTATCCTTCACACTATACTAATGATTTTTTGCCAAGCAATTCTTATTATACAAAAAGAGCTTATAAGATTTATAAAGAGGGGAGTGATAGAGCACTTATGTTTTCTTTAGATCGGGTTGTCATTAGGCCTTATGTTCAGGCTTTTTTATTAGGAAAGGAAAGGTTTGTGGATGATGAGATTTATTTGAAGTATTTAAAGTTTCAGCTTAAAGGGGTCAAGGAGTCATTTGGTAGTGGTTTTAGTCTTTGGAACGCATCTAATGTTTATTATATGGTTAAGGGGAGTTTAAAAGAATATTTAGATTCTTTTTAATTATTGTTTCTTGTAAAGGAGATTTATTTGGAACATTTAATTCAATTTTTTTATGTAGGATTTGGTATTTTTTTATTGTATCTTGGTGGTAATTTGCTTTTAAAAAGTTCAGTTGGCATTGCTACCTATTTAAAAGTTCCAACACTTTTAATAGGAGTTACAATAGTATCTTTTTCAACAAGCGCTCCAGAGCTTTTTACAAGTTTAGTAGCGGCTTTTAAGGGTAAAAACGAAATTGTTGTTTCTAATGTTATTGGTAGCAATATTATTAATATGTTACTTGCTCTGCCTTTAGCAGGATTCTTTTTAAGAATTAAGGCAGATTTTAAAAGACTTAAGCTTTCTTTTATGTTTCTGTTTTTATTAATGTTTCTTCTTTTGTTGCTTTCATTTGATTTGAGATCTTTCTCTTTTTTTGCGGCACCTTATAATCGTTTAAGCTCATTTAGTATCTTAATTCTTTTTTTATTCTATCTGTTCTTCTTTTATAAAGAAGAAAAAGCAAATTTTAGCTTGGAAAATTCTTCTCAAGAAGGTGTAAGTAATTTAAATCAGAGTTTAAATTTTATATTTTTAAATACGTTAAGCTTTTTTATTAGCATGTATTTTCTTTATTTGGGATCAAAATTATTGGTGGATGGAGCTCTTTATATTGCCAATAATGTTTTTAATGTTAGTGAAAAGTTGATTGGAATTATAGTTGTAGCTTTTGGGACAAGTGTTCCCGAGCTTGTTGTATCTCTTTTTGCAATAATTAGAAAAGAATCAGACATTGCATTTGGGAACATTATCGGTAGCAATATTTTTAATATCGGGTTTATTTTAGCTAGTAGTAGTTTTTTCAGACCTATCTTGTTACAAGATATTTATATTTTAGATTTTAGTATAATGGTGTTTATAACTTTAGTTTTATTTTTAGTGGTTAAATTTAAAGGAGTTTTTGGTAGAGGTATTTCTTTAATTTTTTTGCTTTTATATATTTTGTATAATTTAATGTTATTTAATTTTTATTGATTATATGATCTTAATTTTGGCTTGTTAATATATTTTTATGTAATAAGCTTTATTATTTTAATGTAATATAAGGAACAATATGAAAAAATTACCAGAAATTTTTTATATGAGTAGCAAAGAAGTAGATATTTTGATTTCTCAACTGGGAATATCTTCTGATGCCCAAAAATCAATTTTGAAAATGATTTTGTCTTATAAAAAGGATGCCATAGATTATTCTTCTTTTATAGAAGAGCATTCTGTAAAAATACGAGGTTTAAAAGGGGAGCTTGATTTTTTATTTCGCAAACTCTATGAAGTTAAAAGGGGAATAGTTACTAATAAAATAGCAATAGATGGAGAATTGTTGCCAGATGAGATAATTTTGACCGATGAAGCCAGTTATGATTTTTATTATTATTCTATTGACGATTTATTTTTGAAAACTTATATAGGAATAGAGCTTTTTAGTTCTTTGCTTACTGTTAAGAATGTAGAATCTAGTTTGTTGGTTTTCCAGAATGAATTTATAACTATTACAGATTCAGATATTAACTACAAATTTTTTGAAACAAAATCACAACTGAAAGAAATATTGGTTTGGAAATCATTAATAATTCCATCTAGTAGGGCTTTATATTTTATTGAGTTTGTTAAAAAAATATTTTTTAATATTGCTTCTAATAATATTGTAAAAGATGTTTTCGTTAGAGTAAAAGGATTAAAGCTTAGTGATTATGAGAGAGCTTTAGAAGAGGGTAAGAATATTATTGCTGCTATTTCCAAGATTCTCTCTGGCATTATTGAAATTAAGGATGAAGTTCTTGGCAAGAAAGGAATCACTTTTTCAAAAAATTATTTTATTTTTTTGGATTTTCTTAATCTTTTTATTAAAAATGAAAAAGACTTGGAAGAGCTTAAGGCTATAGAAGCTATTAAAATCGATGAATCTTTAAAAGCAATTGAAAAGACTTTGGAATTTAAAAAAGGTGCAATTGATAGGGGAGATTTTTCTAGTATCCTAAAAGTTTATTCTGAAGGCCTAAACGATCCTGAAAATTTTTTATTAGTTGCTAATATGTATTTTTTTGAATCTAAAATTCATGATATTTTGCCAAAAATATTTCAAGTAAAAGAAAATTTTTATTTGTACAAACCTTTTGCATATGAGGTTTTTCTAGAAGAATATGAAAAGGTTTTACAATTTCTTAATAGTGAATTGAGGGCTAGTATATTTAAAATTCTTAGTTTTGGGGATGATCCCTCTTCTATTTTTACAGAAGAAGGTTTAGAAGAAGTTATCAATAGATTGGTATCTAAATATATTATGAATGAGTATTGCTTGAAAAATAAAGTCAAATTTCTTGACCTTATTGTTTCTCATTATAGAAGAATTTATAAAACACAAAGTGTTCAAGTCCATCTTAAAGATTTAATTAAAGTCGAAGCAGCTAAATATTTTAAGAGTAGTAACGAACTATTGCCTTTATATAAAATATATAAACTTGATTTGTATTCTCTTTTGAATGCTGCTTATAAAGATTTAAGTTTGTTTAAAAGAATTGTTTTGTTTTTGACAGGCAAGCATCAAAGCTATAAAGAGGCTTTGTCCAGATTGGATTTTAGAGCTGGTTTGAATAAAAGTGGAAGTGGTCTTTTTGATTCAAACGAAAGAGTTAAAAGACAATTGGAAAAAATTAGAAGGCAAAGAGAGGAAATAAAAGCGCAAGTTAGAAATTCTTTTCCCAAAAAGGGTTCAACTTCTAAGCAGGCAGTAAATAAGAACTATACAAAACAAGAACAAGACGAAGCATGGGTTAAATTTGGTGATAGGATACAAAAAAAATAAAGTTTGCAAGTTAAGCGGATTTATTTGTTAAAATAAATCCCTTGGCTTTCTTGCTGTATTTTTTGAAGTTTGGCATTCTGCATAATGCTTTATTTTTCCATTTTCAAATTTTGATTTCATTATAATTTTCCCTCCCCATCGACTTATTAATTCTTTCGAACCCGATCTTTGAGCGTTTTTAGAAATTTTTGCCATTTAAAGCTCCTATTGATAGATTTATTGTATAATAAAATTTATCAAAATAAGATTGATTTATCAAGGAATTTATTCATGTTATTTATAATATTTTTTATTAGTTCTTCTCTTTTTTCAAAAGAAGTTTATTATAGATTTGCAGATTATTCTGTTAATTACAACATAGTAGGTAAATATGAGATTACAAAAGAAGAGTCTGAGGAAGAGTATGGATATAAATTTACTTATGATCGTAATAATAATCTTATTTTAGTTGATTATATTGGTAAGCTTAGCATTTTAATGCCTTCTTTTTTTAATGCAAACCAAATTAAAATAGAAAGGTCTAAACACAGTGAAAGGCGCATATTTCTAAATAGGGGACTTGCTTTTAAGAATAATAATGGTGTTTACATTGAGCATATAGAGTATATGAGTGATGGTAGGATTAAAAATATTTTTAATTATAATAGATCTAATGAAATGGTTAGGGATAGATACGATGTTTCTTATTATCATTTTTTATACGATAATGAGAGAGAGTTTAGTGTTTACAGATTTAATGAATCGGGAATTCAAATCAAAGATTCAAATAATGTGTATTTTGCAAAGATCAGTTATGATCATGCCAAATTTGTTAAAACTGTTTTATATTACGATGAAAATGGTTATATTGTAAGATCAAAAAATGGTACTTGTGGGTTTAGATTAACTTATGATGCCAATCATAATCTTATTAAAGAAGAATATCTTGATAAATCAGCTTACACCGTTTCAAATCCATTTTCTGTAGCTACTAAAATATATCATTATGATGTTGATGGAAAAGTTATTGAGATTTTAAATTATGATATTAATAACAATTTAACTCCTGATGAAAATAATGTAGCAATTTATCGTTATGAATATTATTTTAAAGATAAAGATTGTTATTACAAAGAATATAATTATGACAATAATAATAATTTAACAATCAGTCAAAATGGTTATGCCATGAAGAAGACTATTTTTTATATCCAAAATAATGAAAAAAGGATAATAAACTATAGTAATAAAATCAATAAAAATTATAATAGGGATATTCCAACTGTTTATGAAGAAAAGTATGAAATAATGGATAATTTTAAAGGCATTGCTATTTATAGTTATAAATATGATGACAAGTTTTATCTAATAGAAAATATTTTTTTTGATAAAAATTTTAATTTAATAGCCGATGTCAAAGGTGTAATGATTTACAGATATTCTTACGACAAAGAAGGATTTTTGATTGCTCAAGAACATTTTGGTGGAGATTTTGTTAATCCAATAGATAATTTTGAAGGAGTTTCAAAGTATAAATTTAGTTACGACTCTAATGGCAATATGGTTTCAAAGAAAAATTATTCTAAGGATGGGGTTTTGGTTGCTGATTGTAATTTTGTTTTTGAATATTTATATGAATATGATAAGCAAAATAGGCTTATTTCTCAAAAAAATTTTGGCAGCTTAGGACAATTGCAGGACGATATTCATGGAGTTAGTGTTTATAAATATGAATACAATAAATTTGGGAAAATATCAAAGCAGTCAAATCATGGTCCGGATTTGAGATTAAGAGATGATGTTGGGGGATTTTCAATTTATAAGTGGATTTATGATGCTAGAGGTAATTTAATAGATTTCCAAAAATTTGATTCTTTGGGTAACTTAATCTAAATATTTTCTGTTTTCATATTTTCCTATATTACATAGTAATTCATAATGACTTCTTTTAGAAAATTTACTCATTTCATTTATGCTTAATTTTTCTGATACAATTTCCACTTTTGAACCCGTTTCAACTTTTAAGTCTTTAGGAATTTCTACTATTGTTAGATTCATGCAAACCTTTCCCCTTATTTTACATTTTTTATTGTTTATTAAAAAATAAAAATTATTGTTTATATTTTGAGGTATTCCATCAAAATATCCGATTGGAATAATTCCTATTTTCATATCCTCTTTGGCTTGAAATGTACCTGAATATGAGATTTTTTCACCTTTTTTCACATTTTTGATAAATACTACTTTTGAAAATAAATTTAATACAGGTTTAAAATTTAGAGTAGTTTTTTTGTTTTTTAGTGTTGGACAATAACCATAAAGAATAAGACCCGGTCTTACCATATTAAATTGGGGATTTAGTTTGTAGTTAATAATGTGTCCCGAATTAGAAATATGGACAAATTTTGGATTTATATTTTTTTGTTTAAGCGTTTCCAAAAAAAATAAGAATTGCTCTATTTGTTTTTGTGTGATTTTAAAGTTTTCTGTTGTTGGGAGATGCGAGCAGACCCCTTCTAGTTCTAGAAATTTTGAATTTTGAATATATGTGGCTATTTCAAGAGCGCTATCTATTTTTATTCCATATCTATTCATGCCAACATCAATTTTTAAGTGGACTTTTATTTTCTTTTTTTGCAATGCACATTCTTTTTCTATTAAAAATAGATATTCAAAATCAGCAACAAATGGTAATAATTCAAGTTTAATCAAATTTTTAATTTCTTTTTTATCTACTTTAATGTACATCAATATTTTTGTACTTTTATCAATTTTTTTAAGTGTTTTGGCATCTTCAATATTGGAAAGTCCAAAATAATTTATTTTTTTTGCTTTAAAAAATTTAAAGATATTTATAAGTCCGTGACCATATGCGTCGCCTTTTAAGGTAGCTACTATTTCTTTTTCACCAATTTTATTTTTAATTAAGTTTAAGTTATGCTCCAAATTATTTAAATTTATTATTATTGTTTTGTTACTACTCATGGTTTTATTATTATATATTTTGCTCTCTTAGAAAAGTAAAAATCTTTTCTAAGAGATTTGTGACCTATTCTATAATGGGTATTGGGAATTTTTTTACTTGGTTGCTTCTAAAATATAATCTCAATTTTTTTTGAAAATCATTATATATTTTAGGGTTAATTCTAATTTCATATCTTTTAGTTTCTTTATTTATATTATTTTCTACTGTTATTGCTGCCAAAATATAATGCCAGTTGTTGTTCTTGTAATATTCTGCAATCGTTTTTGAGAGAGATTCAGTTTTTAATGTCCCAAATGAATAAGCGTCTTTTGCAAGCTCTTTTTTTGATTGTTGCTTTCCACTGGTGAGACTGCTAAGATTATTAATAAAGCTGCCTTTATCTGGACTTAAAAATTCTAATTTTGTGATTTTATATTTTCCAGAAGCTTCATTTGATAGGTCAAACGAAATAATAGCAGAAGATCCAATTTTTGAAAATACATTTATAAATGAATAGCTAATTCCAATAAGTTCTTTTATTGGGTCTCCATTCCAATCTGCTAATTCCATGTAAGGCTGACTAACGGCAATATCAACAGATGTAAGTAAAAAACTTTGTTTTAGTTTTTTAATTCTTGTTTTTATATTTTCTTTTACAATATAATTGTTATTTTCGAAGATATTAATTTCGTTTTCAGAAAAAATATTTTTAGCTAGAAAAAGAATTATTACAGTTGAAATAAATTTTTTAAGTCGCATAAAATACTTCCTTTTGTTTATATTTATTATATATCTTCAAATAGATCTCCATTTGTCTCTTTTAAGATGGGATTTTCTTTTAATACTTCTTTTACAAAGTCAATAATTAATTTTGAATTAAGAGAAATTGTATAAATTTCAGTTTTTTGAGTAATCTTGTTTTTAACGGTTAAATTTGCAAGCATATAATTCCAATGACCATTTTGATATGTTAATTGAAAAGCTTTTCTAAGTTCTTCGTCCATCAAGATTCCAAATGGGTATGCAGTAACATATCCTTCTTCTTGTGATTTTTCAGCAATTAGAAGAGAATGTTTAAGTTCTAGGTTGGAACCAGCTGTTATAAGTTTAATATCTTCAATTTCATATTCTTTATCTCCATTTTCAGTTGTTTCAAAAAGTATTAATAGCGATGTGTAACTACTATATTCATCATTCATTTTTATAGGGGATAGTATATAAGAATATCCAAATTTGTTTTTGAATTCTGGCATTGCTTGTCCATCTTTATCTAAGATTGCCATTGCCTTTGTTTTTATCCAAGTTACGTCATGATTTTCATTTACGACTGGCAATTTTTTATTCAAAATTTTTCCTGATATTAAATGTAATTTTCCATCGTTTAAAGGCAATTCATCCCTTATTGGGTTTCCAATAGCTCCGTTTTGTTGTGCAGTTTGTGGCTTTTTAAAAAAAGCGCAACTCAACATTAACATAAGTATTGCTATTAATTTTAAATGCTTATATGTTCTAAATATCATTTTATCTTCTTCCTTTATACCATTTTATGGCTTTTATTGAGCGGCAATTAAAACCGCACTGAATCCTACTAATAATATAGAATACTTATGTCAAAGTCAAGTTGCTTTTTGGTAGTTTATTCTCTTGAAAATCGAATCTTTATTTTTAATCTTACAATAAAGGTATTTCTGCTGCTAAAAAATGAATTATTCCTATAATGATTGCTATAACCCCAATTAACTGCTGATTATTTTCAAGTATTGATTGAAATTTTCCATATTTTTTATTATTTTGAACTTCTGTTGGTAATTTTTGTTTTAAAAACAAGATAAATCCAATTAAAAATAAACTTATAGCTGGAATCAAATTCCCAATTATTGGCAATTTATAGGGCTTGATTATTTCAAGAGTACTAGTTATTAAAAATAATAATCCGAAAATGCTTTTTACCTTTTTGTTATCGTTTATTAAATTTACAAAATCTTCAAAAATTTTAAAAAATTTTATTTTTTCTATTAATATTGGGAAGGCAAGTATTATTCCCCCTAAGATGTTAAGCGAAACAGACATGAAGTATATTTGCATCATATTTTATCCTCTAGATTTTATTCTTTTACTATAAAAAACATTATTATTATCATTACTCCTTAGTATTATACTTAATAAGCTTTCATTTTTATAGATTATGTTAGCATATGTTGTAAAGTTTTTATTGCTTATATAAAGCATATTGCTTTCAATTAATTTATTGTCCAAATAAATATCCAGCTTGGCTTTTCCCAGGTTAGAGAATTTTTTTGCTTGTATGTTTATTTTTAGTGATAATCTGCTTTTGTCTTGTTTATAGCTTATTATCATTTTGATATTGTTTTTATTTTTTTCAAGATTTTGAATTCTGGGAATTAGTAAAATTTTAAAAAATAAAAGAATTATAACAAAGATTATTCCAATAATGATATGTTTTTTCATTTTTTTTTGGTATTCAATTGCTAGTTGTTGATTACAATTAATCTTTTTCATTACATTTGCAAATTTAACTTTTTTATAATTATAATTTCAATAAGACATTTAAATTCCACCAGTAAACACTAACCCCAGTTTTTCCGCCATAAAGTATGCTAAGTATTCCATCTTTAGATAAGCTTTCAGAAAGAAATGTTAAATTTGGAGGTTCAATTAAAGCTATTTGGTCTTTAATTAAGCCTTTGTTGTCTAATTTCCATATTAAATTGTTAGATAAATTTTTCATATTAGTAGAGGCTATTATTTTGTCTTTTTGTATTTTTATTATATTAATAAAGCTTTCCTGTTTATCGTCTAGCAAGTTTTTAGGAAGGGCGATTTTACTTATTACTTCGAATTCTTTTGTTTTTTTTAAACGCATCTTATAGACATATTGATCTTTAATTTTAATTCCAAGATCGTTTATATTTTCATTATCGTCAATGTTTTCATAGTAGGTGATTTTTACATAAAGAGTTTTTTTGTTAACTTCAAAAAAAACCTTGTCTATTGAAATATTGTAGTTTTTCTTTTGGTCATCTATTGTTTTTAGTAGGTTTTTATTGACGTAAATTTTATAAAGCGGAGAAAATTCTTTATCATAAGAATATATTATATAGCCTTCGCTATATATTGATATTATTGCAATGTTGCCGTTTTCATCAACGTTGACATCGTAAATTTGTGGAAATGGTGTTCCGTTTAAACCTTCTTGACCTAAAATTTCTACAGACGAGTTTTTGTTTAGTATTAGTATTCTCATAAAGTAAGCAATATTTTCTTTTTGATTGAATTTTGCTTTTTTATTATCTAATTTGTCTGCAACAATAATGAAATCTTTTAACGGATATATTGATTGAATTCCTTCAAAATCTATTTTTTTTATTTTTAAATCAGGGTTTGTTTTAAATATTCCATTTTGATAAGTTTGTATTAGTTTTCCGTATGAGTTAAAAATCATCAATTTATTTGTTTTTATTTCTGCAATGTATACTAACCCATTATACGTTTTGATATCAAATTTTGAATTTGTAAATTTGTTATCCAAGGGCATTATTGCACCAGGCAGTGTCCCGAATGGTATTTTAAATTGTTCTTCTCCTAATTCGTTTAAAGTTTTAGTATTACATGATATAATTGCAAAAAGTAAGCTTAATGTAAAAATTTTATAGTGTTTTTTCATATTTTTTATTTTATCATTTAAAATGAAAAATGACTTTAAGTCAATTATTTAGGAGAATTAATACCTACCATGTTAAAAGCAGTACTTGAGAGAACCATTGGCTCAAAAAGTAAAAGAGATTTAAAAGATTATCTTCCAACTTTAAGAAATATTAATAAGCTTGAGCGTTGGGCATTGTTATTATCAGATGAAGATTTTTCAAAAGAGACGGAAAAGCTTAAAGATGAATTAAAATCGGGCAACTCTTTAGAGAGTATTTTAGAGCGAGCTTTTACTCTGTCTAGAGAAGCTGCTAGAAGGCGTCTTAAGGAAAGGCCTTATGATGTGCAAATCATTGCGGGGCTTGCTCTTCACAAAGGCAAAATAATAGAGATGAAGACAGGAGAAGGAAAAACCCTCTCGTCAGTTCAAGCGGCTTATTTGAATAGTTTAACAGGAGATGGGGTTATTATTGTTACTGTTAATGACTATCTTGCAGAGCGTGATTCCAATTGGATGAAGCCAGTTTTTGATCTTTTGGGTGTTAGCGTGGGGGTTGTTCTATCTAATATGGATTATGAGCTAAGAAAAGCTCAATATGCCAAAGATATTACTTATGTTACAAACAATGAACTTGGATTTGATTACTTAAGAGATAATATGCGTTATGACTTGAATGAAAAATCTTTAAGAAAGTTTAATTATTGTATTATTGATGAGATCGATTCTATTTTGATTGATGAAGCAAGAACCCCTTTGATTATTTCAGGACCTACTGAAGGCAATACCAATGCTTATCTTGAAGTTAATTCTCTTGTATCTTTTTTAAAAGAGTGTTCCAAGGATTCCAAAACAGGTGATTATCCTTTAGAAATAGACGACCTTGATGGCGATTACACTGTTGATGAGAAAGCCAAAAGAATTTCTTTTACTGCTAAAGGACTTAATAATCTTGAGCAGCTTTTAGTTTCTAAAGGCATTATTAGTGGATCTATGTATACTGATTCAAATTTTAATTATGTTCATTATATGACACAAGCCTTGAAAGCGCATTTGCTTTTTTTAAAAAATAGAGAATATATTGTTGGTGATTCTGGAGTTGAGATTGTAGATGAATTTACCGGTAGAGTTTTAACAGGACGAAGATATTCTGATGGACTTCATCAAGCTATTGAGGCTAAAGAAGGAGTTAGAGTTGCTAATGAAAATAAGACCATGGCAACCATTACTTTCCAAAATTTATTTAGAATGTTTAATAAAATTTCTGGCATGACGGGTACAGCTGATACAGAAGCTAAGGAATTCCACAGAATATATAATCTTGATGTAGTTGTAGTTCCAACAAATAGATTGTTAGCGCGAATAGATGAAGATGATACTATTTATTATACGGAAGAATTTAAGTTTAATGCGATTACAGATGAGGTTTATAAAACTTATAAGAAGGGGCAACCGGTTTTAGTGGGAACTGTTTCTATTGAAAAATCTGAGATTTTATCAGCTATGTTTAAAAGTAGAGGAATTAAGCACGAAGTTCTTAATGCAAAAAATCATTCTCGAGAAGCATTTATTATTGCTGAAGCTGGAGCAAAACATGCGGTTACAATTGCAACAAATATGGCTGGTCGTGGTACTGATATTAAACTTGGAGGCAATATTGAGCACAGGGTTAGAAAAAAAATTGGAACTAATGTAAGCCTTGAAGAATTTCAAGAGGCTGTTAAAAATGAGAGAGAAGATTACCTAAAAGATTATAATGAGGTTAAAAGTCTTGGTGGGCTTTATGTTATTGGTAGTGAACGTCACGAATCAAGGCGAATAGACAATCAGCTTCGTGGGCGTAGCGGAAGACAAGGCGACCCTGGGCGTTCAAGATTTTATGTGTCGCTTGAAGATGATTTAATGCGCCTTTTTGCTGGAGACAACCTGAGGTCATTAATGGGTAAGCTTGGAATGGCAACGGGAGAGCCTATTACACATTCTCTTTTAACCAAATCTTTGATTAATGCCCAAAAAAGAGTAGAAGACAGAAATTTTGAAATTAGAAAGCATTTATTGGAGTATGACGATGTTATTACAAAGCAGAGAGATTTTATTTATGCCCAGAGAAATTCTATTCTTGAAGATACAGCTATTAAGGATCGTATTCTTATTGCTTTAGAGGAATATCTTACTTTTTTGCTTGAGGGAGCAAAAAGTAGCACAGTTTCAAATGTTTTTTTAAATGAAGTAAATTTAATTTTTGCCTACATGCTTGAAGGTCTTGGTTCTATTGAAAATATTAATTCTCTTGATTTAAAGGCCAAGTTAATGCAAATAGCAAAGGCAAATTTAGATGAGAAGGAGAATTCGATCGGCAGAGATCTTTTTAATGGATTTTTAAGATACGAATATTTGAGAAATATTGATTCTAAATTTCAAGAGCATCTTGCAAATTTAGATTCTTTAAGAGAGGCTGTTTATCTAAGGTCTTATGCTAATAAAAATCCAATTACAGAGTACAAGGAAGAGGGGTTTTTAATATTTAGCGAGCTTATTAAGGATATTAAAGTGTCTACCATAAGGCGTGTTCTTCAGTTGAAATTGGATAGCAATTCTTCCAATTTTAAGTCAGTAAAGAAATCTAAAAATGTTAATTCAATCCATAAAGAACTTTCAGGAATTGTTATTAATGAAAATAAAAGCGTTTCTAATGTTCAAGTAGTTAGAAGTTCTCCCAAAATAGGTAGAAATGAGCCTTGTTATTGTGGAAGTGGGAAGAAATATAAAAATTGTCATGGTAAAAGTTAGAACAGGAGGTTATTATGTTTAAATTGCCAGAACTTGGTTACAATTATGATGCTGTTGAGCCTTATATTGATGCCAAAACTATGGAAATTCATCATAGCAAACATCATAATGGTTTTGTAATAAATTTGAATTCTATTTTAGAAAAAATGGGCAAAAGTCATTTAGAAGACGTTTCAAACATATTAATAAATATTCATGATTTTCCAGATGAATTTCAAACCCCAATTAGAAATAATGCTGGAGGGTATTCTAACCATACTCTATATTTTAGAACTTTAAAACCAGGAAACAAGAGTAATCTTTTGGAAAAGTTTGAAAATGATATTAATGTAACTTTTGGAAGTCTAGATGTTCTTAAGGCCAGCTTGAAAGATACCGCAATGAAAATTTTTGGAAGTGGTTGGGCATGGTTAGTATTGTGTCCTGATAGTGGGCTTAAAGTGATTTCAATGCCTAATCAGGATAGTCCTTTAATGAAGTCTTATAAACCGGTTTTAGGTATTGATGTTTGGGAGCATGCTTATTATCTTAAATATCAAAATAGAAGAATTGAATATGTCGATGCATTTTTAAAGGCTTTAAATTGGGAAGAAGTTTCAAAAATTTACAATGAAGCTCACAATTAGTTTTTATTTTATAAAGATTTGTAATTTTAGAGTTAGTATTTTATTTTAAAATTTTAAGTAATTTATTTTAAGTCATTATTAAAGTTTTTTCTTTCTATGTCATTAAAGTACTCTACTGTTCCGACTTTTAATTCGTAAGTTGCATTTTTGTCAGATACTATGATTGCATTTTTATGCAATTGAAGTGCGCTAATTGTCCACATATGATTAATGCCTTTTTCAATGGCATGCTTTAATGCTCTTGCTTTGTTATGTCCGTTTACTATTATTAAAATTTCTTGCGAATCCATAATTGTTCCAATTCCAACAGTTAGAGCGCTTTTGGGAACTTTGTTCACATTTCCTTCAAAAAATCTTGAATTAGCAATGATTGTATCTTGGGTTAAAGTTTTAATTCTTGTTCTTGATGTTAAGGAGGAGCCCGGTTCGTTAAAAGCAATGTGGCCATCAGGTCCGATTCCACCTACAAAAAGCATGATTCCTCCGAAAGATTTGATTTTTTTTTCATACTCTTCACATTCTTTTTCGAGATTTAAAGCATTTCCATTTAATATATTTATGTTTTCTTTTTTAATATCAATATGAGAAAAAAAATTTTTCCACATAAATGAATGGTAACTTTCAGGATGATTTTGTTCGATTCCTATGTATTCATCCATGTTAAAAGTTATGACATTTTGAAATGAAATTTTTCCACTTTTATTTAATTCAATTAAATTCTTGTACATACCGATTGGAGAGCTTCCTGTTGGAAGTCCAAGGATAAATGGCTTTTTTTTTGTTGGAGAAAATTCTTTAATTTTTTGTGCTACGTGATTGGCTGCCCACTTTGATACGTCTTCATGCGTAGGTCTGATTATTAATCTCATTGTGATCTCCTTAAAATAGGTTAAAGTTAGAGATTGTTAAAAATTATTTTAGATTCTATCATTGTTAATTTTAGATTAAAATCTTTATCTAAGACATTGATGTTTGCATCGTATCCATGGCATATTAACCCCTTTTTGTCAATATTAAGAATTCTTGTTGGATTGTAAGAGCTTGCTTGAACAGCATCGCTCAAACTGTAGCCGAATTCTATTAAATTTTTAAGACCTTGTATCATTGTAAGTGTTGATCCAGCTATTGTGTTGCTTTTTACGCTGTGGAATAATCCATCTTCTGCAATATAAACTTCATCTCCGTTTGCAATTAGTTTTCCAGAAGTTTGAAAATTTGGAGTAAGTCCATCAGTTACAAGTACTATTTTACTTATATCTTTAAGCTTTCTAAGCATTAAAACTAATTTTGGGTGTATATGATGACCATCTGCAATAATTTCACAAGAAACGTCACCGTGTATTAATACTGCTCCTATTGCGTTTGGATTTCTGTGGTCAAGTTTTGACATTGCGTTGAAAAAATGGGTTGTGTGAAGTATTCCAACTTGAAATCCTTCGATCATATTTTCATATTTTGCGTTTGTGTGTCCTGCTTGAAGGTTTATATTATTTTCAAGGCAAAATATTGCAAGTTCTCTCATTCCTTTAAGCTCGGGAGCAACAGTCATTGTTTTTATGTGTGTTTTTCTTTTGCCGTTTGATCCTGTAAATATCCCGCCAGCAGCATCTATTAGTTTTTGCATAACTTTAATGCTAGGCTCATGAAGATAAGAAACAGGGTGCGCTCCTCTTTTTTCAGGGGAAAAAAATGGCCCTTCAAGGTGAAGTCCTAGAATTTTAGCTCCCTTTTCTTTACCAATTGCTGCTGTACAAGCTTTTATTATTTGAATCATTTCATCTATTGGTCTTGGATAAAGAGTTGGTAAAAATCCTACTACGCCATATTGTGCTAAATGCTCTGACATTTTAAGTATTGATTCTGTTGAACACTGGTCTGTTCCATAACCGTGAAATCCATGAATATGGCTGTCGTAAAGTCCGGGAGTTATATAGTTGCCTTTTGTATCAATCATTTGATATTCTCTAAGATCCATTTTTTTAAGCCTATCAGATGTTACAATATCAAAAATTTTATTATCTTTAATTAGGACCGCTGAATTATCTAGTTTGTCATTTCCAGTTAAAACGGATTTTGAGTTGAATAAACAAAAATTTAGCATTTTCATGTTCCTTTTAATTTATTTTACTATAAACATTAATCTTTTTTAAAGTTTTTGTTTTTTATATTTTTTTATTTTAAAGTATTTAGATGCTTAAGGGTTGAATTTTTTAAATTTATTAAAATTATTATATTTTATTTTCAATTTTATTAATGATATAATGTGTTTTGGAGGGCATTGTTATGGTATCAGGATTTTTTGTTCCTGGACTTGAGAGCAAATATAATACTAAAGAAATTCGTGAATCCATGCTTAAGCCCGATAAAGCCAAAATTGATTCTTCTTTTAAGAAACTTGAATCTTTAGAGCAAGAGAAAAGTGCTTGGCAGTTAATTAATAGAAAAATCTCTACTTTAAATTCTCTTGCAAAAGAATTGACCTCACTTAACAGTCCTTTTAATTTAATGTCAGGAAATTCTAGTAATAGTGAAGTTTTGACCCTGTCTACTCGATATGGATCTAAGAATGAGACTCACAAGTTAATTGTTGATCAAATAGCGTCAGCCGATGTTTTTTTGTCTTCAAACTTTGATCCTAAAAAAGTTACAATTCCAGAAGGAGAATATGTATTTTTAGTTGGCAAGAAAGAAATTAATGTAAAAAGTAATGGTAACATTGATTTACTTGTAAGGGATATTAATAACAAGGGAAAAGGCTTTTTGTCTGCAAAAATAGTAAAAAGTGATAAAAACGGGAATAGTCGTTTTATTTTGCAATCCTTAAAGGAAGGTAAAGAAAATAAACTTATTATAAAAGGGGAAGGATTAGCTTTTGCTAAGCAAATTGGCATTTTAAGCGAATTGAAAACCAATTTTAATCCCAACCTTTCAGATATTGTTGTAAATCAATCTAGTAGTAATAATAGACTTGCTTTTGAAAATAATAATCTTGTTTTAAATCCACTTTCAGAGGTGTCGATTGAAATCCCTGAAGATATTGAAATTACATCTAGGAGTAAAATTAAATTTGAAGTTAAGTATTTTGATACAGGTTTAGAAGAGTCTGATAGTAAAATTATTTTTAATCCTGGAGAAGCTACATTTAAGGATGCAAAAGTCGACAGTGAAGATAGTGTGGTTGATCTTGGATCTGATTTAAAAACTCCTTTGGAAAAAAAATATATTCAAATGAATATGGTTAAAATATCTAGCAAGGAAGGTTCCTTGGAGCTTCCTTTAATAAATATTTCAAATAATTTTGAAGAAGTTGAAGTTGATATTGGAGCTCTTTCTAATTTAGAAGAAATAAATATTGAAAATAAAGCGAATAATAAAGTAGTTGTGATTAGTAATGTCGAAGTTTTTGATCCAAAAAATAGAGATGGTTATTTGCCAATAAATGCTAAAAGTTTTGCTGAGAATGCAAAAATTAAATTTGATGGAGTAGATGTTGAGAGAGATTCAAATGTTATTAATGATTTAGTTCCAAATGTGACATTAAGTTTAAAAAAAGCTTCAAGCGATATGGTTGAGGCTAAGGTTGAGCCCGATTATGAGGGGATTAAGAGAATTCTTTTAGATTTTATTGGTGCCTATAATGAGGTTCTTGCTGAGATTAATATTGTAAGTTCCAACGAAGATCAACTTGGTAATCAAAAGTCTAGTATAGTTGAAGAATTGACTTATCTTAGTGAGTCTCAAAAAGAAGAGGCTTATAAAAATTTAGGCATTCTAAGGTCTGAATTTTTATTAAAAAATCTTAAATCTAGACTAGAATCTATAATTTTTAAGCCCTATGTTACTAGTGATCCTAATTTTTCAATAATTAATCAGATAGGAGTTTTTACTAACTCCATTTCTTCTTCTGGTGGACTTTCTAGATATTTAAGACTTGACGAGAAAAAGTTTGATGAATCAATTCGCAATAACATTGATAATGTTAGAGAACTTTTTTTATTTGACCTTAATGGTGACAGAGTATATGATAATGGGATTGCTAAAATGCTAGGAGATTGTTTGTCTCCTTTTGTGACTTCTGGGGGAGTTATTTATAATAAAATAAAAAATTACGACTTGAAGATTATTGATCAAAAAAATAAAGTTGAAGACTATAAAAAGAAGTACGATGATAGAGAAAGGAAAATAGAAGGAGAACTTAACACCTTAGATTTTACTGTTAAGCGCATGAAAGATCAAGAAAATACATTAAAGGCTTTTGATTTTAATCAGAGAAATAGATAATAATTATTTTAATGCTATTGCTATCTACGTTTCTTTTTTTTAATTTTTTGTGCTATTCTTTTTAACAGGCGAAAGGATTTGCCAAAAATAAATAATTAAACTTTATCATGGAGGAATGATATATGATTATAAATCATAATACATCAGCTATTAATGCTTCAAGAAATAATGCCATTAATGCTGCTAATCTTAGTAAAACCCAAGAGAAGCTTTCTAGTGGTTACAGAATTAATCGAGCTTCTGATGATGCTGCTGGTATGGGGGTTTCTGGCAAGATTAATGCTCAAATAAGAGGCTTATCACAAGCTTCTAGAAACACTTCAAAAGCTATCAATTTTATTCAGACAACAGAAGGAAATTTAAATGAAGTAGAAAAAGTTTTAGTAAGAATGAAAGAATTAGCAGTTCAATCAGGTAACGGAACGTATTCAGACTCAGACAGAGGTTCTATACAGATTGAAATAGAGCAACTTACAGACGAAATTAATAGAATTGCTGATCAGGCTCAATATAACCAAATGCACATGTTGTCAAACAAATCTGCTTCCCAAAATGTAAAAACAGCTGAAGAGCTTGGAATGCAGCCTGCAAAAATTAACACACCAGCATCACTTTCAGGATCTCAAGCTTCTTGGACTTTAAGAGTTCATGTGGGAGCAAATCAAGATGAAGCAATTGCTGTAAATATTTATTCAGCTAATGTTGCAAATCTTTTTGCTGGTGAGGGAGCTCAAGCTGCTCAGGCTGCACCTGTTCAAGAGGGTGCTCAAGAAGAAGGAGCTCAGCAACCAACACCTGCTACAGCACCTACTCAAGGTGGAGTTAATTCTCCTGTTAATGTTACAACCACAGTTGATGCTAATACATCACTTGCTAAAATAGAAAATGCTATTAGAATGATAAGTGATCAAAGAGCAAATTTAGGTGCTTTCCAAAATAGACTTGAATCTATAAAGAATAGCACTGAGTATGCTATTGAAAATCTAAAAGCATCTTATGCTCAAATAAAAGATGCTACAATGACAGATGAGGTTGTAGCAGCTACAACTAATAGTATTTTAACTCAATCTGCAATGGCAATGATTGCACAGGCTAATCAAGTTCCTCAATATGTTTTGTCATTGCTTAGATAAAATTTTAAATTAATTAGTACAAATTATTAACAAAAGATCCTTTAAAGGATCTTTTGTTTTTTTATTTCGTATCGGTAAAAATTTAATAATTTTTAGTATAATTTATAGTGATGTGTTATAAAGTATAATGCAGGCTTATTGAGGAGTTTGCTTTGGATAGGGTTACTGTTAAAATTAGAGATTGTTATAAAGTATTTTCTTATTATGTTGACAAAAAGCAGATAAGTCAAGTTATAAAAGACTATGAAGATGGCAAAGATAGAATGCAAATTTACAAAGAAACTTCTATTTTTATTGCAAATGCCAATATTAATCTTGATGTTTATGAAAATGAAATTCTAGTTATTATGGGCATGTCGGGCTGCGGCAAGTCCACTTTAGTCAGATGTTTAAATGGTATTTATAAAATAGATTCAGGGTCTATTTTAGTAAATAACATGGAAATGAATGCCATAAATCGCAAAGATCTTTCTAATTTAAGAAAAGATAAATTTGCAATGGTTTTTCAAAATTTTGGACTTTTCCCCCATATGAATGTATTGAGAAATGTTACTTATGGACTTGAGGTTAAGCATATCCCCAGGAAGATCAGAGAGGAGCGTGCTATTGAGGTATTAAATCTTGTAGGACTTGAAGATTCAAAATATAAGTATATTAACGAACTTTCTGGAGGGATGAAACAAAGAGTTGGAATAGCAAGAGCATTAGTGGTTAATCCAGACATTCTTTTAATGGATGAAGCTTTTTCGGCACTTGATCCTTTAATTAAAGGAGAAATGCAAGAAGAGCTTTTGAGGTTAGTAGCTAAGCTTAAAAAGACAGTTGTGTTTATCACTCATGATTTAATTGAAGCTTTTAAATTGGGACATAGAATTGCTTTTATGAGAGATGGAGAAATCATTCAAGTTGGCAAACCTTTGGAAATTTTGGCTAATCCTAGCACAGATTTTATATCTCATTTTATTAAAAATTTGCCTGTTTTAAATATTTTAAAAATAAAAGATATTTTAAAAGATGATTTTAATTTAAACTCTGATATTGATAATGGTTTAAATGTTATTATTAAATATCAAGATGAAAATTTTAGCTTATACGATAAAGCCCTTAATAAAAGATACGACAATCTTGTATCTTTAGATTTAGAACTAAATGATGAAATAAAAAAAATTGTTGAATACTTGAATAAGCAAGACTATTTAATAATAAAAGAAAGAGGAACCGTTATCGGATATATTAATTTAAATGAAATTTCCGATTTATTGTCAAGATAGGAATTTATGAGTAAAGATTTTTTTATATCAAAAATAGATAATTTTTTTGATTTTTTGGTTGATAATTTTTCAATTTCTGATGGGGTAGGTTTTTCTAAAAGTATAATTTTTTTATATGAAAAGTTAAAAAATTTATTTCTTTTTGTTAACCCTATTCTTTTGATTTTGATTGTATGCTTGTTAAGTTTTGTTTTCTTGAAAAAGAGACTTGTATTTTTAATTTTGCCCGGATTTTTTTTTATTTTGTATTTTAATCTTTGGGAAGCTTCAATGGATACAATAGCTATTATATTTGTTTCCGTATTTGTTTCTGTTATCTTAGGAATTCCCATAGGTATTTTAGGGGGATATTTCCCAAGATTTTATGTTTTTTTAAAACCCATTTTAGATCTAATGCAAGCTATGCCTCCGTTTATTTACTTAATTCCTGCTATTCCTTTTTTTGGAATGGGCACAGCTTCTGCTATTTTTGCTACAATAGTTTTTGCCATGCCTCCTGTTATTAGATATACAAGGTTAGGAATTGTTCAGGTTTCAGATGAAGTAATAGAAGCAGCCAAGTCTTTTGGTAGTAGTAATTTACGTATTCTTTTACAGGTTCAGCTTCCCCTTTCTCTTCAGAGTATAATTGAAGGTATTAATCAGTCAATAATGATGGCGATATCTATGATAGTAATTGCTGCAATGGTTGGGTCGTCTGGTTTAGGCAGGACTGTGATTTACTCTATAGAAAGATTAAATTTTGGAGAGGGTTTAATATCTGGATTAGCAGTTGTGATTATAGCTATTATTTTGGATAGGATTATGCAATCCATCTTTATTAAATTCAGTTATTTAAATACAGATCATTATGGTGGAAAGAGGGAAAATAAATTTAAAAGATTTTTAGAAATGTATAATAAATAAATGGGGGATATTTTATGAATTTTATAAATAAATTATTCATTGGATTTTGTATTTTTCTTATTTTTTTGTCTTGTGATGAAAAAAAGAGTTCAAAGAATTTGAAATCGGTAAAAATTGCATATGTGAATTGGGGAGGAGAAACAGCAGCTACAAATGTATTGAAAGTTGTTTTTGAGAAAATGGGTTACAATGCGGAAATATTTTCAGTTACCACATCTGTAATGTATCAATACTTAGCGTCCGGGAAAGTAGATGGTACAGTATCTTCTTGGGTTCCTACAGCTGATAAATTTTATTATGAAAAACTGAAAACAAAATTTGTTGATCTTGGTGCAAATTATGAAGGAACTATTCAGGGTTTTGTGGTGCCAAGTTATGTTCCAATTTCTAGTATTAGTGAGCTTAAGGGCAAAGGGGATAAGTTTAAGAATAAAATGATTGGGATAGATGCTGGTGCGGGGACTCAGATTGTTACAGAACAAGCGCTTGAATATTATGGATTAAGTAAGGAGTATGAGCTAGTTCCTTCAAGCGAGAGCGTTATGCTTGCAAGTTTAGATTCTTCAATAAAGAGAAACGAGTGGATTTTAGTTCCTTTGTGGAAGCCTCATTGGGCTTTTTCTAGGTATGATATTAAGTTTCTTGATGATCCTGATTTAATTATGGGGGGAATTGAGAGTGTGCATACTCTTGTAAGGCTTGGTCTTGAAAATGATGATCTTGATGCATATTATGTTTTTGATCATTTTTATTGGAATGATGATTTAATATTACCTTTAATGGATAGAAATGATAAAGAGCCAGGCAAAGAGTATCGTAATGCAGTTGAATTTGTTGAAAATAATAAAGAAATTGTAAAGATGTGGGTTCCAGAAAAATATAAGACTTTATTTGATTAGTCTTTTTTGAAATTCTTTTAAAGATGTTGAAATAGGATTATATTTAGGAATAAAATCATTTCCTCCTTTAAATAATGCATTACATCTTATTGTTCTTAGTGTCATTAATACTAATGCTGTTAAAAAATTATATTTTTTAAGGCATTCAATTGAATATTTTGAGCAAGTAGGTTTGTATATGCATTGTTGTCCAAATAGTTTAGAAAAAGTGTTTTGATAAATTTTTATTAAAAAAATAATAGTATAATTTAAGATAAAAAAAATTTTGAAAATGTTCATGTTTAGAATTGTATTATATTATAATGATTAATCAAATGAATTGAAAATATTAATTAAGTTTTATAACTTTAAAGCTTTAATTTTTATAATAAAGGAGGCTTAAAATTAAAAAAATTTTTTTAATTTTTATGACTGTCTCTTTT
This sequence comes from Borreliella afzelii, assembly GCF_014202295.1. Classification (NCBI taxonomy): domain Bacteria; kingdom Pseudomonadati; phylum Spirochaetota; class Spirochaetia; order Spirochaetales; family Borreliaceae; genus Borreliella; species Borreliella afzelii. The sequence goes on from NZ_JACHGM010000002.1 coordinate 292,242, forward strand.
TCTTTTGCCGAAATTATTCAAATATCTCCTAAGCAAGCTGTAAATATGGCCCTAGAAAATAGTTTAGATTCGGAAAATGCTTTATACAAAGAAAATATAAAAAAACTTTATAAAAATAATGCATGGAATGTTTTTATTCCAAATGTTAACCTTAGTTCCACGGTTAGTAGAAATTCTTCTGCTTTGAGTGAGCTTGAGAGAGATTATTGGGGCTTAGGGTTTGGAGTTGCAATTGGACTTTCTTTGTCGCCTTCTGTTTTAAAGAGAATAGAACTTGTTATGTTAGAGTATGAAAATGCAAAAATAGAAAGGGAGAGTGCTGTTCGCAATATTAAGCTAAATGTTCTTAAGTCTTACAATCAATTGATAGCTTTAAAGAGTACTTTGAAAGTTTTTGAGAGTCAAATAGAAAATAGTAAACTTAAATTTGAACAAGCCAGAATTGCTTATAATAATGGACTAATATCAGAAATAGATTTCCTTGATGCACAGCTTAAGCATAAAAAATCTCAGCCAGACTTAGATGGTCAGATTATTAATTTTGAAAAATCAAAAGAAATTTTCAAATTATTAATAGGATTAGATCCGGATCAAGATTTTGAAATTATTGGAGAATTGCCAGAGGAGACAATAGATTTTTCTTTATTTAATGAAGCATTAAATTTTAATGAAGCATTAGAGATTAAGGAGTTGAATATGCGCTTAAAAATGACAGAGAAGCTTATTGGTTCGCTTTGGTTAGATACTTTTTTGCCAAGCCTTTCATTGTCATTTTCTTACTCTCCTTATAGATCATTTCATGAAAATTCCAAAGGTTTTTCAAGTGGATTTTTAGCATCCTTTAGTTTGAATTATGGTTTAACCGAAATATTTCCATTTTCAAAGAGTTATACAAAAATACAGGATAACAACTATCAACTAAAAATACTGCAAAATAATATTGAAAGTAAAATTAGAAATTTAAAATCCAGTATTGTTCAAAAAAGAAAGGATATTAGAAGATATAAAGCGATTCTTGATGCTTCTAAAATTAATGTAGAATTAGCTAATAAAAATTATCAAATGGCATTTAATGCTTTTAATTCGGGAGTAATAGATCTTTCTAAATTGAATGATATTGAGCTTGTTTATAAGCAAAGCGATTTGAAGTTTATTGAAGATAAATTAAATTATTCCAATTCCATACTTGAATATAAGGATTTAATAAATTCATTAGATTAAGAGGTATTTTTATGAATTTGATTTTTAATATTAACTTATATTTTAAAAAATATTTTTTAGTCTTAGTTTTAGTTTTGGTTGCTTGTGTTAATAAGAATAAGCTAGATGACAAAAATATCAATGAGGATGAAGAAAGTGCTTATAGATTTCCAGTAATTGCCATAAAAGTTAAAAAGGGAATCTTGAGTGATTATTTGTCTTTAAATGGAGATGTAGATACAAAAGTTAAGGCAGATATTTTCCCAGATACTGTGGGTAAAATAACCTCTTTGGGAATAAAACTTGGAGCTTATGTTCAAAAGGGACAAATAGTTGCAACTCTTGATCCCTCAAGGCCTGGTTCTGTATATTTGAAAAGTCCAGTAAGAGCGCCAATCTCAGGATATATTTTAAATATTAGAAAAAAAATTGGTGAAACAGTTAATTCTCAGTCCAGTATAGCAGTAGTAGGAAGGATAGATGCAAAGCAAATTTTGACTTATGTGTCTGAGAAATACATTGCAAATATTAAAGTTGGAAATGATGCGATTGTTGAGGTTGGAGCTTATCCTAACGAAAAGTTTAAAGCTAAAGTTTCAGAGATATCTCCTATTTTAGATTCTAAAAGTCGCACGATTGAGGTATATCTTACACCTATTGGTAGCAATTTAGATAAACTTATTATTGGTATGTTCTCTAAGATTAAACTTATTACTAAGCGTTTTAGAGATGTAATCAAGATTCCAAGAGAAGCTGTTATTGAGAGGGAAGGTAAGAAATTCGTATTTAGGCTTGATTTAGAGGGCAAAAGTGTTCAAATGTTACCCGTTACAGTACTTTTTGAAATCGATGGTGTTGTAGCTCTTTCGGGTGAGATTAAAGAGAATGATTTGATTGTAGTGGAAGGTATGTCTACTCTTTCTGATGGAACTTTAATAAATTTGGTAGATACGAAAGAGGGTCTTTCATCTGAAAGCAATATTTAATTTGTTGGGAGATGTGGTATGTTGGTAAAGAGAATAGTTGGCAAACCAATAACAATGTTGATTTTATTTTCATTGTTAATGATGATAAGTTTATATACCTTTTCAAGATTAAAAGTAGATCTTTTGCCTGGAATTGATATTCCCCAAATAAGTATTAACACTGTTTATCCTGGTGCTTCTCCTAAAGAAGTTGAAGAGAGTGTTTCTAGAGTCCTTGAGAGTGGCTTGAGTTCGTTAAAGAATTTAAAAAATATATATAGCATTTCTTCTAAAGAAAATAGCACTGTTTCACTTGAATTTTATCATGGAACCGATTTAGATTTGGTTTTAAATGAAATTCGAGATGCTCTTGAATTGGTAAAATCTTCATTGCCCAGTAGAGCACAGACTCCCAGAATTTTTAGATACAATCTTAAAAATATTCCTGTAATGGAAATTGTTATTAATTCTGTAAGGCCAGTTTCTGAGCTTAAAAGATATGCTGATGAGATTATTAAGCCTGGACTTGAAAGGCTTGATGGAGTTGCGATTGTTACAGTTAACGGCGGAAGTAAAAAACGTGTTTTAATTGAGGTTTCTCAAAACAGATTAGAGTCTTATGGGCTTTCTTTGTCAAAAGTATCTTCGATTATAGCATCTCAAAATTTAGAACTTTCAGCTGGCAATATATTAGAGAATAATTTGGAATATTTGGTTCAAGTTTCTGGAAAATTCAAATCAATTGAAGAAATAGGCAATGTGGTTATAGCTTATAAGATACCTGACAATTCTTCTGGCATAAATTTATCTCCTATTGAGATAAAACTTAAAGATATTGCTAATATTAAAACTGATTTTGAAGATTTGTCAGAATATGTTGAATATAATGGGTTGCCTTCAATTTCTTTATCGGTTCAAAAACGTAGTGATGCTAATTCTATTACAGTTTCTAATGTTGTTACGGGTGAAATAGAAAAATTGAAATTATCTATGCCTAAAGATATGAGATTAGAAATTGCTTCTGATAGCACTAATTTTATTAAAGCGTCCATTTCAACAGTTGTAAGTTCAGCCTATTTTGGGGCCATGCTTGCAATATTTGTTATTTTTTTCTTTCTCAGAAGCTTTAGGGCCACAATAATTATTGGAATTTCTATTCCAATAGCAATTGTTTTGACCTTTTGTTTAATGTATTTTGTAAATATTTCTCTTAATATTATGAGTCTTGCAGGTCTTGCTCTTGGGATTGGGATGGTTGTTGACTGTTCAATTGTTGTAATAGACAACATATATAAATATAGGCAAAAAGGAGCAAAGCTTATTTCATCTTCCATACTTGGAGCTCAAGAGATGATGATGCCTATTACATCTTCAACTTTTACTTCCATTTGTGTTTTTGGCCCATTTCTTATTTTTAAATCAGAACTTGGAGTGTATGGAGATTTTTTTAAAGACTTTTCATTTACGATCGTTATTTCTTTAGGAGTTTCTCTTTTAGTTGCGATTTTTTTGGTTCCCGTTTTATCAAGCCATTATGTTGGTTTATACACAAGTTTTCAAAAAAATATTAAGAGTACTTTTATTAGGAAAATTGACGCTTTTTTTGCTAGTATTTATTATTTTTTAGAATTTTTGTATATCAATTTATTAAATATGGTTTTAAATCACAAATTGATTTTTGGGCTGATTGTTTTTTTTAGTTTTATTGGCAGTTTGTTTTTAGGATTATTGCTAGATGTGACAACTTTTGATAGGGGAAAAGAGAATTCAATTGTTATTAATTTAAATTTTCCTCATAAAACTAGTTTGGAATATGCAAAATTTTATTCTAACAGATTTTTAGAAATTGTAAAAAGTGAGGCTAAAGGATATAAAAGCATTATTTCTACTTTGGATGCTGACAGGATAACTTTCAACGTATTGTTTCCACTTAAGGAAGAGTCAAAAGATAAGTTGATTAAAAGTATAGATTACGATGCTATTAAGTATAAAATTATGGACCGTATTGGAAATCTTTATCCCGAATTTAATATTGAGCCTTCTAGTGGTAATGCTTTAGGCGGTGGAGATTCTATTAAAATTAAAATTTCAGGGAATGATTTTGAATATATGAAAGATTATGGAAAAATTTTAGTTTCTATGTTAAAAAAGGAAATTCCTGAACTTGTAAATCCAAGACTTAGTATAAATGATGCTCAACTTCAAATTGGTGTTGAGATAGACAGAGCGTTAGTTTACAATTATGGCATTGACATGAATACCATTTTAAATGAGCTAAAGGCCAATGTTAATGGTGTTATTGCTGGGCAATATGTAGAGAATGGGCTTAATTATGATATTGTTCTTAAGCTTGATAGAATGGATGTTAAAAATTTAAAAGATTTGGAAAAAATATTTATTATAAATTCATCTGGAGTTAAAATTCCTTTTTCCTCAATAGCTACCTTTGAAAAAACCAATAAAGCCGAATCTATTTACAGAGAAAATCAAGCTTTAACTATTTATCTTAATGCAGGTATTTCTCCAAATGATAATTTAACTCAAGTAACTGCAAAAGTTGTAGATTTTATTAATAATAAGGTGCCGCATAAAGAGGGGACAGTGCTTAAGGTTGAAGGAGAATATAATGAATTTTCAAATATTATGAATCAGTTTAAAATAATCATTATGATGGCTATTGTTGTTGTGTTTGGCATTATGGCTTCTCAATTTGAATCTTTTTTAAAACCCTTTATTATTATTTTTACAATTCCTTTAACAGCAATAGGGGTTGTACTCATACATTTTCTTGCAGGAGAAAAACTTTCTATTTTTGCTGCAATTGGAATGCTTATGCTTGTTGGTGTTGTGGTAAATACAGGAATTGTTCTTGTAGACTATACCGGTTTATTAATCAAGAGAGGATTTGGCCTAAGAGAAGCAATTGTTGAATCTTGTCGTTCAAGGTTTAGGCCAATTTTAATGTCTTCTTTGACTTCAATAATAGGTCTTATTCCTATGGCATTTTCTAGTGGAAGTGGAAATGAACTTTTAAAGCCAATTGCATTCACTTTTATTGGCGGAATGACGGCTAGCACATTTCTTACTTTGTTTTTTATCCCCATGCTTTTTGAAGTTTTTTCCAATATTGTTTCAAGCTTTAAATTTAAGTTAAAAAGAGTGATGTCTAATGTAGATGTTGAAAAATCATTCAAAATTAATAATTCGACTAAAAGTAGTTATAATAATCTATTTGAAGAAGATGGGGATTGATATGACTAAATTTTATAGGTATAGGATTGAAATAATTTCCAACTTATCTTTAGAGCTTGATATTTTTGAATGTATGGAAAAAATAGAGCAAGAGTTGGGAGAGCTTATATATTATTCTAAGATAGAAAATGTTTATGGAAAAGGCAGAAAGGGGGAAAAGCACGGTAACGGTGTTTGGCCGGAAGAAAATTTTATTCTGATTATTTATACCTCTAATCAATCTATTGTTAATAGATTGAAGGATATTGTAGATGATTTGAATCGTTCTTACCCTACGGAGGGGATTAATTTTTTTGTTTTGGGTAATTGATGTTTAAGGGTAGCATTTTATATGCTGTTTTGGGTAACAAATTTTTGAATAATAGAAATTATATTTTAAGATTTGGTCGTAAAAATATAATTTCTAAAGATGATCAATATTTTCTGTTAAGTTTTTAAAATTTTTACTTAGTAGAATATTCTATTTATTCAAGAGTGTCTAATATTTTTTTGAAGTATTAATATAAGAAGTATAGGGTAATAATTTCAAAATAAACAATATTTCTTGTATTTCTAAAGAAAAATAAGGAGATTTTTCAACAAGAGTGTTTGATTATCTTAAAAGGGGATAAAATAGATCTTAATATTATTTTTATATTTGTAAAAATAATTCGATGATATTTGATTTTTTGGGTTTTTATTCTTATTGGCCTTCTGTATGTTTTTTACAGTGGGAGGAGGCTATATAAATATTTTTTTATGAATATGATATAATAAACCATATTAATGGTCTTGAAAGGAGGGTTGTATGTCAATAGCAAAGGCATTCTTTGAAGTGGCTGATCAACAAAAGGATAAAATTGCTCAAATATATAAAGTTTGCAATGGATATACCCATGTTACTTATGGCGACTTAAAAAACAATGTTTTAAAGCTTGCTTCCTTTTTAAAGTCAATCAATGTTAAGCATCAAGATAAAATATTTATTTGCTCTGAGAATAGAGCCGAATGGACTGTAATAGATCTTGCAATTTTATCTTTGGGTGCCGTTGATATTCCAAAAGGTTCTGATGTTACTCTTTTTGAAGCTGAAATTATTTTTAACTCTATTCTTCCAGGTGTAGTTATTTTAGAAAATTTAAATCTTCTTGATATGTTTGTTAGAATTCAATTTACAGTAAAGCCGATATTTATTATCATTGAAAATTTAAACAAAGAGGATAAATTAAAGTATAGTGATTTTGAAATTTATACCTATAGTGATTGTATTTTATTTGGAGACAATTTAAGAAAAGATTCAGAAATTATTAATATTGCAAGTAAAGTTGATTCTAATGATATGGCAACAATAATATATACTTCTGGGACAACAGGCCATCCAAAGGGGGTAATGCTCAGTCATGCTAACCTTCTTTATCAGGTTTCTAGTTTTAGTTTAATGGTTGATACGAAAGTTGGACAAATATTTATGTGTATTTTGCCAATTTGGCATTCCTTTCAAAGATCTTTTTCTTACAATATTTTTCTCAAGGGTATGGTTTGTTTATTTTCTACCATTGTTCCAAGGGCAATGCTTGATGATATTAGGAATATTAATCCTCACTATATTGCAGCAGTTCCTAGGCTTTGGATTGCAATAAAACAAAATATTTATAAGGAAGTTTCTAAAAAACCGTTTATTTCTAGAATAATTTTCCATTTTTTTATAAAATTGGCATTTCTTAGCGATATTTGTTATAGGGCAGTAATGGGACTTTATCCGGACAATGGATTTAGTTTATTTTTTCCTATAAAGAAAATTTTAGGAACATTTGGGTTAATCTGCTTATTTCCTTTTAAAGCTTTGGGAAATATTTTAATTTTTAATAAAATAAATAAGATTTTAGGTAATAATTTTGTTGTTGGAATTACTGGTGGTGGGAGTATGCCTGTGTCTGTTGTTAGATTTTTTAATTCAATTGGTATTGAACTTGCTAATGCTTATGGATTAACAGAAACTTCACCCGGAGTGGCTTCTAATAAGCACAAAAGAGTGATTATTGGGACTTGTGGCAAAATTTTACCTGGAACTGTTGCTGAGATTAGAGATGTTGATGGGAATAAACTTAAAAAGCCTGGAAAAGGAATTTTGTTTGTAAAAGGACCTCAAGTAATGCTTGGATATTACAAGGATAGAGAAGCAACTTGTAAAATTATTGGTTCTGACGGTTTTTTAAACACGGGTGATATTGCAAAATTATCTAAGGATAATGTTGTTCAAATTATTGGTCGAGAAAAAGATACCATTGTTTTAAATAATGGAGAGAATGTTGAGCCTGGTCCAATTGAGATTAAGCTTGAAGAATCAATATTAATAGAAAAAGCGGTTGTTGTAGGGCAAGATCAAAAATTTTTAGGCGCTCTTATTCTTCCAAATTTTGAAGAAATAAATAAATATCTAGAAAGTGTTGGTCAAAAAATTTTTGATGCTAATAATAGACGTCAAATTATTGCAAATAATATTGTTCTTAAGGCTATAAATGATGAAATAAAAAAATTAATCAATAGAACTAATGGATTTAAGCCTTTTGAGCAGATATTAAAGTTTGCTCTTTTGGAAAAACCATTTGAAGTTGGCAAAGAAATGTCAATTAAGATGGATATTAAGCGAAGCTATATTTTAAATTTTTATAAAAATGAAATTAAAAATTTATTTACCTGATTATTTTAAATACAGTTCAAGCTCTGCTATATCTTCTAATTTTGTATTGGGAGATATGTTTTGCTTGTAAACAAATCCGTCGCCATTTATTTTTATTTTTATTGTATTTTCATAGTATTTTAGTATGTCTATTGATTCTCTTTTGGAAAGATTGATAAAATTTGGCAAGTATTCTTTGTTTTTATAATTAGTGTCGGTTTTAGGAATTTTGATTTTTGATGGCATTTTAATTTTTTTATATGCGTTTGTATTTTGTTGGTATTCAATAAATTCTATTATTTCTTTTGCCATTGGAGCTGCTATTCTTGTTCCATATATTATTTTTTTTGGGTATCTGTATACAATATAAATAATATATTTTGGTTGTTCTGTGGGGTATATTGCCAAGATAGAGGCTGTATAGTCTTCTTCTGAGTATTTGCCGGTTTTTCTATCAATAGCCTGAGATGTTCCGCTTTTTGCAGAAATGTCGAGATTTTTAATTTTAAGATTTGGAATTCCACCTTTATTTACAACTTCTCTCATCATTTTTAAAACTTTTTGTGCTGAATTCTTAGATATTACCCTTTTTATTTCTTCTTTATCAAATTCTTGAATACTTTCTCCTTTGTCAGTGCTTATTTTTTTTATTATTCTAGGTTTTAACATTATTCCATTGTTGCCCAGTATGCTTGCAGCTTGTAATATTTGAACCGCTGATACCCCTATTTCTTGTCCAAATCCAATTGTAGCCTTACTTCGTCCTGACCATTTTGAATAATGATTTAACAGTCCTTTTGTTTCTCCGGGAAATGGAAATCCAACTTTTTCCCCAAATCCAAAATCTAAAAGTTTTTTGTAAAAGTATTCATTGCTAACTTTCTCAGTAATGTAAGCTATTCCTACATTTGATGAATAAATTAAAATTTCTGTAGAGTCAATGTATTTATAGGGAGGATTTAAGGTTTTGATTGTAATTTTCTCTCCTGATGGAAATTGTTTTTGATATATTCCATTGTCTAAAAATTTTTCTTTTAAATTTAATTTTCCACTTTCTAATAATATTGCAACTGTAAAAATTTTATTAATGCTTCCAGGCTCATAGGTTAACGATGAAGAAAGGTTTTTTCGGATTTCTTCAGGATATTCAGAATAAAAGTTTGCATCATATTGAGGAAATTGAACCATGGACAATATTTCTCCATTTTGGGAGTTCATTACTAAAGTAATTAAACTTTCAGGATTATTTTCTTTAAAGTATTTTTCAGCTATTTTGCTAACACCCTGTTGTATATTCATATCTATTGTTAAGTAAATATTATTTGTTTCTAATTCTTCATTTAAAAATTGTTGTCTAGTTTTATCTGTTCCTAATATACTATTTAGAGAAAATTCGATTCCCTCAAGTCCAAGATTATCTATTCCTACAAAGCCAGTAATATTGCTTGTGGTATAGCGAAAAGGATAAATTCTTGTATAATCAGGATATAAAGTAATGTTTGAGAGCCTGCCTTCAGCTTGAATTCTTTTGATTAAATCCGATTCTTCCCTTTTTATTTTTCTTTTTATGTATAAAAATCCTTTATTTGAAGAAAGCTTTTCTTTTAAAATTCTTGAATCAATTTGGAGTATTGCGCCAAGAGTTTCAGATGTGCTGACAATATTTTCTATTTTTTGAGGATTTGTTCCGATTGAGTAGGACCTTGAAGAGAATGCTATTGGTTTGCCATTTCTATCATAAATTGTTCCTCTTTTGACAATATCATTTGACTTTAAAGATATTATGTTGTCTGGACTGTTATTAAAGACCATTAGTGTGAAATATTTGTAAACAGTTAGCAAAGTTATACCTAAGAATATTGTTAATATTGTTTTTGTCCGATACTTATTATTAAGTCTTTTGGTCATGAATTTTGGACCTCTTAAATTATTTTATGACTATAGAAAATAAAAAATTGTTCATTTTTTTTTTGCATCTATATTATTATATGTTATTATATTCTGAAAAAGTAGATTGCTATATAGCGAGGGTATAATACAATGGACATTAAAACTTTAAAAGGCTTTAAAGATTATTTGCCTAAGGATTCTTTGATTCGAATTCATATTGTTAGGCAGATATTTAGCGTTCTTAATTCTTATAATTTTGACTTAATAGATACTCCAGTTCTTGAATATTCAGAGTTGCTTTTAAAAAAGAGTGGGGATGAGGCCGAAAAGCAAATTTATAGGTTTAAAGATAATGGAGGCAGAGATGTTTCCATGCGATTTGATTTAACCGTTCCTTTTGCTAGATTTATAGCTACAAATGCTTCTAACTTAAAATTTCCTTTCAGACGTTCTCAATTTGGAAAAGTTTTTAGAGGAGAAAATTCTCAAAAGGGTAGATACAGAGAATTTATGCAATTCGATTTTGATATAGTTGGAGAGGATAGTTTTAGAGGTGATGCCGAGATTCTTTCTGTTGTATATTATGGGCTTGAAGAGATTTTTTTGAATTTTATAGAAGGTATTAATAAAAAATTCATTATTCATTATTCCCATCTTGGTATATTAAATTCTTTTTTTGAAAAGTTAGGAATTAAAGAAAAATCTCTTTTTATTTTAAGAAATATTGATAAAATAGATAAAATAGGAGTTGATAAGGTTAAAGAGGCTTTGCTTCTTAAGATTGAAAAAGAAGTAGTAGATTCAATCTTAAATTTAGTGAATTTGCAAGGTACTTTTAAAGAGAAAATACAAGCTTTAAAAAGCATTTTGGGTGATAATGAGTCTGTCAAGAGAGTAGAAGATGTTTTTCAGCATCTTAGTTTATTAAAAATTCAGGATTCTTTTAACTTAAATCTTAAAATATCGCGTGGGCTTGATTATTATACAGGTATTGTTTTTGAATCTGAGGTATTTGATAGTAATATGGGTAGTGTTTGTAGTGGGGGGAGGTATGATAATTTGGTTTCTTCGTTTTCAAGCTCTATTCAAAAGATTTCAGGAGTTGGAGGATCTTTTGGTGTTGACAGAATAAAGGATATAATTGATCTTGAAAAGTTTAGTTATGTTAAAATATTTGTCACCAAGGCTAGATCTAAAGTTTTAATTGTAAACTTAGATAGTGCTTTACAAGATTATTATTATGAACTTGCTACTAGGTTTAGGAATCATGATTATTCTAAGGTTAAAAATATTTCTTGTGAAGTCTATTTTAAAAATAAAAATGGCAAAAATATTAAAGAACAAATAGAATATGCTTTAAGCAAAGAGATAAGATTTTTAGTTTTTGTTGGTCAAGAAGAATACAAAGAAAATAAAATGAAAGTAAGAGATTTGACAAAAAAAGAAGAGTTGTTACTTTCTTTTGAAGAGTCAATAAATGTTATCAAATGTAGTGAAAAGTTGCTATGCACACCTTTTTAATCTTCAATGCTAATTGTTTTGAAAAATTTTGACATATATTAAGATTAATTTGCATTTTTATCTATTTTTCTAATTGTGATTGCATTTAAGGTGAGTTTGTTCTTTTTATATTCTATTTGTCCAAGTATTTCAACACTGTCTTTAAAATCAATGTCAATATCAAAAGTTGTTTTTGTTGGGATAATTCCTGAGAGTACATTTTTATTGTATCCTACATAAAAGTCAAACTGAATTATGTTGTCTTTTTTTTCGATATTATTTACTAATCCTTCCCATTTTACATATACATTTGAATAGATTGATGGATCTTTTTTAATATCTTTTAAGTCTAGATATTCATTAAAGCTAATAAAGTCTGGCCTTGAGATAAAACTTGCAAGATTCTTAGCTTTTAATTTTATGGATTCTGATGCATTTGAATTTAATATTTTATTTATTTCTACTCTTGCAAAATTATCTTTTCCTATTTTTAAATAATTTTTGATTTTTTCGAAAGAATTTTTAATTTCTTCGCTGGTTAGTATTAATATAAATTGGCCTTCTTCATTTTTTATTTTTTCTTTGTTATTTATTTTAATGTCGTCAATGTAAGCCGCAATATTGTTTAAATTTTTGTTTATTTCTGCTTTTAGATTTGTGGATGTTGTTGTTTTTTGTTCGTAAAAAATAAAATAGATTGCTAACATTGAGATAAATACAATTCCCCCAATGGCAATTATTATGATTAGCTTTGTTAAATTTTTATTGGGTATTGTTTTAATTATTGGGAACAATTTCTCATATAGGTTGCTATTTTTAAAAAAAACATATCCTTTGACAGGATTTTTTCGAATAATTTCAAGAGACATCTCTGATCGATCCACTTCTTGATTTTCTTCTATCATTTTAAGCCATATCTGAATAGCTTTTTCTTCTTTGCCTTGGCTTACTAAAAGTATAGCAATAGCTTGTTTTATATTTGATTCGCTTGGGTTTAAAGTGTAAGCTTTTTTAAGATATGTTTGGGCATTGCCAAGGTTTCCAATACGAAGATAAGACATTCCTAAAACATAGTGATACAAATAGTAATTTTTGTAGAAAAAAATTTCTTTTTCTAGTAGCTTTATTGCTTGTGAATATTTTTTTGAATTATAGTAATAAATAGCCTTGTTAATAATTTTATTAGATTCCATATAGCTAGAATTTGACCCCACAATTTTCTTTTTAATATTATAATATAAGAGGTTCTTTTAAAAGAATAATAAATAGAATATTGCTATTTTGCCCTAATTTCTTGTTTGACTAAAAATTGATAAATGCTATAATTATATAAAGTGTATCGGGGGTTTGTATATATTTTTTTAAAATGGTGGGGATGTGTTATCAGAAAGAATCGTTGAATTGATTAAAGAGATTTATTTAGATTTTAGAAAAGGCAATTTTAAAGAAGCTTTAGTGAAATCTGAAGAAGCGCATTCTCTTGATTTTGATAATATTGAAATTTTAACAGCTTTGAAAAGCTCTGTGTATTGGAATGGGCAAGTTGAAAGTCTTGATAGAATAGGTCAGGATTATGAAAAGGCAGAATTTTTAATAAGAGAGTGGAATAATTTTGCAGGTCGATATCTGAAAAAGATGGGTTGTGATTTTTTGCAAGGTCGTAATTCTATAAAATATTTTGTGTTTCAGACTTGTCTTTACATATATAAAAATATATACAAACTGCATCCAGAAAATTTGGATCTTTTAATAAAAATTGCTAAGTCTTATAAAGGTATGGGGAATTACGAGAAAGCAATTAATGTCTTTTTGAAAATATTAGGGAATGCTAAGGAAAACTCAGATGTTGTTGCAGAGCTTGCTGATTCTTATGCGTTGGTTGATGAAATTAAAGAGGCCAAAGTCTTATTCAGAGAGGCTTTTTTTATCAATCCTCAAAAGATAGATATATATTCTCTTGAGTCCGATATGATTTTAAGATTAATAGATCTTATTAAGTCTGACAGAAACATTTCAGATGATCTTATAAAAGAATGGATTCCTGTTTATGGCTCTCTTAATGGTGTTTTTAATGTTAAAAGAGAATTAAGGCCTATAGAGCTTGGACAGCTAAAGCAGTCTGTTTACAGTTTGCGCAACGAACTTAAAGAAAAGTCTTATAGATCAATAAATGAGAGCATACTACTTCCAAGGCTTATTAATAAGTATTTTTGGCTTATTGATCATTATGTAAGGATAAAAGAGGATAGAGCACGCATTGATGAAATTTTGTTATACATAAAAGAAATAGACTTGGGGATTTATCAACAGTATGTAAATTAGTTGCTTGATGCTAAAAATTGATATTAGGAGAGTTTAATGTCTAATGTTACCATAGAAAAATTAGATAGTATTTTACAAGAAGATAAGTGGACAAGAATAGTTGTTAATAATTATTCTCTTGCTAAAATAAAAGAATTGGATGATTTGATAGATAATATAATTGATGAGGGGTTAACAGAGGATGTGCTTGATATTTGCGGCAGGCATTTAAAAGATGTTAAAAAAAGCATAGCAGGTCTTTATATTTCTGGAATGCTTATATATAGTAGGCGACCTTTAAATGACATGAATTTGCTTGCCGTTATTGATTTATTTTCTCAAAACTTAAAGTGGGCTCTTGTTGAGCATATATGCAATGAAATGCTTTCTATTTCTGAGAATAAGCATGCTCTTTATACCCTTGCAAAAATATATGCCCAAAATAATGAAAACGATAAGCTTCCAAATATTTGGACTAGAATTGTTGAAGCAGACATTGATGACACTGTATTTGTAAGGCAGCTGGCTACTTATTATGAAACTATTGATTTGCAAAAATCAATTTTTTATTTTAGAAAAGCTATTTATCGTTTTATTGATAAAAAACAGATGTCAGGAATCAGAGAAGTATGGGCAAAGCTTATTCATTATGTTTCAGATGATTTTGATTCTTTTTTGCTTATTTTGCAAAAAATTGAAAAAGATCTTGGATTTAAAAAGGCTATAGTCCTTTATGAAGATTTATTTGATCATTATTCTTTGACTGATAATATTGATGAGACAATAGAAATTTTAAAAGGTATTTTAAAGCTTGACAATAAAAATCATAAGGCAAGAGAAAATTTAGTTAAATTTTTAAGAGAAAGATATAAGGATGTGAAGAATATTGAGGATTATCTTGTAAAGTCTGATATTGAAAACTTAGATAAAAATTTTGTTGATGTATATTCAGACTTTGAAAAATATTTGTTTTTTGCAAAGGGAAATTTTGTTTATCATCAGACTTGGTCTGTTGGAATCGTAAGAGATGTAAATGATCATGGCATTACGGTTGATTTTGTTTCTAAAAGAGGTCATTTTATTGGTTTTGATATGGCAATGTCGGCTCTTTCTCCCCTTAGTAGAGAGGATATTAGGGTATTAAAAGCCATAACACCCAAAGAGGAACTTGCAGATAGAGTAAAAAAAGATATTGAGTGGGCTATAAAAGTTATAATTAAAAGTTATAAAGCTATTGATTTGAAGGGAATAAAAAAGGAGCTAGTACCAAGCTTAATGACTCAAAGTTCATGGAATTCATGGAGCTTAAAAGCAAAGCAAATCTTAAAGGATAATCCCCATTTTGTTATGGATTCTGGCAAGCTTGATTGTTATGTATATAATGAGAGATCTTCCAATTTGAATGAAAAAATGTATGATAAATTCAAGATTGAGAAAGATTTTTATAAAAGATACGAGATATTTATAAACTATTGTAATGTTAAGGGAATTGTTAAGGATTTGCATATTGAAGAAGAGATGCTTAACTATTTTTTAATTTATGTTAACAATTTTACAAAGGTTGATCATCATGTTATAAGTTCTTACGTTATTCTTAAATCTTTAGGTAATTTTTCTGAAGAATTGTCATCAAAAGTTAATATAGAAAAAGATGTTAATTTAGAATTCCTTTTAAAGGAGTATTCAAAAGGAATAGTAGATCTTTTTGATTCAATTTTGAATGCAGAAATTAAAAAAGAATTGGTCGTTTTAATTAAAAGAGAACTTAGCAATTGGATTTTGTACTATAAGGAGCTTTTTCCTCACTCTGTTAATAAGAAATTGGTTGAATCACTTTACAAAGAAGATCCTAAAGAAGTGGAAAAATTATTTAATTATGTTATAAAAAATTATAAGATTTATAAAGATGCCTATATTTGGATTTTAAAGCACTTTAAAACCTATTCTATTGATCTGAGTTATTCAGATTCAGATCTTTTAGCCAATTTGATTAAAATTTTAACAGATAGTGTTATTAAAATTAATAATAAAAATAATTCTGTTGCAAGTAAAAGAATTTATAAAATGGTAATTAATCTTTTAGTTAAAGATGGGTATCTTAAATCAGTTTTAGAGTACGTGAGGGATGAAGAGCTTGCAAAGAGAGTTTATATGACTTGTTTTTATGTAAAAGATTTTCCTCCCAAGGATCTTTTAGATATTAAATCTATAATAAGGCAATTGTTTGATTCTGTTGAGTTTGAAGATGAAAAGATGCAGCTTGCAGGGGAGAGAATGGAAATTGGATTTTTAACCATATTAAGTTCTTTGAATAAAAAGCAAAAAGAGCTTAAGCATTTAAAGGAAGTTGAAATTCCAGAAAATTCGAAAGAAATTGGGAAAGCTCGTGAACTTGGCGATTTAAAAGAAAATGCTGAATATCATTCTGCTAAGGAAAAACAACAGTTTTTAACAAAAAGATTAAACTCCTTAATGTTGGAAATAGAAAATGCAAAAGTTATAGATACTAAAGATCTTCAAAGTTCTGTTGTTGGTTTTGGGACTAAAGTTATCATTTTAAATGAAGTTACAGGCAAAGATGAATCTTATTTGATACTTGGACCTTGGGAATCAAACCCTGATGAAGGCATTATTTCATATAAATCGCCTTTTGGAGAAAATTTGCTTGATTCTAGAGAAGGAGATAGTCTCAATTTTATTATAAATAATACTAATTTTAAATATTTTGTAAAGAAAATAGAACCCATAAAATTTAGCTAGGAAAAATTTAAGGATGTCAAAGTTAAAGGAAAAAAGAGAAAAAGTTGCTGTTAGTATAGAGAGATCAAGCAAAGAGGAAGCTGTTGAGCTTGCAAGAGTTCAAATAGAAAAAACTTTTGGGAAAGGAAGTCTTATTAAGATGGGGGAATCCCCTGTTGGGAAAGGCATAAAGAGTATTTCAAGTGGATCTATTGTATTAGATGAAGCTCTTGGCATTGGTGGATATCCTAGGGGGCGCATAATAGAAATTTTTGGCCCTGAGTCGTCTGGCAAGACCACTTTAACTCTACAAGCAATTGCTGAGGTGCAAAAAGAAGGAGGCATAGCTGCTTTTATTGATGCAGAGCATGCTCTTGATCCTGTTTATGCAAAAGCTTTGGGGGTTAATGTTGCAGAACTTTGGCTTAGTCAGCCTGATACTGGAGAACAAGCTCTTGAGATTGCCGAACATTTAATTAGAAGTGGTGGTATTGATTTAATTGTAGTTGATTCTGTGGCAGCTTTGACCCCAAAATTAGAGATAGATGGGGAAATGGGGGATTCTCAGATTGGTCTTCAAGCAAGGTTAATGAGTAAGGCTCTTAGAAAGATTACAGGTATACTTTCTAAATCTAATACTTGTATTATGTTTATTAATCAAATAAGAATGAGGATTGGTATTATGTTTGGCAATCCTGAGACTACTACTGGTGGGAATGCTTTAAAATTTTATGCATCTCTTAGGCTTGAGGTTAGAAAAGTCGAACAAATAACCAGATCAGGCTCAAGCGATGATGTTATTGGCAATAAGATCAGAGTTAAGATTGTGAAGAATAAGGTTGCCCCACCTTTTCGTAAAGTAGAATTGGTAATTTATTTTGGGAAAGGTATTTCTAGGGAAGCTGGTATTTTGGATGCTGCTATTAAGCATAATTTAATACAA
This sequence comes from Borreliella afzelii, assembly GCF_014202295.1. Classification (NCBI taxonomy): domain Bacteria; kingdom Pseudomonadati; phylum Spirochaetota; class Spirochaetia; order Spirochaetales; family Borreliaceae; genus Borreliella; species Borreliella afzelii. The sequence goes on from NZ_JACHGM010000002.1 coordinate 309,691, forward strand.
AAAACAGGTTCTTGGTATTCATTAGGAGATAATAAGTTGGGACAGGGAAGAGAGAGTGTTATTGAGTATCTTAGTAAAGAAGTAGAACTTACAAATGATTTGGATAAAAGACTTAGAAAAGTAATTTTTAATAATTTTGATCAAGAGGATGTTAGTTTTATTGAATATAAGGAAAATGAAAGTGAGTAGCAGGAAAAATTTAAATGTCTGAATTAAATAGTTACTCTATCAGTCTTGATAATTTTACAGGTGGAATAGAGCTTTTTTTTGAATATGTTAATATAAATAGACATGTTTTAAGAACTTTGAGTTTAAATCAAATAATTGAAGAATTTATAGTTGTTTCAAGTGACCTTAATATAAGTATTAGGGGATTGATTGATTTTTTTTATCTTGCTAATAATTTGTTTTATTGGAAAACTCAAATTTTATTCCCATTAAAGCTTGAATGTAAAGATAAAGCAGAACGTAAAGTTGTGGAAAGGTTAGTAGGTTATAGTAAGAATAGAGAAAATGAAAAATTACAATTAAATCAAATAAAGAATTTTAAATTCTATGACTTAAAAATGATTGAAGATTTTATTTTTGGCAATAGTGGCAATTTTGTTAAAAATATTAATACTATTGCTAATGATAATAAAAAGAAAAATTCGAAGAGAAAGCCTAATGTATTGAAAGAAAAAGTTATTAATAAAAATTCTTTGTATAATAAAAAATTTAAAGTTGTTTGTAATAAATATGAATTGAAAATTTTTGAGAAAAAGATGAAAATTATTTCTATTTTAAATAAAGAGAGCCGTGTAATTTTTGATTCTCTTTTAGATTTTAATGCTGATAATTATTCTTTTGAGAGATTTTCTTATTTTTTAGTATCTCTTGAGTGCAAAATGCTTAATATTGTAAATTTAGGATATCTGAATAATAAATTAGTATTGTATCGAGGTTGTAAAATTAATGATTGCACTTAAAACCCCCAGAATTCATGTGTTTTTAGCTGAAAAGGGAGTAGGGTCAAGAAGATTTTGCGAGGAACTGATAAGGAAGAAGCTTGTAAGAGTTAATGGCTCTATTGCCAAGCTTGGGGATAAGGTAGCTTTAGGAGACAGAATAATTTATAAGAAACAGATTTATGTTTTTAAAGACCTTCAAAGTAAGAGTAGAGTTTATTTGGCTCTTAACAAGCCTAGAAATTATTTATGTTCAAATTTTGATGCTAATGGAAGAAAGCTAGCAATATCTTTGGTTCAGCCTTTGTTTAAAGAGCGTGTATTTTCAATTGGTAGGCTTGATTTTAAAAGCTCTGGGCTTTTATTATTCACTAATGACGGTAAATTTGCAAATGATATTATTCATCCAAGGCAAAAAGTTGAAAGAGAATATATTATAGAATCAAAAAAAGATATTGATGAGAATTTGCTTATTTCTTTTAAGTTGGGTATAAAGATAAAAAAAGAATTTTTTAAATTAAAATCTTATGAAATTTTAAATAAAAATTCTGCCAGATTGATTTTAGATGAAGGAAAAAATAGGGAAATAAGAAAAGTGTTTTTAAGCAAAAATGTTTTTTTAAAAAAAATTCATAGAATTAGAATTGGCAATATTAATTTAGATAGCTTAAAGGAAGGTCAAGTAAAAATTGTTCCTTTGGTTAAGATAAATAGGTTGAAATCTATGTTGGAGAAGTCTAATGATAATAGCAATTGATGGGCCTTCAGCATCAGGAAAAAGTTCAATTGCAAGAGAGCTTAGTGTAAAACTAGGTTTTAAATTTATCAGTTCTGGTTATCTTTATAGAATAATAACTTTAATTGCCCAAAGATCTTTTATTAGTGGCTGCGATTTTATTAGTGAGAATAGACTTTTAAATTTGGTTCTTGAGAATGATATAAGCTTTAATGATTCTAGTTTTTTGCTTAATGGAGAGAATGTTGAAAATCAAATTTTAAACGATAAGATTGATTTTCAGGTTTCTTTTTATTCTTCTTATATTGGAATAAGAAATATTGTGAATAAAAAATTAAGAGAGGTTGTTAAATTTAGCGATGATAATTATATAATAGAAGGTAGAGATATTACTACTATTGTTTTTCCAGAATCTGAATTCAAAATATATCTGGATGCTTCTGTTAAAGTTCGAGCCTTGAGGCGATATAAGCAAAGAAATGGAAATGAGACTTTAGAAGAATTAGAGCGTACTCTTAAAAAAAGAGATGATGTTGATAAGAACAAACAATATGGTAAGTTAGAATTATCAAAAGGGGTTTTTTACCTTGATACAAGCTACAAAGGATTAGACGATGTATGTAATATTATAATAGAAAAGTTTAATTTGAAAAAAGTAAGAGAGAGGTGAGAATGGAAAATCAAAAAGATTTACAAGAAAATTATTTGAAAGTACTTGAAAGGGTAGAACTTGGAAGTCGTGTTTCTGGAACGATTGTTAACATTATGAAGGATTATGTTCTAGTCGATGTTGGCTATAAATCTGAAGGCTTTATCAAGATTGAAGAATTTGAAAATGTTCCCAAAATTGGTGATAAACTTGAAGCAATCGTTGTAAGAATAGGTGGAGAATTGGGGCTGATTTTAAGTGTTGAAAAGCTTGATTCTTTGAATTTTCAAGATAAAGTAAATGAGTATATTCAAAATAAAAAAGTAATTAAAGGTAAAGTGTTGGTTGAGCTTTCTAATGGCTATAAGATTCAAATTAATGAAAATGTTTCTGGTTTTATGCCTTTTTATTTAAGCTCTAAATCTAAGGATGAGAAATTAAAAAGAGGCTCTATTGTTGAATTTTATATTCTTGAAGCAAGCGAAACGGACGGTTTGAGGCTTATTCTTGATAGGCGCACTTTAGAAAGAGAAAGGGAGCTTGCCAAGAGAATAGAGCTAGTAAGTTCTTATAATGAAGAAGATGTGGTTGATGGTATGGTTGATCGTATTACAGAATATGGTGCGATTATAAAAATTAAAAATTTTGTTACAGGAATTTTACATAAAAGAAATATTGCTTTTAATCAAGTTGAAAATATTGAAGATTTTATTAGAGTTGGTGATAAGTTAAAGTTGAAAATTATTAAGATAAATCCACAAACAGGTAAAATGGAATTATCTCTTAAGGCCTTAAAAGCAAATCCTTGGGATTCTGTAGATGTTAAATATAAAATTGATAGCATTGTAAAAGGGAAAGTTGTAAAAATTTTGCCCTTTGGAGCTGTTATTGAGCTTGACAGCGAATTGTCAGGGTTTTTACATATAAGTAATTTTTCTTGGATAAAAGTAGTAAAGAGTCCTCAAGAATTAATAAAACTTGGTCAGATGGTAGAAGTTAAGATTTTAGAGATAGACAAAGAAAATCAAAAAATATCTCTGGGTATTAAACAAATTAATGAGAATCCTTGGGAGAGATTAACTGAGAAATATCCTATTGGAAAGGTTATTCAAGGAGTTGTTACTAATATTACAAAAACAGGCGCTTTTGTAAATATTGAAGAAGGCATAGATGCTTATGTGAGCAAGTTTGATATTTCTTGGCTTGAAGAGATTGATCCTGAGGAATATTTTAAGATAGGCGATTTAGTGAATGGGAAAGTGCTTGAGGTTGACAGGCGAAAGAGAAATGTTAGATTAGGAATTAAGCAGTTAGAAGAGAGTCCTTGGGAAGATTTTTCTAAAAGCTATAAAAAAGGTGATGCTATTGAGGTTGAGATTGTAGAGAAAAAGTCAAAAGGCTTTCAAGTAAGAGTTTATAATAAAATAATGGGATTTATTAGCAAAATCCAACTAGGAGATACAAAAGAATCCAGTTTAGAAACTTTTGAAAAATTAAGCATTGGAGATAAGCTTAAGGTGGTAATAACAAATATTGATTCTAAAGACAAATCAGTGCTGCTCTCTTATAGGGAGTATGAGAATCAAAAATCAAGAGAAGAGATTTCTTCTTATTTATTTAAGGGTAATGATGAGGAATCTTATAAGCCGTTTGAAAATTTGCTAAAGAGGGATGAATAATGGCTAAGAATAATCTTTTAGTTTTCTTTATTGCTATTATTTTTGTGTTTGTATCTATTATTGTTGTTTTTTATAATTCTTTAAGTAAAGATTATGTAAAGAGTGGTGGTGAAATAGTAGAAAATCTTGAAAAGGATTTAAATGATTATTTAAAAGAAAATGATGTCAAAGAGAGAGAAAAAATATCTCTTAGGATAAAGGAACTTATTTTAAAGGAAAAAGAAATTTCATCTTACTTTATTTCAAGATTTTATTTAGCTAAAGCTGTTTATTTGCAAAGTCAATCACAGTATGATGAGGCTATTAAGGATTTAGATATTGTTATTAAGGCAAAAGGTATTGAAAGCGAAATTGCTTTTATCAATAAAGCTACAATTTATGAAAAAATGGGATTAAAAGAAGATGCTTTATTAGTTTATGAGGATCTTATCAAGAACACTAGTTTAGGGTTTTTAAAGGTAAGAGCTCTTTTAAGTAAGGCAATATTGATTGAGGAAAAAGATAAAGACCTTGCTGTGAAAGTATATGAAGAGATTGTTAAATTCCCATATGAAAATAATTTATATATAAATATAGCAAATAATAAAATTTTAGAACTTAAACAAAATTAATTTGTATTTTTGGGGGAGGTTTTATAATTTTTTTTATCTTATATTTTATATTTTGTCTGGGGGTTATCGGATGTGGTCTTGACAATATTTTAATACTTCCATCGCCAGAAAAGATTGATAATCGAATTTCAAGGGATTCTGTGGCCTTTTTTTTGCCAGCAGATTATTTTTCTAATCAAGCAGCTGAAAAATTAAGGGGTTTTGATATATACTATAAGTTTTATCCAGAAGGCGCCAATTATCATGTAAGTAGTTTTCGAAAAAGTGTGGAAAAAGATTTCGAAGCTTTAAGGGGTGTTTTTGACAATGTTAGTGAATTTAATAATAGAGGGTTTTATAAAATAAATTTGAGTGCTACTATGTATTCTGGTAAACCTGTTTTTAAATTAAATAAAGAATGGGTCGATAGCAAATTGCCTTTGTATTTTGAAATAAATTTTGGAGAATTAAGAAAAGATGTTCCCGGTGAGGCTTTCATTATTGTAAGAAATGGAAATACTTCTTCGTCCCCTATTCTTCTTGAGAAAAAAAACATATATAGGTCTTACATTGACAAAGGGAAATATATAGGTTTTTCAAAATCTATTAAAAAGTCTGATCTTTTAGACAAAGAGAAAAGGCCAATTGATCTAAAGCATATAAATGACGATTTTTTTACAAAAGACATTGCTCCTAAATATAATTTGGCAATTTTTGTTATGGGCGTAGGCAGCATTGTTGACGATGCTTATAGTGTTCTTATTGATCTTGGAGATTTGTCGGGATTTAGTTTGTCTAATTAATTAGTTTTATGGAGGAGTATGATAGTATTTTTTTCTCATTTGATTTTAACAAACATTATTATTTCTTTTTTGATAAGCTTTTTTGTTATGTTTTTAAACATATTGAATTTCAAGTTTTTAGTAATTTATTTAATAAGTTTTTTAGGTGGCATTGTATTTTTATTTTTTATTCCTTTTTTCTATTCTGATTATTATGAAAGGCGAATAGATCCTATTCTTTATTTATTTCCTATTTTAGGATCGGTGATTTTAATAGGTTTGATTAAATTTTCTGAAAGAAATAAGAACGACTTATAAAAGAATGATTTTTAAAAGAGTTGAGAATCAACTTAGTTTTTAATATTTTTTATTAATATAATTTGTTAATAATTTTATTCAAGAGTGAAATGTTTGTTTTTAATAGGTGGACTTATTGGTTGGATTGTTTTATTATATTCTTATAAAAGAGGGGATAATTTCCGCTATGTGGTGTCATAGTGAGTAAAAGAGAAGGATAATAGGAGGTTGATTTGGCAATTATTACGATGAAGAGCTTGTTGGAGGCCGGAGTTCATTTTGGTCATCAGGTAAAAAGGCTTGATCCTAGAATGAAAAGATTTATTTTTTCCGAGAGAAATGAAATACATATTTTAGATCTTCAAAAGACTTTACAAGGTATTAAAGATTCTTATGAGCTTGTTCAAAGAGTGATAAAAGATGGCAAAAAGGTGCTTTTTATTGGAACCAAAAAGCAAGCTAGTGAAATAATCGAACAAGAAGCAAGAAGAAGTGATATGCCATATGTTAATAATAGATGGCTTGGGGGCATGCTTTCTAATTTTAATACGATTAGAAAATCTGTTCAAAAATTAAAAAAGCTAGAAAAGATGGAAGTTGATGGAACTTTTGATATGATAAGTAAAAAAGAGATTTCACAGCTCAATCGTGAAAAATTAAAATTAGCTAAAAATTTATCAGGTATTAAAGACATGGAAACGCTTCCTGGTGCTGTTTTTATCATTGATCCTAAGAGGGAGCAAATAGCTATTAATGAGGCTAGAAAATTAAAAATCCCCATTATTTCTGTGGTTGATACAAATTGTAATCCGGATGTTATTGATTGCCCAATTCCTGGGAATGATGATGCTATTCGTTCTGTTGCTTTGTTTACCAAAATAATATCTGATGCTATTTTAGAAAGTGATAAAGAGGTTGGTATTCAAATAATTGAAAATTTGAACGAAGAAGATTTGATGAAAGAAATTGAAATTAAAAATGATAAAAGTGATTCTATTGAAGAAGGGGGGGAATAATTTATGAGCATTATTAGTCCTCAAGATGTAAAAAAACTTCGAGAAGAAACCAATGCTGGTTTTGGGGATTGTAAAAAAGCTTTGTCTGCTGCTGGTGGAGATTTTGAATTAGCTAAAAAAAAACTTAGAGAAATGGGAATTGCGTCTGCTGAGAAAAGACTTGACCGAGATGCAAAAGAAGGTAGAGTATTCTCATATTCAAATAATATTCATGCAGGTCTTTTGCTTGTTTCTTGTGAAACAGACTTTGTTGCTTTAAATCACAATTTTGTTAATTTCGGTAATTCTTTAATTAAGGAATTGGTAGAGAGTGGAAGAAATTCTTTAACTGCTTCTCAAGAGTTAGAACTTAAAAATTTAGCAGCTACAATAAAAGAAAATATTCAGGTTAAAAAAATTTTTATTACTGAAATTCAATCTAATGAATTTGTAAAAATTTATTTGCATGGCGAACAATCTAAAATAGGTGTTTTGGTTAAATTAAAAGTAGATGATTTTTCTAAAACTGAAGATAAAATGTTGCAAGATTTTGCTATGGATTTAGCTTTACATGTGGCTGCTCTTGCTCCTATTTATTTGAGAAATGATGATGTTTGTCCAAATTATATTAAAGAGCAAGAAGAGATATTTGCTAAACAATTAGAACTTAGTGGGAAGTCAGAAAGCATAGTTAAAGGCATAGTTGCTGGAAAAATAAAAAAACATCTTGCTGAAATTTCTCTTCTTGAACAAGGTTTTGTAAAAAATGATAAACTCACTGTTAGGGAGATGTTGGAAGAGGTTTCAAAAGCAATTTCAAGCAAGATAGAAATAGTTGAGTTTAAGTATTTAAGAATAGGATAGACAATGTACTGCTTTTTGTCAGTAAGGAGGAGTTTATATGGAAGATTATAAGGCTTTTCTGGATGAAAAGATGAGCAAGGTTCTTTTATCACTTGACAATGAATATAAAACGTTAAGAACAGGTAGAATTAGTAGTAATATTTTTGATAAAATTTTTGTTCAATACCATGGCCAAAGGACACCCATAACTCAAGTGTCAAGTATTAGAATTCCTGAAGCAAGACTTGTTGTTATTCAACCTTGGGATAAAACTATCTTGAATAAGATAGAACAAGCTATACTTAATTCTGATCTTTCTATGAACCCTTCAAGCGATGGTTCTGTTATTAGAATTAAAGTTCCAGCTTTAACTAGTGAAAGGCGGCAAGATATTGTAAAGCATGCTAAAAAAATAGCAGAAGAACATAAAATTTCAACTAGAAATATACGGCAGGATTTAAATAATAAGGTTAAAAAGCAAGAAAAAGAATCGGAAATCACAGAAGACAGTTTGAAAAGAATTTTAGATGATATTCAGAAATCCACAGATATTTATATTAAAAAGATAGATGCGATTTTAGAATCTAAAATTCAAGAAATAATGGAAGTTTAAAGCCCATGAATAAAAGTTCTCTTCCAAGTCATGTTGGAATCATCATGGATGGCAATAGAAGGTGGGCTTTAGGTAAGGGATTGTCTTTTTCAGAAGGTTATAAAGAAGGTCTTAAAAGAGCAAAAGAAATAGTTAAGCATTCTTTAAAGATAGGTATCAAATATTTATCCTTTTATGTGTTTTCTACTGAAAATTGGAAAAGGGATGATTGTGAGATAGAAGAGTTAATGTTTTTGATTGCTAGCTATTTGAGGGCTGAATTTAATTTTTACAAAAAAAATGGAATAAAAATAATAGTTTCAGGAGATGTTGACTCCTTAGGTGAAGAAGTAAAAAGTTCGATAAAAGATTCTGTCAGCTTTTCTAAAAATTTTAACAATCTTGTTTTAAATTTGGCAATCAATTATGGAGGGCGCAATGAAATACTTCGAGCTGTTAGAAAATTTGTTTCAAATAATTTTGATTTAAAGTCTTTAGATGAGAATACTTTTTCCAATTTTTTGGACAATCCAGAACTTCCTGATCTTGATCTTTTAATACGTACAGGCGGAAATATTAGAATAAGTAATTTTTTCTTATGGAGGATTGCTTATTCTGAATTAATTTTTTCAAATGTTTTGTGGCCTGAATATTATGAGAATAGGTATAGTAAGGATTTAGAATGTTTTCAGCTTAGAAGAAGAAATTTTGGGAGATGATTTGTTGAGTAAGGTTAAGAGATTTGCTTTTTTTGCAAGGTTGGGAACATTTCTATTTTTTGTTCCTTTGATTTTATTTTTAATATTTTTAGATTTTAAAAATTATTTATTTCTTAATATTTTGATTTTTATATTTAGTGGTTTTGCCGCAAAAGAAGTTAATGATTTATTAAAATTTAAATCGTCAGGACTTTCGAGTATATTATCTTTTTTTTTAGGGTTTACTCCCCCCATTTTAACGTATATTCATTTTAATGTTTTTTATTTAGGCATGAATGTTGTATATTATTTGGTTATAGCGTTAGTGTTTAGTAATTGGATTGTTAATTTAGTATTTATTAAAGAACATGAGATTGGAAACTTTTTGTCTCAAGCAACGTCAATACTTTTTATACTTATATATCCCGGGGTATTAATGTCTTTTATAGTTTCTATTACAACTTTTCCTAAGGCCCCATTTTTAATGTTAATACTTTTTGCTATGGTAAGTGGAAACGATACTTTTGCATATCTTTTTGGCTATTTTTTAGGGAAAAATAGTTATCGTCCTACTATTATTAGTCCAAATAAAACATTAATGGGGTTTTTTGGGGGCATTTTATTTTCTATATTTACTGCTATATTTGCGGTAGTTTTTAGATTAATAAATTTAAGCTATGGAGAATCTATTATTTTTGGCATTTTAATTGGAGTTTTTACCATTATTGGTGATTTGTTTGAATCTGGATTGAAACGAAGTGCTGGAGTAAAGGATTCTGGGAAAATCATTCCTGGTAGAGGTGGGGCTCTTGATTCGATTGATTCTTTTCTTTTGACAGGCCCAATATTTTATTTATACTTATCTTAGTGATTTTTGGAGGAAATTTTTATGTATATTCTTTTTAGTGTGCTGGCTCTTAGTTTTATAATATTTATTCATGAGCTGGGGCACTTTTTATTTGCCAAGCTTTTTAAAGTTAAGGTTGAAGTTTTTTCTGTGGGTATAGGTCCTAGTATATTAAAGTTTAAAATTAATAGTACTGAGTATAGACTTTCTCCAATTATTCTAGGAGGATATTGCAAGCTTAAAGGATTTGATCACCTAGAAAAGGAACTTAAGGCAAATAAAGAATTAGAAGCAGATAAAGATTCTTTGTTTGGAATTTCACATTTTAAAAGAATTTTAATATATTTTGCAGGTCCTTTATTTAATTTGATTTTTTCATTTATTGTTTTCATTTTTATAAGTATGATGGGTATTATATATTTTGACCATTCTTCAAAGGTTAGTATTTTAAATAAAAATTCTTTTTTAAAAGATAAATTTAGAGATGGTGATATTATATTAAAGGTTAATAATAAAAAAATTGAATATTTCTCTGATTTGAGAAATATTATTCCGGAAAAAAAATCTACAGTTACATTTGATGTTTTAAGGGGAAAGGAAAATATTACTTTTGAAGAGACCGTTAGTTTGCAAGATTTTTTAAAAGAAATTGGCCCTTGGATTGATCTTGTGGTAGCAGATGTAGTTTTAGATTCGCCTGCTAAAATTGCGGGAATGAAATCGGGTGACGAAATAATTAGCATTGATAATATTCTTTTGAAAAATAAAAGAGATTTAGATGATTTGCTTAAGAATTTAAATTCAGATGTTGTGGAGATTAAGTTTTCTAGGAATGGAGAAATTTTTTCTTCAAAATTAGTATTTCAGGATAAAAGTAAAATGATTGGCATATATTTTTCACCGCCTTTAAAAAGGCTAATTAAAGTAGAAAATGTTTCAAGTGCTATTAAGAATTCTTTTTTTAAGGTTGTAAATGCTTTGCAAGACATTTTGTATTCTATTTTTTTATTGATAACAAATTTTTTAAATACCTCCAAGAGTGTATCAGGCCCTGTTGGAATTATAGGAATTCTCTCTTCATCTTATTCTTTAGGACTATTGTATTGGATTAATAACATTTCTGTCTTGAGTTTAATTCTTGCCGGCATGAATTTGTTTTTTATTGTAATACCTGTTTTTGACGGGGGACAAATTTTTATCAGCTTTATTGAACTTTTACGTGGAAAAAGATTTAAGGCCAAAACCATTTATTCTTTTTATAGCTTTGGTATTTTTTTTGCACTGTTTCTTTTTGGCTTAGGCCTTTTTAACGATTTGAAGGGTCTTTTACATATATTAAATTAAAAATTAGAAATGTATTTTAGCATAAGCCAAAAGTGAGATGCCGATGCAATTATTATTAATATGTGAAATACATCATGCATTTTCATGTTAATTGTTGGATTGAATTTTTTACTTAATATATATATTATTCCGCCTATTGTATATACGATTCCACCAAAAACTAGCCAAAAAAATCCTTTTCCACTAAGAGCTTCGTAAATAGGCTTAATTTTAAAAAGGATAAGCCACCCCATGATTATAAATATAGATCCATTAAACCACCCGGGGCTATTTGTAAATATTGCCTTGAAAATGATTCCGATTATAGCTAGACTCCATACTATAGATAAGATTATTATCCCTGATTTATTTGGCACAAGGATTGCACATGCAGGAGTATATGTTCCTGCTATTAGAATAAATATTGAAATATGATCAAATTTTCTAAATATTTTTTTTATCCTACTTCCTTTTGGAAATATATGGTAAAGAGTGCTCATTACATATAATAGAGTCGTTGAAAATCCATAAATAAAGAATACAAGTATATGTAAATCTTTTTTCTTAAGAGCAGATATTGTAATAAGAATTGTTGTTCCAATTATAGACAAAATAATTCCAAAAAGATGCGATATAGAACTAAAAAGTTCATTCTTTGGTATTTTACTTGTATTAATATTGCTTAATGAGCAATTTTTAAGTTTGTTTTCTGTAAGCACAACTTTACCTCCGTTTGATCATGTATTTATAAAAAACTTATAATACATTACTTTAATTGTAAGATTTTCTCAAGATTAAATTAAATCTTACTTGATTTATCTAGTCTAAATATTTAGCTTGTTTTATAAATAAGTTTTTTTTTATAAAAAAAGCTTTATAATAAATAGTGTTTGCTGAAATTAGCATTGGAGAGGCTTAGCATGATTAATTTTATTAAAATAATTAACTTTTCAAGTTTGCAAAAATTTTCTAAAGCACTACGAGTGCCTATTTCTATTTTACCGGTTTCATGTTTGTTGATTGGTATTGGATCTGTATTTTCAAATCCTTCCAATATTGTTTATTTTGATAAATTTTTTTTTCAAGATGTTTTAGGTTTAATGAAGGCTATAGGCAATGCTATTCTTTTTAATATGCCTTTAATTTTTTCTATTGGGATTGCTGTTGGAGTTGCAAGAATAGGACAGGGAACAGCTGCTTTAGGAGGCCTTATTGGTTATTTAACATTTAATATTACTGAAAATTATTTTATTGAGACTTTTTCAGGCCTTGTTGAAGCAGAGGCAATGTCTTCTGTGGGGCGTATAAATTTTCTTGGCGTTCAAACTTTAAATACGGGAATTGCAGGTTCGTTAGCGGTAGGGCTTTTGGTTGGTTATTTGCATAACAAATTTTATAATATGAAGCTACCAAAGCCTTTTATTTTTTTTTCAGAGTGCCATTTTGTGCCCGTAGTAATAATTTTGCCTTTTTGTGTTATTTTGGCTATATTTTTTTGTTTGATTTGGTCAAGTTTTGACAAATTAATTGCATCTTTGGGCTTGTTTGTTTTTAGATTTGAATATTTTGGCAGTTTTCTTTATGGATTTTTAAATAGGTTGTTATTGCCTTTAGGATTACATTCTATTTTATCTTTTCCTTTTGAGTTTACTTCTTTAGGGGGAGTAGAGATAATTAATGGTAATGCTGTTAGGGGTCTTAAGAATATATTTTATGCCCAGTTATTAGATCCATCACTTGTTAAATTTTCATCAGGCTTTGCTAAGATTGGTAGTGGATTTTATCTATCTATTATGTTTGGATTGCCTGGAGCAGCGTTGGGGGTTTATAAGGGCATTGTTCATGAGAATAAAAGTAAGGTTGCAGCTCTTCTTTTTTCTGGTGCTTTGACGGCTTTTTTGACTGGAATAACTGAACCTTTAGAATTTTTATTTATTTTTACAGCACCTTTGCTTTATTTTGTTCATGCCATTTATTCGGGATTTGCATTGTTGTTTGCTAATTTTTTTGATATTACGATTGGCAATACCTTTTCTAATGGGTTTTTGGATTTTTTTATGTTTGGAATACTTCAAGGGAATTCTAAGACAAATTGGATCAGTGCAATGCCTTTAGGGGCGATCTTTTTTGTTCTTTATTATTTTACTTTTAGTTGTCTTTATAGATATTTTGATTTTCAGATATTTATTGCAGATGATCCATTTTTTGAAGGTCAAGAAGGTAAGCTAGAGAGCCTGGGGATTGCTCATCTTTTAATTCAAGGTCTTGGTGGATTTGATAATATTATAAAGCTTGATGTTTGTTCTACAAGATTGCATGTAGATGTTGTGAATACTGAGCTTATTGATAATGATTTGCTTAAAGAGGCTGGAGTTCTTAAGATAGGACTTATTAATGGCAAGGTGCAGTTATTTTATGGATCTAATGTGTTTTATATTAAAAAGGCTATTGATACCTATTCCCCAAAAAGTCTTTTTGAAGCTAGTGTTGTGGTTGCAGTTGACAATGTTAAAAAAGGCTTTAAGACTTATATTGAAATGAAAGAAGACAAAAAACTTGAAAAGCAAGGTAAATCAGGAAAAGCTTATAAGCTTAGTGAATTAGAAGAAGATTAAGAGTTTAGATTATTTTTAGTTTTATTTTGTTTTATAAATAAAGTTTTTATTGTTGAAAAAAATTAGTCTCTCTTATATACTAACAAAGTAACCTTTGTTGCATATTTTGCAATGCGTTAGACCATAAGGAGTTTTATAGTGATTAAAAGATATGAGGCGTGTTTTTTGTTTAAAAGTGAAGAAATTGAGTATAAAGGTTCTTTAGAAGAAGTTAAAAAATCTTTAGAATTGTATGGTGCAACTGATATTATTAGCAATTTTATTGGTGAGAGGGCCTTAGAATATCCTATCAAAAAGCAAGCTAGAGGTCGTTATGAAATAATAGAATTTAGTATGGAAGGTAATAATTTAAAAGAATTTGAATCAAAGCTTAAGTTAATTAAAAGCTTGCTTAGGTATATGATTTTGGTCAAAATAGTTAGAAAGATCAATACTAAAAAAATTAAAAGAAGAAACTTTAGGGAATTTAAAGACAATATTGACAAAGAAAATCTAAAAAGTGGCTCTAAAATCGAAGTGCCAACAAGTTCTGAAAGCGCAGATATTCAGGAAAAATAAGAGGGTTTTGAATGGCTGATATCAATTCATTAGTATTATCTGGCAGACTTACAAGAGATTCTGAGCTTTCTTATACAGAAAGTGGTATGGCTGTTCTTAGGTTTTCTTTAGCCAATAATAGAAGAATGAAAAAAAACGATGAATGGATTGATTATCCACAATATTTTGATTGTGTTATTTTTTCAAAACGAGCCGAAAGTCTTAATGAATATTTGAAAAAGGGCAAACAAGTTGTGGTAAGTGGATCTCTTAAATATGAAAGCTGGCAAGATAGGAATACTGGTGATAAGAGGAGTAAGGTGAATATATTTGTAGATAATTTGCAAATGTTTAGTTCAGGTTCTAATACTTTTCAAATGCAAGATTCAGATGTTAATAGTTTGACAAACTATAAAAAAGAAGATGCAATTAAGGATATTGATATTGTTGATGATAAATTTAATGAAGATATACCTTTTTAATGGAGTTTAAGTTTATGTATAAAGATAGAGATGTAAATCAAAGAGATTCAAGATTTGAAAATCAGCAGGATGGTTTTAAAAAAAATTCAAATTTTAGATTTTTTAAGAGAAAGTCATGTAAATTTTGTGATTCTGGCAAACATCCTGATTATAAAGAGTTTGATTTTCTTAAAAAGTTTATTACCGAGCAAGGTAAAATCTTACCTAAAAGAATTACTGGAACTTCTGCTAAACATCAAAGGCGTTTGGCATTAGAAATTAAACGAGCAAGATATATGGCTTTGTTGCCTTTTGTAAAAAAATAGTTATTTAGGGGTAATTATGAAAGTGATTTTAAAGGAAGATTTTATTAATCTTGGAAGAGAAGGAGATACTGTAGAGGTAAGAGATGGATTTGCAAGAAATTATTTGTTACCCAAAGGTTTTGCAGTTTTTTCAAATAAACATAATGTTGAGATTTTCAATCAAAAAAGAAGATCAATATTAAAAAAGCAAGAAACAAAAAAACAAATTGCCAACGATCTGAAATCTAAGCTTGATCTGGTTAAATTAGAATTTTTTATGAAATCCAATGATTCTGGCAAATTGTTTCATAGCATTAACAGTTTGAATATTGCTGAGGAACTTTTTAAACTTGGTTTTGATATAGAGAGAAAAAAAATAGATATACATCATGGAACTTTAAAGACTTTTGGAACTTATGATGTAACAATTAAGCTTTATGAAGGCATTAGCTCTATTATTAAAGTAGAGATAAAAAAAGAAGAAAAGCAAGAGGATAAAAAGCCTTTAAATAAAAAGTTAAATAAAGTAGATGAGCAAGCTGAAAGAGAAAGGGTATAGTTTGTGGCTTTAGCAGCTTTTTCAAATTCTGCACTTCTTTTTAATGATGGTGCAGAAAAAGCGGTAATTTCTAGTATATTTTATAATTCAGATAAGTTAGAGCAAATTGCTTTTCATGTAAGAGCTGATGATTTTTACAATGAAACTCACAAGTTGATTTTCAAAGCAATGGTTTCGCTTTATGAAAAAAGGGAAAATATTGATCCCATTACTGTTTTTGAAGAAGTATCTAAGCATGTTTCAAAAACACAACTTTTGCTTAAAAAAGATTTAATTAATTTACCAGATTATTTAGATTCACTTTCAGTTTATTTGCCAACAGATAGAACTATTAATGTTTATGCAAAAATTGTAAAAGAGCAAAGTGTTCGTAGAAGTATTTTAAATGTTTCTAAAGAACTTAATGACTATATAAGTGATTCTACAAAAACTATTAATGAGATTGTTGAAGAATCTCAGCAAAAGATTCTTTCAATTGAGTTAGATTATTCTAGTAAAAATCTCTATCATGCTAAAGTTATTGCAGAACGTGTTCATAATGAGATATATGAACGCAGTATGAAGAAAAAGGAAGCAAATTTTGGTATTCCAAGTGGCTTTAGAAAGGTCGACTCTCTTATTGGGGGATTTAGAAATAGTGATTTTATTATAGTTGGTGCTCGTCCTAGTATTGGTAAAACGGCATTTGCTTTAAATATTGCATCTGCTATAGCATTGAGAAAAGAAGGAAAGAAAAAAGTAGGATTTTTTTCTCTTGAAATGACAGCAGATGCTTTAATAAAAAGAATAATATCGTCTCAATCTTGTATTGATAGCTTTAAAGTTCAAAATAGCATTTTATCTGGACAAGAGATAAAATCATTAAATGATGTTGTAAATGAGATTAGTGATGCTGAGCTTTATATTGAAGATACTCCCAATATTAGTTTACTAACTTTAGCAACTCAAGCTAGAAAACTTAAGCGATTTTATAGTATAGATATAATATTTGTTGATTATATTAGTCTTATTTCTTTTGAAACAAAAAATCTTCCAAGACATGAACAAGTTGCTTCGATTAGCAAATCTCTTAAAGAGCTTGCCAGAGAGCTTGAAATTCCTATTATTGCATTGTCTCAACTTACAAGAGATACAGAAGGGCGAGAACCTAATCTTGCTAGTCTAAGGGAATCAGGTGCATTAGAGCAAGACGCTGATATTGTAATTTTACTTCACAGAGATAAAGATTTTAAATTTGAGTCTTCTGCTGAGATAGAACCAATAGAAACTAAGGTTATTGTGGCAAAGCATAGAAATGGTCCTACGGGGAGAGCAGATATATTATTTTTGCCACACATTACCAAGTTTGTTAACAAAGACCATCAGTATTAATTTAATTTTAATATTGTTATTTAATGACTATCCCAACTCCCAAATAATTAAAGTTAATAGAATGTTTTTCTAATTTTTTTTCATCTAGGTTATAAGCTAAAGGAACATAACTGACTTTTGAATATATTTTGAAAATATACTCTGTGTTATGGTATTTTAGCATTTTGAATAAAAATCCCAATTCATTTTCAATTCCAGCTTGAAAAACGTTTTTTATTCTTATTGGCCTAAAGATGCTTTTAATATCTTGGTTATTTTGATTGTAGGCAAAAAATAATCCCGCAATGAGGTAAGGATTGAATGTTTTTTGGGGTAGAAATTCATACATGATGCCCGATGATAATCTATTTGTAAAGCTATTAGTTTCATTGTAATTAGTGTAATAATTTGTTGAGATTGAAAAGTAATGGCTGATGTTTTCGTTTATTTTATAAAATATTAAATTTCTTATTTTAAATGGGATCATAATATCAAATCCAAAGTAAAAATTATTACTTAAAATATTAAATTCATTTTTCGATTCTGATATTGTTGTGTATTCTTCAGGTGTAATGATTATTCCAAATCCCCCAACACTTAAGAAATTTTCTTTAGTTGAAAAATTTTTAATGTTTAAATTATTTGTTATGAAAAAATTTTTAGAGTAAAGTTGATAATTTATTCCAATTCCGGTTTCTGCTTCTTGTATTTTTGAATATGTTTTAAGGCTTTTAATTCGATTTTGAATTTGGGAATAAAGTTTTATATCAAATCCAATATTTTCATTTTTTAAAGTAATTCCAATACTGTTTTTGATAAAATAATCTGCAAAATAAGATAAATCCATATAATTTTCTAAATTTAAAAAATTCATGTAAGAGTAATTTAGAGCAAAGCTTAAAAAGCCTCTGTAATTGTAGCTATCGTAGCTTTTTATGCTTGGAATTGGACGATGTTGATTTAAAATGAGGTGAATTATACTTTGCATTAAGCGTCCTCCCCAGTTTCCAAATAATAAGTTTTTAATTCCAATTCCCAAGTCTATTTCTCCAAAATTTTTTCCATTAATTAGCAATAAGATTGGAAAGTAATACATGAAACCTATTTCAATTAAGTCTGTTCTACTAATTAAAGATTTTGGCGAGTCTTTATAGCCTCTAAAAGTTAACATGTGTGCTTCTAAATTTATTATAAAATTGTATTTTGAAATATAGGTGAAAATTAGAGAACCACTTCTCAAATCATCAAAAAAATCGCTTAATGAAAATCCAAACCCATCATTTAGTATTTCAAAAGAATATTTGTCAATACCTTCATTTTTGTATTGGATTGCATGATTATAAGAATAAGCTTTCAAAGCAGAAATTATAAATATTATGAAAAGTATTTTTTTAAAACGCACTTAAAAATTATAACACTTTAGTTTATTTTTTTTTATTAATTAAGTGTAGTTTTTATAGTGAGCTATTGTATTGTATAATTCAATAGAGTTTGCTAAGACTTTAGGAGTATTTGCGATGAAAAAAGTAGCTATTATTGATGGACTTAGAACGCCTAATACCAAGTTTGGAGGTTCGTTTAGAGGTTTAGATATTATTGATGAATCTTCAAAAGTTGTTAAAGCTTTGCTTGGAAGAAATAAGTTATGTGAAGTAGATGAGGTCATTATTGGAAATGTAATATCTGCGGGACTTGGTCAAAATATTGCAAGGCAAATTGCTTTAAAGTCTAATTTGGGCGATACCGTGCCTGCATTTAGTGTTAATAAGGTTTGTGGTTCTGGTCTTAAGGCTTTGGAACTTGCATTTAACTCTATTGTTCTTGGAAACAATGATATTGTTTTGGCTGGGGGAGTGGAAGATCTAACCAATTCTCCTTATTTATTGCCCAGAAAGATTAGATTTGACGGTCTTAAATTTGGTAATTTTGAACTTGAAGATTCAATTCAAAAAGATGCCTTAATAGATTCTCTAAATTTTATTTCTATGGGACTTACGGCAGAAAATCTTTCAGAAAAATATAAAATAACAAGAGAGATGCAAGATGAATTTGCATATAATTCTCATGTAAAGGCATTGAAGGCAAGAGAACTTGGATATTTTGAAGATGAAATTTATCCTTTGACTGTTTTTGATAAGAAGACTAATTCTAGCAGGGTTGTCTCAAGCGATGAGGAAATAAGAGATAATGTAACTCTGAATAAACTGGCATCTCTTAATCCTGTTTTTAAAGAATTAGGCACAGTAACCGCTGGAAATTCTTCTAGTTTAAATGATGGGGCTTGTTTTTTAATTTTAGCAAGTGAGGAAAAAGCAAAAAGCTTAGGAATAAGTCCATTAGCTTATATTGGAGGATTTAAAAGTGTAGGGCTTGATCCGCTTTATATGGGTTTTGGAGCTTATGCAGCTATTGAAGGCATTATTAGTAAATTAAGTTTAAACCCTAGCGAAATAGATTTGATTGAAGTAAATGAAGCATTTGCGGCTCAAGCATTAAGTATTGAAAAGGCCTTGTTTAAAAAATACAATATAACTAGCGATATTATTAATATAAATGGCGGTGCTATTGCTTTAGGGCATCCATTTGCAGTTAGCGGTTCAAGAATTTTATTAACACTTTCTCGTTCTATGAAAATGAAGAATAAAGCAAAAGGAATAGCATCTGTTTGTGTTGGTGGCGGACAAGGAATTTCTAGTTTTTTGTATAGATGAAAATGTTTTGTTAACTAGATTTAAATGTAAATTTTTGTTAAATTAGTGGGTAAGTGATTCTTTTAAGAGGTTATGTTATGAAGAGTTTTTTATTTTTGGTAATATTGGGAACTGTGGGGATTAACTCTTTTGCTCAAAATACTCCTGTTGCTATTATTAATTTATATAAAAATGAAATTATTACTAAAACCAGTTTTGACTCCAAGGTTGATATATTTAAAAAGACTCAAGGTCGAGATTTAACTGCTGCTGAGAAAAAGCAAGTTTTGCAAGTTTTAATAGCAGATGTTCTTTTTAGTCAAGAGGCTTCAAAGCAAGGAATTAAAATTTCAGATGATGAGGTTATGCAAACGATTAGAACTCAATTTGGACTTGTAAATTTTACTGATGAGCAAATCAAGCAGATGATAGAAAAACAAGGTACAAATTGGGGTGAGCTTTTATCTTCAATGAAAAGATCTTTGTCTTCCCAAAAACTTGTTTTAAAGCAGGCTCAGCCCAGGTTTTCTGAAGTTAAAACTCCTAGTGAGAAAGAAATTATTGAGTATTATGAGGCTAATAAAACTAGATTTGTAAATCCCGATATTTCAAGAGTTAGTCATGTATTTTTTTCTACTAAGGATAAAAAAAGATCAGATGTTTTAGATCAAGCAAAAAATATTTTAAGCCAAATAAGATCAAAAAAAATTACTTTTGAAGAAGCTGTAAGAAAATATTCAAATGATGAGTCTTCCAAAGCTAAAAACGGAGATCTTGGGTTTTTGTCAAGGGATGATCAAAATGCTCAAAATCTTCTTGGACCTGATTTTATAAAAGAGGTTTTTAATTTTAATAAGGGTGATATATCTTCGCCTATTGCTTCAAAGGAAGGGTTTCATATTGTTAAAGTTACAGAAAAATATGCGCAGAGATTTTTAGGCTTGAATGATAAAGTATCGCCTGCTACAGATTTGATTGTCAAAGATGCAATAAGAAATAACATGGTTAATATTCAGCAACAGCAAATTGTTGTTCAAGTGCAGCAAGATGTGTATGGTAAGCTTAACAAGTCTGCAAGTATACAAATTTTGGATTCTAGTCTAAAATAAAAATATTTTTATTTATATAATTTTGGTATGGATTTAATGCATGAAGTTAGAGTTTTGGCTTTTCAAAAGATTTATAGTATTGATATTAATCAAAGCGCAATGGATGATATTTTTGATATTTTCAATATTGAG
Organism: Borreliella afzelii; assembly: GCF_014202295.1. Taxonomy (NCBI): domain Bacteria; kingdom Pseudomonadati; phylum Spirochaetota; class Spirochaetia; order Spirochaetales; family Borreliaceae; genus Borreliella; species Borreliella afzelii. The sequence continues at coordinate 330,427 of NZ_JACHGM010000002.1, forward strand.
GATAAAGGATTGGATATAGAAAATGAATCTATTAAGTCGTTTTATTCTTCTTTAGTAAATGGTACTTTTAATAATTTAGAGCATATTGATAGCTTGATTAGGGATATTTCTTGGAATTGGTCCTTAGATCGAATGGATAAGGTTGATCTTGCAATACTTAGAATGGGTGTATATTCTTTGAAGTTCCAAAATTTTGAAAATTCAAAGCGTGCTGTAATTGATGATGCAATTTTGATTGCCAAGAAATATGGGAGTAAGAACTCCTGCAAGTTTATAAATGGCATACTTGATGCTTTATTAAAAAATATGGAGAATTGAGTTGAAAAAAAATAAAACTTTAGTGTTTATTTTATTATTTTTATTATCGGTTTTTTTAGGTGGTTTTTATTTCTATTTCAATCCCAATGTTTTATATTTTTTGAAAGGTGAGAAAGATTTTAGCAAGCTTATTATAGGAATTGATTTTTATATCGATAGAAAAAAATTTGATGATGCTAAAAAAGCAATACGATTTTCATCATATTATGCTAATACCGAATTTAAGTGGCTAGCTCTTATTAAAAGAGCTAAGATTTGGGCTTTAAATACAGGTGACTACCATCTTATGGGGGATATAGTAAATCTTAGTGTTAAAGTTTTGCCAGGTAATTTAAAGCTAAGGGCTTTAGAAGTTTATTCTAAGCTTAAAATTGGAGTTTTAAAAGACGCTTATAAAATTGCAAATCAATATCTTTTAAATAGTGAAGAGTATCGGGGTCTTTACGATGAAGTTTTTATGAAAAATTTAAGTGCAGATAATAAGGTTTTAGATTTTAATAAATTTATTGATAAAATTTATAGAGAAAAGGATGCTCGTGTTTTTGAAGAGATGGGTTTAAATCTTAAAAATAATGCATTTTTAGTAAATGCAATGCTTTTGTATATAGAGAAAAAAAACATAGATGCTGCTAAGCGTATACTTTTTAAAATTAAAGAAGACAAAAACTTTTTCAAAGAGCTTGCATATATTTCATACAATCTTAATGATTTGGATTTTACAATTTCCAATCTTAAGTTTTTTAAAAATGGAGATGATCCTGCTTTGCTTTTTTTGCTTGCTGATGCTTATTTTAAAAAAGGCGATATTAAGAATGCCAAGAATGAATATTTAAAGCTTTATACAAAATTTCCTGATTACAGTGTTCTTGTTTATTTAAATCTTGCACTTATAGCTAATAACGAGAATGACTTTAAAAGAGCAATTTCTTATTTGAATAAGGCTAATGAGGTATTTAAAGGCAATAAGATAATAAGTTATTATTTAGCAAGCATATATTTAAAAATTAAGAATTATTTTAAAGCTAATGAAATTGTAGCTAATTACAAGGAAGATCCTTTATTTTTTAAAATTTATTTTGCATTAAATTATGCAAATTCTGAGTATGAGGCAAAAAAATCTTATTTATGGCGACTGTTTTACAAGACAGACTACAATTCTAGTATTGCACAATTTCTGGCTTGGAATTTGTTGCTTTATTCAGATTTAAAGGACTTGGATTTATTTTTTAAAATATATAGTTTTTCTGGAAATAAACAAGATTGGTATGATTTTTATAAATTTTATTATTATTTCCTTAAAAGAGATTTTATTAGTTCAAAAAGGATAATTTTTGATAGTAAATCTCCAACATATATGTTTGGAATTTACTATAATCTTGGGGTTTTGAGTTTTTCTGAGAAGGATTATAAAGAAGCAGAAAGATATTTTAATAAAGGAATATCTTTATTGCCTAGTAGTTTTTATGATAAAGATGTTAATACCCATTATGAGCGTGAGCTTGTATCAAAAATTTACTTAAAACAAGGAATTAATTATCTTTATTTGGGAAAAATGGAAAAAGGCAAAGAATCTATTTTAACTTCTTATTCTTTTTACAAAACCGATGAAGGAAGGCTTTATAAAAATATGATAGATACACTTAGAGAAAGGAAGTTGAATTTTGACTAAACTAAGATTGAAATCTAAAGATGAGATTAAAAAAATAAAAGCTTCAGCAAGCTTATTAGCGCTTACTTTGTTAGAAATAGAGAGAAATATTGTTCCTGGTATTAGCACCAAGGAACTTGATTTGATAGCCTATGATTTTATTATTAAAAATAAAGCTAAACCCGCTTTTAAAGGATATCATGGGTTTAAGGGTACCATTTGTGCATCTGTTAATGAAGAGGTTATTCACGGTATTCCTGGAAAAAGAAAACTAGCTGATGGGGATATTATTAGTATTGATTGTGGGGTTATTCTTGATGGGTTTTATAGCGATATGGCAAAAACTTTTAAAGTGGGGAATGTGGATCCTAGTATCGATAAACTTTTAGAAGTTACAAATGCTTCTCTTTACAAGGGTATTGCTGAGATGAAAGTGGGAAATAGAATTTTAAATATATCAAAAGCAATAGAAGAATATATAAAACCATTTGGTTTTGGAATAGTTAGAGAATATACTGGCCATGGTGTTGGATTTCAGCTTCACGAAGAACCAAGTGTTCCAAATTATTATGCTCCTTTTTTTAAAAATATTAGAATTCAAGAGGGTATGGTTTTGGCTATTGAGCCTATGGTAAACTTAAAGGGGCATGAGGTTTCAATAAAGAGTGATGGTTGGACCGTTTTTGCATCTGATCTTAGTTATTCTGCACATTTTGAACACACTGTTGCTGTTGTTGATGGATTGCCTTTAATTTTAAGTGAAGTTTAAAGTTCAAATTAATCAAATATTAAAATATTGTTTATAAAATTAATTAATTATGTGGAGGTTATGAAAGTGGAAAAAAAGTTTTTTTCTGGATTTATTCTTAGCTTTTTAGCTTTGGGTATTGGGTTTTTTATTGGGATGCATTATTTAGATTCTAATAGAAGTAACATTGTTTTTGCAGAAGAAAAGGGTAATACAGTACAAACCTTGCAAGACTCTTTTAGAGAAGTTTCCAAGAAAATTTTACCATCATCTGTAGAAGTTCATGCAACAGGGGTAATTAAGCAGAGTTTTCCTATTCCATTTTTCTTTTTTGATATGCCAGAATTTGATTCTGAGAGAAAAAGCAATTGGGCAGGGTCTGGAGTAATAATTGGTAGAGATTCCAAAAATAAATCATTATTTTATGTAGTTACCAATAGTCATGTAGTAGATAAGGCAACTGAACTTGAAGTTGTATCTTATGATAAGAAAAAGCATAAGGCTAAGTTAATTGGCAAAGATGAAAAAAAGGATATTGCGCTTATTAGCTTTGAAAGTGATGATGCAACTATTAAAGTGGCTGATCTTGGGGATAGTGATAAGCTTGAAATAGGTGATTGGGTTATGGCGGTAGGTAGCCCTTTTCAATTTAGTTTTACAGTTACAGCAGGTATTGTAAGTGGATTGCAACGTTCTGCAAATCCTAATTTACAATCAAGAAATTTATTTATTCAAACTGATGCTGCAATCAATAGAGGTAATTCAGGTGGACCTCTTGTAAATACAAAAGGTGAAGTTATTGGGATTAATGCTTGGATAGCTTCAAATTCTGGTGGAAATATTGGGTTAGGTTTTGCAATTCCTGTTAACAATATTAAAAGTACCGTAGATTTTTTCCTTAAAGGTAAAAAAATTGAATCAGCATGGCTTGGAATTTCTTTTTACCCATTAAAGACAAGAGATCCTGAAGTGTTAAAAAGCTTGGGGGTTGAAGGTGATGATGTTCCAGCTGCAATTATTGCTTCTCTTTATCCAGGTTCACCTGCTATTAAGTCAGGGCTTAGAGCGGGAGACATTATTGTGAAGGTTAATGGAGTTCCCATGAGTGTTTTTCAAGACGTTACATCATATATTAGCGATTTTTATGCTGGTGAGAAAATCAATGTAGAAATTTTAAGAGGTAATGTTAAAAAGAATATTGAGATTATTCTTGCTGTTAGACCCAAGGACAAAGAGCTTTCTTCTTCAAAAATGTTTCCAGGTTTTGTTGTGTATCCATTAGTTGAAGATATTAAAGCTCAGCTTAATTTAAGAAATTGGACTAAAGGCGTTGTTGTTGATTATATTGATAAAAATTTAGCATCAAATATTAAGATGAAATCAGGAGATGTAATTCTTTCTGTAAATTCAAAAAGTGTTTCTAATTTAAGAGAATTTTATGATGCTCTTGAGATTGGAAAAAATACTTATAACATTTTAAGAGGAAACGATTCTTTTAAAATTTCGTTTTAGTAAGTTTTAGTTTTGGGTTAAGAGTTGATCTTAGCCCTTTTTTTGTTTTATGTATTTATGTGTTACTTTGCAAATAAATATTTTGATTAAATAAAATTTATTGTTATTGGGAAGGAAATAAGTTTAAATTATGAAAAAATATATTTCTTATGAAGAGATAAGAGTTAATGGGTTTAAGCTTGCTTATAAAATTTATAAAGATGGATTTATTCCAGATATTATGTATGTCTCTTTGAGGGGAGGAGCCTATCTTGGCAATATTATTAGCGAATTTTTTAAATTTGTAAAAGTAGATAAACCCCTTTTATATGCTGCTGTTGTTGCTAGATCTTATGATATTTTTAATGAGCAAAAAAAGATAATGATAGATGGTTGGACTTATGACCCAAAATATTTAAGGGCAGGCGATAAGGTTTTATTTGTCGATGACATTTTTGATACGGGTCGTACTATTGTTTATTTGAGAGGTGAGGTTTTAAAAAAGGGCATAGAAAATAAAAATGTTAAAATAGCAGTTTACGATTATAAGGATCATGGATTTGTGGATTATATTCCTGATTATTATGTTAATAAATATTCTAACCGAGAAGAATTAAATACTTGGATTCATTATGGGAATCATGAGCTGACAGGTTTGAATGAAAGTGAATATAAGAATAGTTTTGAATATATAGATGATGAGCTTAATGAGATTTTAAAATTTTTGGCAAAAAATAAATCTTAATTATTGTCCTCTATGTATTCTATTAAACTGTATCCTTTTGTTTTTAATATTTTAATTATTATTCCCAGATTATCTTTTAATATTGGGCCGATTAGCGCATGAGTTTTTTCGGCTTTAACTGGGAATTTATTTATATTTTTAATTGCTTCAAAGTTATCATTTTTATAGCTAGGATAAACTTTAACATAATGATTTGTTGTATAATTCCCATTATTTGCAGTTTTTTGATTAGTGTTATTGCTTAAATTCTTGTTGGGGTAATTAATTTTTTTAGACTTTTGTATGTATATATTGGAATTTACATTTTTTTCACCGTTTGTATTTTTTTTTAAAATCGATTCTTTTTTGGTCTTTTTGAAGTTCGAGTTTGAATCGTGAATCTTAGAATTTTTTTTTATTTTTGTTTCTACGTTTGAAAATAATTCTAATTTATTGTTTAATTTTCCGTCTTTTACTGGAAATAATCTTATTACAAAAAGAAAGAGTAGTATTAATTTGTATAGTTTTGTTAATCTCATTTCTTTGTTTCCTTTCGTTCGGTTAAAAATAAAGATTTTTAGGAGTTCTTGGAAATGGTATTGAATCTCTTATATTAGATATTCCTGTTGAGTATTGCACAAATCTTTCAAGTCCAAGTCCAAAACCGGAATGAGGAGTGGAACCAAATCTTCTTAGATCAAGATACCAGTTTAGATGCTCAATGTTTAAATTTAATTCTTTTATTCTATTTTCTAATTTTTGTAAGTTATCCTCTCTTTCGCTTCCCCCTATAATCTCTCCAATTTTGGGAACAAGTACATCCATTCCTTTGACAGTTTTATTGTCTTTATTTATTTTCATGTAAAATGCTTTGAAATTTTTTGGATAATCAATGACCACTACTGGTTTTTTAAAAGTCTCTTCTGTTAAAAATCTCTCGTGCTCTGTTTGCAAATCTATTCCCCAGTAAGGTTTTATTTCAAAATTTTTTTTTGAGCTTTCAAGAATTTCAATTGCTTTAGTATAGGTAATAACCTCAAAATTTGAATTTATTACGTTTTCTAGTTTTTTAATTAGTCCTTTTTCAATGTAATTTTCTAAAAAATCCATATCTTGTGAGCATTCGTTTAAAATTGAACTTAAAAGATATTTTAAGAGATCTTCTGCTAGGGTAATATTGTCGTTAAGCTTGTAAAAAGCCATTTCTGGTTCTATCATCCAAAACTCTGAAGCGTGGCGTGTGGTGTTAGAATTTTCTGCTCGAAATGTTGGGCCGAATGTATATATTTTAGATAAAGCCATTGCATATGCTTCTCCATGCAATTGACCAGTGACAGAAAGAAAAGCTTCTTTGCCAAAAAAATCATCTTTAAAATCAATATTACCAAGGTCATTGTTTGGTTTATTAAATTTCAGTGTGGAAACCCTAAACATTTCTCCAGCACCTTCCCCATCATTTGATGTAATTATTGGTGTATTAATATAAAAAAAACCATTTTTTTGGAAATATTCATGAATTTTGTATGAAATTTTACTTCTTACCCTGGCTACAGCTCCAAATGTATTAGTTCGTATTCTTAAATGGGGGATTTCTCTTAAAAATTCAAAAGTATGTCTTTTTTTTTGCAATGGGTAAGTTTTTGGATCTGCTTCTCCGATTACATTAAAACCACATGTTTTTATTTCATAATTTTGCCCTTTTGCAGGACTTTCCACTAATAGGCCCGTTAACGATATGCTTGCTCCTGTTGTTAGGTTTTTTAGATCTTTCTCGTCAAATTGATTTTCTTCTTCATTTATTACGGCTTGAATTCCTTTAAGCGTTGAGCCATCATTAATTTCTATAAATCCAATCTTACCATTACTCCTTTTAGTTCTAATCCAGCCATTTATTGTAACATTGCTGTTTAAAATTGGATTTTCTAAAATATCTTTAATGCTTGCAAACATTTTATTTATCACCCCAAATACTTATTAATATTGCTAAATTAATTTTAATATAGTTTAAAACTTTTTTTAAAAAACATTCAATAATTTTTATTATTTTAATTCTTGAAATTAACTTTGTTAATATTTATACTTTATTTTTTAGGGGTGATTATTATTTTGTAATGAAAAATTTCAAAGAAGTAATAATTGTTTTTGATTCAGGGATAGGGGGACTTTCTTATTTTAAATATATTAAAAGTAAAGTAGAGGGGGGGTATCAATATGTTTATGTTGCTGATAATAAAAATTTTCCTTATGGGGAGAAGAGTTCAGAATATCTTTTAGAAGCAGTTCTGTTTTTAATTGAGAAACTTAAAAAAATCTATAACATTAGTGCATTAATTTTGGCTTGTAATACAATTTCTGTTAGTGTATACAATAAATTAAATTTTGTTTTTCCAGTGGTCTATACTTTGCCGGAGGTAAGTTCAATTTCAGATCTTGCTTTAAAAAGAGTGCTTTTGATTGCAACAAACACTACCCTTGAAAGCAAATTTGTTAAGGATCAAGTAAATATGCACGAGGATTTGATTGTAAAAGCTGCTGGAGAGCTTGTCAATTTTGTTGAATATGGGAAGAAGTATAAAAAAGATGCTCTGAGATGTTTGGAAGCTTTAAAATCCGAAGTTGTAAATACCGGTAGAGAAATTGTTTTTCTTGGATGTACACATTATTTACATCTTAAGACAATGATAGAAGATTTTTTAAAAATTCCTGTTTATGAGAATCGTGAATTAGTGGTACAAAGTCTTATTAGATCAATGAATTTTCCTCAATACAAAAGTGACTATTATGAAAATAATATCGACTTTGTAGACGAGTTTTATTTAACTAAGAATGAAAATTTGACTTTTTATCAAAATTTTTGCAAAAAATATAATCTCCACTTTAAAGGAATGATAGTTTGAATTATCTTGAATTTGAAGTTATTTGGGGAGTTAATAATATATATTCTATTTTAGAACTTAAAAGTAAATTAATTTATGAAGGAATTTTCAAGGGGAAGGTATTAGAAACAGGTTGTAAGGAGTATAGTCCTTTAGTTCCGGGGGATATAGTCTTAGGGTATATTTATGGTTCTCGTAAAGTGTACATTGATAAGCGAGCAAGTAGAAAAAATATTCTTTGGCGTTATAACAGAAAAGCAGATCTTAGGCAGACGATTGTTTCTAATATTGATAACATTTTGATTGTAAATTCTGCTAACTTCCCTGAGATGAAAAATTTTTTTATTGACAGAGTTCTTGTTGTTGCAGAAGAGCAAAATATTGTTCCTATTATTGTGATTAATAAAATTGATAAAGGAATAAGTCAAAGGGTTGAAGAATTTTCTGAAATTTATAAAAATCTAGGATACAAGGTTTTAAAAACCTCTGTTAAAACTTTTGAGGGCATTAAAGAAATAAAAGAGGTTTTGAGAAATTCAAGAACTTCTTTTATTGGTCAATCTGGTGTTGGTAAATCTTCTTTAATAAATTTAATTGATTCAAAAGCTTCTCAATCAGTAAATGAAATTTCACATAAGTATTCTAGAGGAAAACATACTACCGTTTATGCAATATCATTTTATTCTGAGAGCGGTATAATAGTTGACACTCCCGGAATAAAGGAGTTTGGAATTGAAACATTACCTTTTGAAAATCTTAGGTATTATTTTAAAGAGTTTGAAAATTTTGCTAGTCTTTGTAAATATAAATCCTGTTTACATGTTAGCGAACCTTGTTGTTCTGTTATTAGTTCTTTAGGTAATGGTATTTCTAAACTTAGGTACGAAAGCTATTTAAAGATTTTGTCAGAGCTTAAAAATTATAAAAATTATGCAAGATAAATATTTAAAAAATATTGACTTTTATGAAATTTTATCTTTAGTATCCAAATATGTTTCTAATCCAGATACTGTTAATTTACTAAATAATCAAAAAATATTAAAAACAAGAGAAAGTTTAGAAAAAATGTTTTCCTTTGTAAATCTTATTAGAATGCTTTTTGAGACTTGTAAAGGATATCCAAACTCTTTTATAAATAGCTTGAAATATCCCATTTCATTATTATCAAAAGAAAATTCAAGAGTTTCTATTGAAAATTTAAGAGATATTGTGAGGTTTTTAGATGAGGTTTTAAGAATAAATTTATTTTTGGATAAAAATGGTGATACCAAGTATTTTAATGCTCATATTTTGTCTGATTTATTATTTTTAAGTCCAGAGTTAAAAAATTTGCTTAGTGAATTGAAAGAATATATAGATTTTGACACTCTTGAATTGAAAAGTGGTGTTGTAAAAGAATATGATTCGATTGAATTTGAAATTAAAAATTTAAATAGGCGAGTTGAAAAGCAGATAAAAAAAATAATTAGCTTGAATGTAGAATATTTGGCTTCTAATTTTGTTTATTATAAATCAAATAAATATACTCTTGCTCTTAAGTCTAATTTTAAAAGTAAAATTAAGGGTAATGTTATTTCTATTTCCTCATCAGGTGAAACATTTTATATTGAACCAAATGATATTGTAAATGATAACAATAGACTAAATTATTTGAGTTTAGAAAAAAAAAGAATAATTTTGAAAGTTTTACAAAATCTTTCTAGTAAAGTTCATAGTAACATTGTTTTTTTAGATAATCTTTATAATAATTTTTTGTATTATGATTCTTTAAAAGCACGAGCTATTTATGGAATCGAAACTAAAGGGGTATTTCCTGAGATTTCAGATGTATTAAATATTTTTGATGCACATCATCCTTTGTTAAAGGATTCAAAGGCAATAACTTTTACTCCTATTGAAAATCGTGTTGTAATTATTACTGGTCCTAATGCTGGTGGAAAAACTGTAACTTTAAAGACAATTGGACTGCTTAGTGCAATGTTTCAATTTGGGATTCCTATTGCTGTTAGTGAGTCTAGCACTTTTAAAATTTTTGACAACATTTTTATTGACATTGGTGATGAACAGTCAATTTCTAATTCTCTTTCAACTTTTTCAAGCCATATGAGTAATATTTCTTATATTTTAAAACATGCTACAAAAAATAGCCTTATAATATTTGATGAATTTTGCTCAGGAACAGACATTGATCAAGGGCAGGCTCTTGCTATTTCAATTCTTGAATATTTAATTAGTATTAATTCTTATGTTTTAATATCAACTCATTATAATGCTCTTAAATATTTTGCGTATACCCATGAAGGTGTTATTAATGCTTCTATGCGAATGGATTTAGAGACAATGCAGCCCAATTATGATTTAATTTTTTCCATTCCTGGTGAAAGTTATGCGTTTAATGTTGCTAGTAGAGTTTTGATTGACAGCAATATAATAATTCGTGCTAATGAAATTTATTCATCTCAAAAAACAGAAGTTAATAAAATTTTAGAAAGATTAATAGAGAAAGAGAAAGATTTGCTTTTCATTAAAGAAAGCATGAATGAGAAATTAATCCAAATAGAATTGCAAAAAAAAGAAGTAGAAAATATTTGCCAAGATCTTTTGTTAAAAGAAAAAAATATTGAGATAGAGCTTTTAAATGAGCAGAATGAATTTTTAAAAAATTCAAGAAAAGTTTTGGAGAATTTAGTCAGAGAAATAAAAGAGGGCAATATTAATGTTGCAAAGAATAAAGCTTTTATATCAGATTTGGAGAAAAATATAGATTTCAAGTCAAATAAAGTAAGTTCTCTTAATAATAAGAGAAATGTAGCCACAGATTTTAAAATAGGAGACAAGGTTAGAATAGTTAATTCTAATGCAAAAGGAAAAATAGTCGGGATTTCTAAAAAGAAAATTACTGTTAATGTAGGTGCTTTTAATGTTAGTGTTTCTAGCTCAGAGATATCTTTGGAAAACTTTACAGAGCATAAAAAAGAGGGTAGTAAAAATTTCAGCTTTTCAATTGATTATAATAAGGAAGACATGTTAAGTTTTACCATTGATATTAGGGGTATGAGGGCTATTGATGCTCTAGACTTTTTGAATAAGAAAATAGATAATATTATATTAAATGGCATTAATAAATTTGAGATTATTCATGGAAAAGGTGAGGGGCATCTTATGAGGGAAGTTCACAGCTTGTTAAAAGACTTGAAGTTTGTTAAAAAATATTATTTTGCTCATCCTAGTGATGGAGGGGCTGGAAAAACTATAGTTGAGATTTAATTTAAGTGAATATATCAAAATTTAATGAATTTGAAAATGTATTGTTTAACATTTGTCTTGATGTTGATTTTGTGCTTGAAGATGAATTTGGCAATTCTTATGATATTCATCCCAATAGGCCTTTTAGGGGTAAGGCTGCAAACGGGCTATTGGACGGTCTTTTTAGCGTTACAACAACTTTTACATCAGGCTATGGATCTAAGTTTGGAAGAGGCTATTTGATTATTATTGAGATATTAACTTTAAATTTTGTTGATGGTGAATTTTGGGATAAGATAAATAGAAGGGGTATTGAAATCTTTAGAGAAGGGCTTAAAAATAAATTTCCAAGCAAAAATCTCGACATAGTGCTTGATGGCAATGTTTATAAAATTATTGGGCAATTTTTTTAATAGTTGTATTATTTCTAATAATTGAGAATGAATATATTCTTTAAAGAAGCATTATTATGTTAATTTGATGTGTTTTATTAATATTATAAAATTTTTGATATTAGAAATTATTGTATGCTTTTTTAAAGTTTTTTTACTAATAAGTGTTAAGTTATTATTTTTATGTTATATGATAAGGAGTTTTAATGCAATTTGAAGTAAAGGATCTGATAAATAAAATTAAAAAAGATGGACTTGAAGAAGCTGAGAGAGTATCTAATGATATTATTTTAAAGGCTAAAAGAGAGGCAGAAGAAATAGTTGCTAGAGCAGAAGAATCTGCTAGAGCATTAAAGGCGAAATCAGAAAAAGAAATTAATGATTACAAATCCCATGCCCTTGAAGCTTCTCGTCAGGCAATCAGAGATTTAATTATTGGCGTTGAGAAGAATCTTAAATCTCTTTTTGAAAATACGTTAAAAGATAATGTGGTGGAAGTTTTTAGTGATAATAATTTCTTAGCAGAGCTTATAATTAAAATAACGGATTCTTGGGCTAAAGAAGAAAAATTAGTTGTTCAATTAAATGAATCTGATTTTTCTAGCTTAGAACAGATATTAAGATTAAAACTTGGAAATAAGCTTGCACAAGGGATAGAAATTAAACCTTTCAAAGGCATAAGCAAAGGTTTTAAGATTCAAAAAAAGAATATTGGTTTGCAGTATGATTTTTCAGCAGAAACCGTTGCAGACATTCTTTTTGATTATCTTAATCCAAGATTTAAGGAAATTATAAAAGTAGTCTAGGAGACTTTTGTGTTGGATTCATATTATTATGTTTTATCTTCTTTGCCTTATCTTGATTTAAAATCTTTAAAAAATTATAGTGTGTCATATTTTTTGAATAATGTTGAGATTTCTTTAAGCGAAAAGGACTTCAATTTTTTAAAAAGCTTGCTAGAATTTAAGGCAGATAAGGGTAAATCAAGGGTTGTTGATCTTTTTCTTGATTTTGAAGATACAATAAGATATACACTTGCCGCTTTAAGGGCAGAAAAATTGGGATTGTCTAAGGATTTTTATTTAGAATCTGTGTATTTCTCAAGTTATTATCTAAGTATTTTGAGAAATATTTGTTTGAAAGAAAATTCTTTTGAAATAGAATTGGGGGTTGACCTTCTTAAGTGGCAATTTTTGACTGATCTTGAGGTTGGTCATGAATTTGATTTTGAGAAAGTAATAATTTACTTTTTAAAGTTAAAGTTATTTTTAAGGCATAGTTTATTTAAAGAAAAATTAGGTATTCAAAATTTTGACAATATTTGTCAAAATTTAATTGATAAAACTAATGAAAAAGTTTAGAAAAGGAATTTTAATGAATACAAAAGGAAAAGTCGTTGGAGTAAATGGAAACTTAGTTACTATTGAGGTAGAAGGTTCAGTTTCTATGAATGAGGTTTTATTTGTAAAGACTGGTGGTAGAAATTTAAAAGCAGAAGTAATCCGTGTTAGAGGGAATGAAGTTGATGCACAAGTTTTTGAATTGACAAAAGGAATATCTGTTGGAGATTTAGTTGAATTTACAGATAAGCTTTTAACAGTTGAATTAGGACCAGGTCTTTTAACTCAAGTGTATGATGGGCTTCAAAATCCTTTGCCTGAACTGGCTATTAAATGTGGATTTTTTTTAGAAAGGGGAGTGTATTTAAGGCCTTTAAACAAAGATAAAAAATGGAATTTTAAAAAAACCTCCAAAGTTGGAGATAGCGTTATTGCAGGAGATTTTTTGGGATTTGTAATTGAAGGAACTGTTCACCACCAAATAATGATTCCATTTTATAAAAGAGATTCTTATAAAATTGTGGAGATTGTAAATGATGGTGATTATTCAATTGATGAGCAAATTGCTGTAATTGAAGATGATTCTGGTATGAGGCATAGTATTACAATGTCTTTCCATTGGCCTGTTAAAATTCCTATTACTAATTACAAGCAACGACTTATCCCTAGTGAGCCTATGTTGACTCAAACTAGAATTATAGATACATTTTTTCCAGTAGCTAAAGGAGGAACTTTTTGCATTCCAGGTCCTTTTGGAGCTGGAAAAACGGTTCTTCAGCAGGTTACAAGTCGAAATGCCGATGTTGATATAGTAATTATTGCAGCTTGTGGTGAGCGAGCAGGTGAAGTAGTAGAAACTCTTAAGGAGTTCCCCGAATTGATAGATCCAAAAACTGGCAAATCTTTAATGGATAGGACTTGTATTATTTGTAATACATCTTCAATGCCAGTTGCAGCTAGAGAAGCCTCTGTTTATACTGCTATTACTATTGGTGAGTATTATAGGCAGATGGGTCTTGATATTCTTCTTTTGGCAGATTCAACTTCAAGATGGGCTCAAGCTATGAGAGAAATGTCTGGTCGCCTTGAGGAAATTCCTGGTGAGGAGGCTTTTCCAGCATATCTTGAGTCTGTTATTGCTTCCTTTTATGAAAGGGCGGGCATTGTAGTTCTTAATAATGGTGATATTGGATCTGTGACAGTTGGTGGTTCTGTAAGCCCTGCTGGTGGCAATTTTGAAGAGCCAGTTACTCAAGCAACCTTAAAGGTTGTAGGAGCATTCCACGGGCTTACAAGAGAAAGGTCTGATGCTAGGAAATTTCCAGCTATTAGTCCTCTTGAATCTTGGAGTAAATATAAAGGTGTTATTGATTCCAAAAAGACAGAATATGTAAGATCTTTTTTGGTAAAAGGCAACGAAATTAATCAAATGATGAAAGTTGTTGGGGAAGAGGGAATAAGTAACGAGGATTTTTTAATTTATTTGAAATCTGAACTGCTTGATTCGTGCTATTTACAACAAAATTCATTTGATTCTATTGATGCTGCTGTTAATTCAGAGCGTCAAAATTATATGTTTGATATAGTTTATAATATTCTTAAAACCAATTTCGAGTTTTCTGATAAGCTTCAAGCAAGAGATTTTATAAATGAATTAAGGCAAAATCTTTTAGACATGAATCTTTCTTCTTTTAAAGATTCTAAGTTTAATAAATTAGAGCATACTTTGAGTGCATTGGTAAATTTTAAAAAGGTAATTTAGGGGGTTTGGAGAAATATATATATGAAAAGAGTCTATAGTAAAATAGAGTCTATAGCAGGCAATGTAATAACTGTTACAGCTCAAGGTATTAAGTATGGTGAGCTTGCTATTGTAAAAGCAAAAGATACAAGTTCTCTAGCCGAAGTAATTAAACTTGATAGAGAAAAAGTTTCTCTTCAAGTTTATGGTGGTACAAGAGGTGTTTCCACTTCAGACGAGATTAAGTTTTTAGGGCATACAATGCAAGTTTCATTTTCTGACAATTTGTTGGGCAGAATTTTTGATGGTTCTGGGAATCCTAGAGATGGAGGCCCTTCTCTTGATGATAATTTGATTGAAATTGGGGGGCCTTCTGCGAATCCTACAAAGCGTATTGTTCCTAGAAATATGATAAGGACAGGACTTCCAATGATAGATGTTTTTAACACTCTTGTTGAATCTCAAAAATTGCCAATTTTTTCTGTTTCTGGCGAGCCTTATAATGAGCTTCTTGTGAGAATTGCACTTCAAGCAGAGGTTGATTTAATAATTCTTGGTGGGATGGGACTCAAGCATGATGATTATTTGACTTTTAAAGATTCTTTAGAAAAAGGTGGTGCTTTAAGTAGAACGATTTTTTTTGTTCATACCGCTAATGATTCTGTTGTTGAATCTTTAACTGTTCCTGATATTTCGCTTTCTGTTGCTGAAAAGTTTGCCCTTAAGGGTAAAAAAGTTTTAGTGCTTCTTACAGACATGACAAATTTTGCTGATGCGATGAAAGAAATATCTATTACGATGGAACAAGTGCCTTCTAATAGGGGTTATCCTGGAGATTTATATTCTCAGCTTGCATATCGTTATGAGAAAGCTATTGATTTTGAGGGTGCAGGATCGATTACAATACTTGCGGTTACAACTATGCCGGGTGATGATGTTACTCATCCTGTTCCTGATAATACTGGGTATATTACAGAAGGTCAGTACTATTTAAAGGGTGGCAGAATAGAACCTTTTGGATCGCTTTCAAGACTTAAGCAAATGGTAAATAGTAAGACCAGAGATGATCACAGGACTATAATGGATACAATGATCAAACTTTATGCATCTTCAAAAGAGTCTGTAGAAAAGAAGGCTATGGGATTTAATATGACTAAGTGGGATGAAAAATTGCTCAAATATAGTAACATGTTTGAAAGCAAAATGATGGATTTATCTGTTAATATTCCCTTAGAAGAGGCTTTAGATTTGGGTTGGGATATTCTTGCTAGTTGTTTTAGCCCAAAAGAAACGGGAATAAAAACGGACCTTATTCAAAAATATTGGCCTAAAAAAGAGACTTATTGATTATGTCTAAAATTAAATTGACCAAAAATGATCTTAAAAAGCAAAAAGATGAACTTAAAATGTTTAAGAGATATTTGCCTACTTTGCAGCTTAAGAAGCAACAACTTTATATGGAAATTGTTAGAATTGAGAATTCTTACAAAAATAAAAATCTTGAGCAACAAAAACTTAAAGGTAGTATTTCTAATTGGATTTCTCTTTTTAGCGAAGAATTTCCTTTTGAGAGTTGGATTCAAGTAAAAACAGTGGTCAAAAAGTCTGTAAATATTGCAGGAGTTGCAATTCCTATATTCGATTCTATTGAATATGAAGATATAAGGCATGACTTACTTTTTACCCCTTATTGGGTAGATAAGGGGATTGAAATTCTTAAAATTGTGATTCAAATTGATGTAGAACTTAAAATTTTAAAAAAGCAGATTGATTTGCTTTTAAGAGAGTTTAGGGTAACATCCCAGAGAGTTAATTTATTTGAGAAAGTTATGATACCGACAGCAAAGGCTAATATCAAAAAAATTAATATATATCTTGGAGATCAGCAAACCGCGGCTGTTGTAAGAGGTAAAATTGCTAAGTCTAATTTGATTGATAAAAAAAAATAGGAACAAGCTTATGATTGTAAAAATGAAAAAAGTTTTACTTTTGACTTTATCAAAATATAAAAAAGAATCTTTAGAGATTTTAAGAGATTTTGGAGCAGTTCATATTAATTCTTGCAATAAAAATTCAGATTCTTTAAAAAAAAGCATTGATAATCGAAGAATTTTAATGCAAGCTTTTTCACTACTTAGAGAAGATGGGGGCGTTAAGGCTTTAAAATCTTCTAATGGAAATTTTTTAGATATTGCAAAAAGCATAGTCAATTTAGGCAATGAGATTAAAGAATTTCAAGATATTAAACGATCTTTATTGCATGAAAGGAATTTGATTTCCGTTTGGGGAAATTTTTCTTTAGAATATATTGACAAGTTGAAAGAATCTAATATTTATATTCAATTTTTTAAAATTCAAAAAAGTGAATATAAAAATTTATTAAGAGATCCTAATGTTAATGTGCTTTTGATTAAAAATGTAAAAAACATTTCTTACTTTGTGAGTGTTGGTGAGTTTGAGCAAAAAATTGAAATTGCTGATGAGTTTAAGTTTAATTTTGATCTTAATTATATTAATAATAAATTAAAGGTTGTTGATGAGATTTTAGATCAAAAATTGACTCAAATTTCTCTTTTTAATAAATATATTGATATTTTAAGAGATGAGATAAAAAATTATGATCAAATTGTAGAGTTTGAGCAAGTTTTAGCTGATATGCAAACTGATTTTGATGATTTTTCGTATGTTACAGGATTTGTTCCAGTTGAAAGTCAAGAATCTCTTAAAAGCTCAGTTTTAAAAGCAGGTTTTGCAGTTCAATTTGCAGATCCTGAAGAAAATGATATTATTCCAACTTATATAAAAAGAAAAGGAATTGCCAATTTAGCTGCACCTATTTTTAACATTTTAGAGACAATTCCTGGTTATAAAGAAAGGGATATAAGTTTTATTTTTATGTTATTTTTCTTTGTATTTTTTGGTATGATAATAGGTGATGCGGCTTATGGAGTGATATTTTTTTTGATAGGAATTTTGCTTAGTTTGAGTTTTGTTCTTAAAGGCAAGCCCTTAACTTCAGTTCATGGATTAATATTTTATCTTAGTATATCATCGATACTTTATGGATCTATGACTGGTACTTGGTTTGGCAGTCCTTTAATTCTTGAAATGTTTCCTATTTTGAATTCATTTAAAGTTAGTTATTTGACAGAGAAAAATAGTGTACAAAATATTATCTTTATCTGCTTTTCAATAGGGGTTTTGCAAATTTCATTGGCTCATGTTTGGAATTTTTTCAGACAAGTAAAGGAAAAGCCCCATATCCATGCAATTGCACAGATTGGTTGGCTTATATGTATAGTTGGTCTTTATTACCTTGTTTTGAATTTAATACTAAGTCAATCTCGGTTTCCAATGTATAATGCTATTTATAATATAATATATTTGGGTGTTGCACTGGTATTTGTTTTTGGCAAACAAGATGGTTCAAATTTTTTCAAGTGTATATTGAAAAGTTTTGGGGGTATTATAGAGCAATTTTTAACCACTGTGTCAGGGTTTGCAGATATAATATCTTATATTAGACTTTTTGCAGTTGGGCTTGCAGGACTTTCAATCTCAGCAAGTTTTAATGCTATGTCAATGCCTTTATTAAAATCTTCTAACATTGGTCTTATAGTAGTTGGAATTATTGTTATACTTTTTGGGCATGTTTTAAATATAATGTTATCTTTGCTTTCAGTAATTGTTCATGGGGTAAGGCTTAATATGCTTGAGTTTTCAAACCATTTAGGGCAAGAATGGAGTGGATATGCTTATAAGCCTTTTAAAAAAATAAAAAAATAAATAAAAAGGAGTACTTATGGATATAGGTTTAATAGGAGTTAATTCAGCTTTGACAATCTCAGCAATAGGTTCTGCGTTGGGTATGGGAGCAGCAGGCAGCGCTGCTATTGGAGCATGGAAGAGGTGTTATATGCAAGGAAAGCCCGCACCATTTTTATTGATTGTTTTTGTATCAGCACCATTGACTCAAATAATATATGGATATATTTTAATGAACACGTTATATGAGGTAATGATGCAGACAAATCCGTGGCTGTTACTTGGAGCTGGTCTTGGTGGTGGATTTGCGATTGCTGTTTCTGGATTTGCTCAAGGTAAAGCTGCAGCAGGCGCTTGTGATGCTTTTTCTGAGACTGGGAAGGGATTTGCTACATACCTATTAGTTTTGGGGCTAATAGAATCTGTTGCTCTTTTTGTAATGGTATTTTTAATGATATTTAAGTTTGTTTAATTTTGATTTATTATCTCTTTTAATTTTAATATTAAATTTTCTCGTAATTTATGAGTTAATTTAATATATTTATTATTATGAGAAATTTGGTTTTATTTTTTTTTGCCCTGCCTTTTTCTATTTCTTTGAATTCCTCAAGTGATAGAAATTTTCCGTATTGGATTTTACTTGAAAAAGGTAGGCAATTTCTTTATTCTAAATCTGAATTTAGTAAGTCTAATCTTACACATGCTATTAATTATTTGCAGGAAGCTTTGCTTAGAAAAGGTGTTTATCCTGAAGCTAGTTATTATTTGTCAGTAGCTTATGGTATGTCTGGTAATTCTGTTCTTGAAAAGTTAAACCTTTACAAATCTTTTGAAGACAAAGATTATTTACTAGATGGATCTTTTGAAAAAAAAATACTTTTTTCTTTAGCCAAAATGGCTGAACTTGAGAATAATTATGTTGATATGATTGATTATTTAAATGATATACTAAATAAGTTTTCAACTAAAAAAGATTATTATAATTATCATGATTATTCTCAAAGCGAAAATAGCACATCAAATGATAAATTTAATGTTTCATTTTATCTAACTTCTTATTTAAAACAAGTAAGAGGAGCTTTTGGTATTGATTTTACTTTCAATCTTTATAGATTTAAAAACTACAATGTTATTGATACTCATCAATTATTGTCAAAAGTTTATTTGCATTTAAAAGCTTATGAGCTTTCAATTACTCATGGACTTATAGCTGCGGTAGGGATTTTAACAAGAATGTATGAGTATGTTTGTTATTATGAGCCTGTGTATCAGTTTGGAAATTTAAGGTCTTTTGTTAAAAAAATTAATGAGTATAAAGCAATAAAAAATGCTTTTGAATCTACAGATTTTTGGGAAATAGTTTATAATATTGCTGTTGCTACTTATGCATATTCTAATGGTAATTATAGATTTAGAGCAATAGATACTTGGAAATTAATAGTAGATCTTGCACCAAGATTTTCTCCTTATATTGCGAAATCAAGAAGTCAAATTAAAAATTCTGTATTTAAAAAAAGGTAAATTTTTGAATTTTGATTTGTATTTCAGGAAGGAGTGAGTATTAGTATTCGTAAGAAAAATTTTTGCATTATTGCACACATTGATCATGGCAAATCTACATTAGCCGATCGATTTATTCAAAAGGCTAAAATAATATCTGATCGCGATTTTAAAAGTCAAATGCTTGACAGTATGGAGATTGAGCGAGAAAGAGGAATTACAATAAAAAGTCAGGCAGTAACAATCACTTATAAAAGTAATGATGGAGATTTTTATGAGTTAAATTTTGTAGATACTCCAGGTCATGTTGATTTTTCTTACGAAGTCTCAAGAGCAATTTCATCTTGTGAGGGTGCTCTTTTATTAATTGATGCAAGCCAAGGAATACAAGCCCAGACAGTTTCTAATTTTTATATGGCTTTTGAGCATGATTTAGAAATTATTCCTGTTATTAATAAGATAGATCTTCCAAATGCTAATGTTGATTTTGTAAAAAAGCAAATAAAAAATGATTTAGGATTAAATGATGAGCTTGCTATTTCGATTTCTGCTAAGAATGGAATAGGAATTGATGATTTACTTGAAGCTATTTGTAAGTATGTGCCATCTCCTAAAGGAAGTATTAAGGATCCATTAAGAGCATTAATTTTTGATTCACATTATGATTCTTATAGAGGGGTTGTTGTTCACTTTAGGATTTTTGAAGGACAAATCAAGACAGGTGATAAGATTAGGTTAATGCATACTAATAGTGACTATTTAATTGAGGAGATTGGAGTTTTTAAAATATTACTTGAAAGAAAAGATAGGTTAGAAGCAGGAGATGTTGGATATTTTATTGCAGGAATAAAAAATATATCAGATGTGAAGATTGGAGATACAGTAACTCTTTGTGATTGTCCTGCATTATCTCCTCTTGAGGGGTTCAAGGAAGTTAAGCCTGTAGTGTTTTCCTCAGTGTATCCGGTTGATGCTAATCAATATGATGATCTTTTAAGGGCAATGGATAGATTAAAGCTTAATGATGCATCCTTAACATTTGAAAAAGATTCATCGTCGGCTCTTGGACATGGTTTTAAGTGTGGGTTTCTCGGTCTTTTGCATTTAGAAGTTATTCAAGAACGTATTGAGCGCGAATTTGATTTAAATGTGATATTGACTTCTCCTTCTGTTAGATACAAAATAATTCCCAAAAAAGGAAAATCTTATTTTATTGAAAGTCCTGAACAATTTCCTGGAAATGAAGCTATTGAAAGTGTTCTTGAGCCTTATATTAGAGCTAATATTATTGTTCCTACAGAATTTTTAGGAAATATTATGAGTGTGTGTTTACTAAAAAGAGGTGTTCAAACAAACTTAATTTATCTTAATACTAAGCGTGTTGAACTTATTTATAAAATGCCTCTTGCTGAAATCCTTTTTGATTTTTATGATAAGATTAAATCTGTAAGTCGTGGGTATGCTTCTTTTGATTATGAACTTTTAGATTATGAATATACAGATTTAGTAAGATTAGATATATTAGTCAATGGGGATAGGGTTGATGCACTTTCTCAATTAGTTTTTAAAGATAGTGCAAGAACTAAGGCTGTTGGGATTTGTAAAAAGTTGAAAGATGAAATAGCAAGACAACAATTTAAAATAGCTATTCAAGGTGCTATTGGCTCCAACGTTATTGCTCGAGAGACAATCTCTCCTGTCAGAAAAGATGTTACTGCAAAGTGTTATGGTGGTGATATTACTCGTAAGCGAAAACTTTTGGAAAAACAGAAAGAAGGTAAAAAGCGAATGAAGATGGTAGGAAATGTTGAGATTCCACAAAGCGTTTTTCTTTCAGTTCTGAAATCCAATGATAATTAAATGTGGTTTTAATTTTTTAAGGTATGTGATTGGCAAAGCCTTTATAAATGCGATAAAATATTTTTATCATTACTTATTTAAAATTAGTTGTATGTAGTTTAAATTTATATGGAGTAATTTATGCTTAAGTCTAATAAAGTTGTTCTTATTGGAGCTGGTGGAGTAGGTTCAAGCTTTGCTTATGCTTTGACAATAGACAATTCGCTTGTACATGAACTTGTAATTATTGATGTTAATGAGGATAAAGCAAAAGGTGAGGTTATGGACCTTAATCATGGCCAAATGTTTTTAAAGAAGAATATTAATGTATTGTTTGGGACTTATAAAGATTGTGTTAACGCAGATATTGTTGTAATTACAGCAGGACTTAATCAAAAACCTGGTGAAACAAGACTTGATTTGGTTGGTAAAAATTCTAAAATCTTTAAAGATATTATAACTAATGTTGTATCTAGTGGTTTTGATGGTATTTTTGTCATTGCAAGTAATCCTGTAGACATTATGACTTATGTTACAATGAAATATTCTAAATTTCCTATTCATAAGGTTATTGGTACCGGTACTATTCTTGATACTTCAAGACTTAGGTATTTTTTAAGCGATCGTTTTAATGTGAACACTCAAAATATACATTCATATGTTATGGGCGAGCATGGTGATAGTTCTTTTGTTACTTGGGATGAAACAAAAATAGCAATGAAGCCTTTATCAGAATACCTTTCTGAAGGCAAAATAACTGAGTTGGAGCTTGATGAAATTCATAAAAAGGTTGTGAATGCTGCTTATGAGGTGATTAAGCTCAAGGGAGCAACCTATTATGCTATTGGACTTGGTATTAAGAATATTGTAAATGCAATAATTGGAGATCAGAATATCATTCTGCCAATATCTTCTTATATTAATGGCCAGTATGGGGGATTAATTAAAGATATTTATATTGGAGCACCTGCTATAGTTTGTAAAGAAGGAGTCAAAGAAGTTTTAAACTTCAAGATAAGTCCTAAAGAGCTTGAGAAGTTCAACAATTCTGCTAATCAGCTTAAAAGCTATATTGATAAAATAGAATTTTAGTTGCAAGACCCCAAATATTTTAGGGGTCTTTATTTTTCAAGCATATTTTCTCCGTTTTTTCTATGTTCAATTGCTTCAAGTAAGGCTTCTCTTGAAATATTTTTTTCTTCTTTTAAATCAGAGATTGTTCTTGCAATTTTTAGTATTGAATGTGTTGCTCTTGAAGATATGTTGAGTTTGTTTAGAATGTAAATCAAATCATTTTTTAAGATTGCATTTAATTCACAAAATTTTTCAATGTTATCAGAATTAAGATCAGAATTTTTATTTATGTTTGCAAAATTTTCGTATCTTATATTTTGAATGGTTCTTGCTTTTATTATTCTTTGTTTTATTTCGCTTGAACTTTCGCTTGTTTCGCTGAGTAATTTTTCATTATTAATTGCTCTTGTTGGAACCCTAATATCAATTCTATCAAGCATTGCAGCTCCAAGTTTTTTCCAATAATTTGAAATTTCTTGTTGTGAGCAAAAACAATCAGTATTTTTTTTCCCAAGATTTCCACAAGGGCAAAGATTCATTGCAAGCATTAGTTGGAAATTGGCGGGGTATTTGAATAATTTAGAACTTGCTCTTGAGATTGAAATTGATTTATCTTCAATAGGTTCACGCAAAGATTGTAAGATAGATTTTTTAAATTCTAAAGCCTCATCGAGAAATAATATTCCATTATGGGCAAGAGACACTTCTCCAGGTAAAGGATTAGGACCTCCTCCGATTATTCCTTCTTTACTAGCAGTATGGTGAGGATTTCTAAAAGGTCTTTGTTTTATTATCTTTCTGTCTATTAATTTTCCTGATATTGACCATATTCTATTTGTTTCTATTAGCTCTTTGTTTGTAAGTGGGGGAAGAATAGATTGAGCACACTTAATACTAAGTGTTTTGCCGCTTCCAGGTGGACCAAATAACATGATGTTATGTCCACCAGCAATTGCTATTTCAATTGCTCTTTTTACTCTTTGTTGTCCTTTTATATTTTTAAAGTCATAATCCAAGATACAATCTTGTTCAATTGTTGTTTGTGGTTTAATATTTGTTCTTGGAGGAAGTATATTTTCGTTTAATTGTTCTATTATTTTTATAGTTTCTTTTAAGTTTTTAACACCCCAAATATTCAAGCCATCTATTAGGTGAGCTTCTTCTAAATTTTCAAGGGGAACTATTGCAAATTTTATTTCTTTTTCTTTGGCAAGAGCAATGGCTGGTAAAACCGCTTTTATTGATCTTATTTTGCCATCTAATTGTAATTCTCCTAATATTAAGATTTCTAAATTGTTGTTATTTTTGGTTTCTTGGATTTTAATGATGCTAATAGCAATCGAAAGGTCAAGAGCTGTTCCAATCTTTTTAACTCCGGCTGGTGCAAGATTTATTAATATTCTATCTTTAGGGAAATGAAAATTTGAATTTTTAATAGCCGATTTTACTCTTTCTCTTGATTCTTTAATTTCGCTTCCAGCAAGCCCTACGATATCAATTCCAGAAATTCCTTTTTTAAGGTCTATTTCAATCTCAATTAGTTCTCCTTCATATCCGATTGATGAGTGTGAATAGATTTTCATTTAATAGTGCTCCTTAAGGGCTTGTAGTTTTCTAAACTATCTTTTAATGATTTGTATGGCAGTAAAAAACAGTCTTTTCTATTTGTATTTGTAAATGTATTAAAAATTTTTAAACTTGAGTCAATTTCTTCTAGATTTTCAAAATCACCGTTTATCACTTTTTGTACTAAGTTTATGATTTTAGGTTTTGGTTTGTTGTTGCACAATTTGTTTAAAGCGTTGGCGCTTGCAAGTAAAATCATGCACCCAGATGCATAATGTTTTAAATTAAATTTTCCGTTATTTTCTTCTATTATTTGGAATAAAATTTGATCTCCACATTTAGATTGATATTTAAAATTTTGGTTTGTTTCTATTTTATGTATTATGTAATTATTTACTTTACTAAGCCTTATTATTTTTTTTTTAGTTTTTTCAGTGAGCATAATTTAATTTTATTTTCTTTGATTTATTAAATCAATAATAAAAGAGAATATGAAGACTTTTAAATAAAAATTTTTAAAAATATCAAAACAATTTCAACTGTATTTTTAAAAATTTAAATAATGTCTATTAATCCTGAAATGAAAGTTAATCAAAAAAGAAAGATTTTTGATTAACTTTGTTTTTATGTTTATTTCTTAAATTTTTATTTTTATGAAAGCTCTTTTATTACTTTTTTTAATCCTAATATGAAAATATCAATTTCTTCTTGTGTATTATAAAAATAAAAGCTAATTCTTAAAAGATGGTTTTTATTTAAATTTTCTGGAAAAAATGCCACATAGGAACAAGTTTTTCCGGCTCTAGTTGCTATTCCTAGTGTATCTAGATAGGTTTCAATATCGTGTGAGTGAATATTTTTTACTGTAAATGATATTATTGAATTTCTTTTAAGATTTGTATTTAGTAAAAATTCGACTTCATCAAGCTCTTGTAATTTTTTTACCCCATATTCGATTAATTGCTGATCATGTTCTAAAATAAAATCCATAGAAATATTATTGATATATTTTATTGCTTCTTTAAGTCCGATAATTCCTGCAATATTTGGGGTTCCTGATTCAAATTTATTGGGAGTATCAAGTGATTTAAATTTAATTTTTTTATTTTCTATGAATATTTCTTCTACGGTATTTCCCCCCAATTTTGAGCTATTAAGCTTTTCAGCCATATTATTTGAAATGTATAAAATTCCTATTCCTGTTGGAGCAAGCATTTTATGTCCAGAAAATACCAAGAAGTCACAGCCAATTTTTTTAACATCTATTTTCATATGAGGTGCCATTTGCGCAGCATCTACAAAAAGACTTATATTGTATTTTTTTGCGATTTTTCCAATAGATTCTAGATCATTAATGGTTCCCAAGGTATTATTTATTCCTGAAATACTGATGAGCTTTGTTTTTTCTGTAATAAGTTTTTCAATTTCTTCAGGAGTAATAATTCCCATTTCATTAAATTTAGCAAATTTAATTGTTAGATTAGCTAAATTTGCAAGATTTGCCCACGGGAGCAAATTACTATTATGTTCGAGAGTTGTAAGAATAATTTCATCTTTTTTTTTAAAGTATTTTGAGTAAAAAAATGAGTTTGCAACAGAATTAATTCCATCTGTAGTTCCAGAGGTAAATATTATATTTTTTGCAGATTCTGCATTAATGAAATTTTTCACAAGTTCTCTTGTTTTTTCTATTTTTATGCTAGATTGAATTGCAAATTTGTGACCGCTTCTGTGTACATTTGCGTTATAATTTTCATAATATTCAATGCTTGAATAAATTACTTTTTTGGGTTTTTGAGATGTTGCTGCATTGTCAAAATAAATTATATGCTTATTGTCAAACTGTTTATTTAAAATAGGAAAATCTTGTCTTAAAAACTTGACCTTTTCAGTATTGCTTTTTATTTGTTTGAAATCCATAATCCTTACAAGTTCCTTTGTTTTGATTTTTAGCTTTTAATAATTATAGCATTATTTTTTAATTTACAAGAAAAGTTTAAAATGATTATTAATTAATAATCATTTTTTTAAAAAAATTTAAATTTATTTTTTGTATAAATTTTGTTTATTGGCTATGTTTTTTGATTATGATATACTCGTTTATATGAAAGAAGTAATTTATAGGTTTGAAAAAACTGAGGATTATAAATTAGTTCCTGTTAATAATATTTATGGGAATGTAACTAATACGGGAGAGATTTTTTGTGATCTTGTTTTTGAGTCTACAGAGATTTCCGAAGAGATTGCTTATACAAAAACCAAAGAAGGTGTTTTAGAAGAGGCTTCAAAAGAATTAAAACGTGGAGAAGAAGGAAAAATAGTATTAATCAACTCTTTTATAGGAATTTCTATTACAAAGACTACTGCCAGAAATATTGCTTATTGGCTTTTAAAAAAAGTTGATGAATTAGAAGATAATGAATAGCAAAACATCTGAAGATAGAATTAAGATTTATTTATCAAAACTTAGGAAGCATAGAAATAAAATTTTAAGCAAAAAGAATATTAAAAATATTATTGAAATATCAGATATTTCTGATAATGATATTGAAAATATTGGACTTCATTTTAGAAGATCTTATGAGAGAGTCAAAAGATTTGTTGATATGGGTAAGATAGATGTTGCTTTTAGAGAGCTTGAATCTATCTATTTTTATTCTCTTCACGATAAATCAATGTTTAGTTTATTTTTTTTTCTTTTTAAAGAAATTACTGATAAGGTAAATACTAAAGAAGCCAAAAAAAAAATGATTCATGTAAGTTTACAAGCAAAAGAATTTGGAATAAGAAATGATTTGGATTTAATCGACTATTATGAATTTAAGAAATCCAAGAGCAGAATGTTAATATTAGCTTTGAGTTCCATTTTGATATTTTTTATTTCTTTGATTACTTACAGATCTTTTCAGAGTTTCATTAGTGCAAATGCAAATGGTAAAATGGATTTAAAAGAAAAATCCATTTCTTCTTCTACATTGCAAGGCCTTCCCCCTATTACCATGGCTACAGATTTAGTAGTTGAAACCGTCAATCTTATTTCACAGCCTAAAGAATTATATTACATAGAAATAGAGGATGCTAAAGTTTTAGTGTTTGAAGATGCACATTTGTATCAGCTTAAAGCGGGGATTGTATCATCAACGCATCCTGTGAAAAAGATTTCCTACAGAGTTACAGTTTACGATGATCTTGGCAAATCTGTGTTTAATCAGGTTTTTGACAAAGAGAGCGATTTTTCTGCAAAATGGGGTAAAAATGTTTATATTCCAATTGATGTTATATCAAGTATACCAAGAGCTATTGATGTTAACCCTAAAAAAATAGTATTAGATATTATTGAAGTTGATTTTTTTAAGAATGTTGATGATCAAATTGGTGTAAATCTTGATTCAGATTCTTTTATATTAAAATTTAAATACATTGGAAATTATTTTAAAAAATCTTTTGGTATTTGCAAGGCAAATACTGTGATAGAAGTTTTCAATTCTTCAAAAGATGTTGTTAAGAATTTGGAGATTGAAATTGGTTATATTGATAAGGAAGGTAGGATTATTAGGTCTTTAAGACGTAAATTAATCTCTTCTTCCAATTCTTTTTTAAAATCTAAATCTAAACAGAGTTTTACAATTAGTACGATTTTCCCAAATGAGATTTATCCTACAATTGAAAAGGATTTTTCATCTATTAAAATTTTTGATGTGATAATTAAATAGAGCTTTAAAACTATCTCAAGATTTCTTTTTCTTTTAGATTGGAGATAATGTTAAGCGGAATCATTGTAGTTAAAATGCTTATTAGCATATATAAGCCAAGAAGTGTTAAGCTAAAGCTTAAGCTTAAATGTATTTGAAATTCAGATACGTAATATTCTGAGTTTAATATTTCAGAATATTCTTCTCCAAATATTTTTAAAAAAAAGTTTAAAACATTATCAACAAAGTTTATTAAATAAGATATTTTAAGTGTTAAATAATTTCCAATTATTATTCCAATTCCACAAAAGGTGGTGCTTAATGTGAGCGATATCAAAAGAAATATTATTTTTATATTTAAATTATTCATTCCAATTGATTTTAGTATTGCAATTTTCTTTTTATTTTCAAAAATAAGCATTGAAAGGGACGAGGATATATTGATACTTGCAAATATTATAATCAAAGCCATAATGAATATTAAAAGTTTTTTACTTATATCTAGATTATTGTATTTATTTAAGTAAAGTTCATAGAATGTTTTTATTTGGAATTCTTTAAATTCAGTTTCTAAATTCTGCTTCAAGATTTCATTGTTTTTTATGGAATTTGAACTTGTTTCAACTCCAATTATGCTTTTTGAAAACTTTTTTGACATTAAATTTTCGTTTTCAAAAGAAATTAACACCAAATTATTATCAATATCTTTTAGTCCGGTTTCAATTATTCCTGAGATATTAAACTTTTTTATTCTGGGCATTATTTTATTGTTTTTTGTATTTGGAATCAAAATGTCAATTTTTTCATTGAGATTTAAATTAAGTTTATTTTTTATTTGATTTGAAATGAGTATGGAATCCTTTTTTAAATTTTTAGCACCTTGTAGTAATTTTATTGATTTGTTTTCCAATATGAATTTATTTTCTATTGCTCTTATTAATACACCTTGTTTTTTATTATTTCCAATAATTCCATAAGTTCTTTTCTCAAAAAAATAATTTAAATCTTTGTAATTATATTTTTTTTTAAATGAGTCTAATCTGTCTTTTAGTTGATGAGTTTTATTTGTGTCATTATATTCTATTTGCGTGGAAAATCCTTCACTTTCAATATATTTATTAATAGTAGAAGTCATAATATTACTAGACATATAGTAGACAATAATTAATGGGATCATTACTAAACTTAATGATATTCCAGAACCTATTAAAGCTATTTTATTTGTTGAATTTTTAAAAATTATATACGCAATTTTTGTAATTTCTGTTAGCTTTAAAAGCATCATAGTTTTTTTAATGTCCTATCTTTGAATTCATATTTTGAATCTGCTTTGTTTGCAAATTGCGGATTATGACTAACTAGTATTAAGGTTTTTTTAAAATTTTTTGCTGTATTGATGAGTAGATTTTCTACAGTTTTAGCTGTACTTAAGTCTAAATTTCCCGTAGGTTCATCACACAAGATTATATTAGGTTCATTGATTAACGCTCTAGCAATAGCAACCCTTTGTGATTCGCCTCCTGAGAGCTCTGAAGGATAATGTTTTGCTCTGTTTTCTATTTTTAGTATTTTCATTAGATCTAGAGCTTTTTTATTTATTGTGTTCTTTGTTTCTTGGCCTGAGATAATTTTAGGTAGAATTATATTTTCAATTACATTAAACTCATTTATTAAGTTATAATTTTGGAATACCAAGCCTATTTGTTTGTTTTTATACAAACTTAATGTTTTTTCATTGGCATTTTTCAAATATATTCCACACGATATTATCTCTCCAGAATCTATTTTATCAATTCCTGAAATCATATTAAAAAGAGTTGATTTTCCACAACCACTTTTTCCCTGGATTGAAATAAATTCACCTTTTGTTACAGTTAAGTTTAAATTTTCTATTACTTGAATTTTTGTTTTATTTTTTTTGTATGCTTTACAAAGATTTTTTATAATTAATATATTTTCCATTTTAAGATCCATTTATAGTTTCAATGTTTTTTTGACTTCCAATTTTTTTTGTTGCTTTCATGCTTGAATATATTGTAGAAAAGCATGCAAAACAGAAAGTAAATGCTAAATCGCTTAAAAATAATTTAGGAGTAATTATATTTTTTACTATTTGTATTTTAATGCCTTCTATTTCTAAAGCAAATATTTGATTTAGAAAATTTATTAAAGTGTTTACCAGATTGTCAATTATTTTTAAAATTTCATTTATATTCAAAGAAATTGAAATCCCCAGTATCAAACCAAGAAGTCCCCCTATGGTGCAGATTATTATTGAGTGAATAATAAAAATTTGTTTTATTTTTTTTATTCTAAGCCCCATGGCTAATAGTATTGAAATAGCTTTATTTTTGTTTATTATTATTCTTTTTTGTAGATAATATGAATTAACGGCAATAACAATGAAAATGCTTGCTAAAATAATTAACATTGTATTTCGTTCTATTTTTAATGTTTTATAGAATTCTTTATTGTATTCATTCCAAGTTTTTACTTTAATTTTTGGATTAATAGCTTTGATTTTTTCAATTAATTTATTGCTTGGATTTAAATTAGTTGTTTTTATTTGGTAATTAATGCTAGAATTACGTAAAACTTTATTTTTAATAAAATAGTCTATATTCATAAAAATTAAAGTTTCATTTATTTTTGCATAATTACTTTTGAAAATTGATTTTATTTTAAAGTTTTTTATATCATTTTCTAATGATATAAAGTTTTTTATTTCATCAATGATTATTAATCCTAAGTCGTCATTTTCGAATAAGTTGAAATTGTAAGAGAGTATATTTCCAATAATGATTTCATTGTCTTTAAGATCCAATTCAGCTTTTTCAAGGCCTGTAAATGAAATAAAATTTTGGTCTTTTTTAAGATCTTGAATATCAATTGCAATGATATTCAAAATAGTTGGATAATAATAATTTTGAATTCCAATACCTTGTGTTTCGTACATTTTATTTATATGGTTTATTCCCTCAATCTTTTTAATTTTCTTGAGTTCTTCTTGAGTAAGTTCATTTTCTATTTTTAAATTTCCACTTTCTACATTTGTAATGCTAAGGAAAAAATCGTTTTGAAAACCATTCATGATTGATATTGTTAGGATAATTATTATTTCACCTAAAGCAATACTTAATATTATTACAATTGTGAGAGCCAGGCTATTTTTTTCTTCCAGTATTAATCTTTTAAGCAAAAAATTTCTTATACCCATTTAATTTGTTCCTATTGGTTTTTCTTCGGTGACTTTTCCATTTTTGTGTTTTACTCTAAGAGCGGGGGTTTTATTGTAGTAAATTTCTTCTTCATATTCATTATCATTGTGGTATTCGGTTTTTAGATAAATTGTATCGTTTTCATAAATTTTTTTGCTTTTTAATTGGTTGTCTTGGTTATATTCATATTCAATTTTAGTATTGGTGTATTGGTCTTTATCCTTTTCTTTAGTGCTTTGAAGAATCATCATATCAGATGAGTTGTATTGAAAATCATTTATTTTTATAAGTTCATTATTTTTATATATCTCTTCTTTAATTAGGTTGTTTCCTTGATAGGTAGATATAATTTTTGAATTTTCTTCTTCAAAAATATTTACTGTTTTTTGTTCATCTAAATATTGGTTTTTTTCTTTAGATTTTATTTTATTATTAACAATTATTGCGCTGTCTAAACTTCTTTTTTTGTCGTCATATTTTATCACTTTTGTTGTTGATTTTTTGATGTCAAAATATGTAGATTTTATGTCGCCATTAATTCCATAGTTCCAAATTTGAAAATCCGATCCTGTTATTTTTAGTAATTTGCCATTTTCATCTTTAGAATAATAGATTGATTTTGGTTTTTGGTTTTTGGTTTTTAAATTTTTGGATATTAAGTTGCCGTTTTCATAATAGTAATTTACTGTTTCAAGAATTTTTCCTTTGTTGCCATATTCAATTTCTTGTATTTTATTATTTAAATTGTCGTAAATTTCTTCTTTTCTTTTTGTATCTTTTGTATCATAATATGTGATTTTTCTTGTGTTTTCTATGATTTGAATTGTCTTGTATTTTATTAAATTATTTTCTTTATATAAGTAGAGTTTTTCAATATCATCAATAAAATAATATTCAATGTAAAATCCCGTTTTTGGTTTTTCGTTTAATTTTTGGTATTTATTGAAAAATACATCGGATGCAAAATAGCTTTTTGCATAAATAATTTGTGGTATAAATAGAAGAAGTATTAATTGGTTTTTTTTCATAGCAATTTATTAAGATATTCATTGATATCAAATTCTTTAATGTCTTCTAGTTTTTCTCCAAATGTAGTAAAGTATATAGGTTTTTTAAGAATTTTTGAAATATTTATTATTGCACCTGCTCGGGAGGATGAATCAAGTTTTGTGATTATTATTCCGTCTATTTCTATTGCTTTATTAAAAATTTCTGCTTGGCTATTTGTATTTTTCCCAATAGTAGAATCGATTACAAGTATTTTTTGATAGTTTATATTGGTGTTTTTTATTTGCTTTAATATTACATTGTTTATTTTTTGAAGCTCTTTTATTAAATTTTCTTTATTTTGTAATCTTCCGGCTGTATCAATAATTAATGCATCGTAATTTTTAAGTTTAGCGCTTGAGATGCTGTCGAATATTACAGCTGATGGATCGCTTCCTTGGTTTTGAGATATTATTCTGATTCCGATTTGTTCGCCATAAATTTTCATTTGTTCAATTGCGGCTGCTCTAAATGTATCAGCAGCTGATATTAATATATTTTTACCTTCATTTTTTAATTTATTTGCAAGTTTTGCTATGCTTGATGTTT
Source organism: Borreliella afzelii (assembly GCF_014202295.1). Classification (NCBI taxonomy): domain Bacteria; kingdom Pseudomonadati; phylum Spirochaetota; class Spirochaetia; order Spirochaetales; family Borreliaceae; genus Borreliella; species Borreliella afzelii. The sequence continues at coordinate 363,201 of NZ_JACHGM010000002.1, forward strand.
TTCCAATTCCATTTATACCAACTATTAACAAAATGTTTAATTTATTATTTTCTAGAGTAAATTTTTTTGTGTTGATATAATCACTTAAAAGTTCTTTTAGTTTTTCAATAATAGTTTTTTCGTTTTTATTTTTTTCTTTTGTTAATTTGTTTATTATTTCTATTACAATTTCATTATTAATGTCTGATTCTAATAAAATGTCTTCTAAGTTTTCAATAACATTTTCTTGTTCTTTGTTTTTAAATAAATTTTTTATTTTTTTAAAAATGCCCAAAAGTTTGTTCTCCTATTTTGTTTTTAATTGTTAAATCTATTCTCCTAGATTTGCTTCTTTAATATATTCTACTAAATGAGTTATTAATGAAATAAAGCTGCCAATAGTTAAAGTGATGCCTGCTCCAAATAGAAATGTTGCAGTCATTTGTTCTGCTTTTGCCATATAAACATCCCCAGCTGTTAAATTTTTGTTGATAAAGTGATTGCCAGTTATTTTGTAAAGTGCTTCGGAATTGTTAAGTAATGTTCCTGCAAAAATGGTTCCTATTGTGCTTAATGTAAAAACAGCCAGATTAATATAAAATTTATCTCTTGTATTGCTAAGTCTATTTTTACTAGTTTTTATCATTTCTATATTTACTTGATCTTCTTCTTTATTTATTAGCTTGAATTTATCTTTATATCCTTCAGATTTAAGCAAAATGATGTCTTGATTTTCTGGTTTTTCAATTTCAATTGGGGTTTCTCCCATAAATATGCCTTTTTTAAAAACCTTAGATTTTACATTGCTTGTAATCTCTACTTTTTTAGAGATTGTTCTTTTTAGGTTAATATTTAATATTATTGAATCTGCATTTTTTACCTTTTTTTTAATAGAGTAGTTTTCGAAATTTGTACTTGTGATTTGTATTTCAATTTCTTTGTTTGGGATTTTTGAAATGTCAAAAATATTATCGTAATAGATTCCTTTTGAAACAAATTTTTCATTGATATAGATTTTTGCATCGGGGTTGTTTTTAACGTTAATGTTGATTTTTAAAAATTCTCTGCCTAATATTTCTTTGAAACTGTGTTTTGTGATTGTATCTGCAATTTCATTAACAGAAGATGATGTTTTAAATACTTCTTTTTTGCTCTCAATTTTTTCAGGAGTGATGTTGCTAATTTCTAGTAAATAATAATTTTCTATTTTTTTCAGGTCAATATAGTTAATAAAAAATAATTCTTCTCTTATGAAAAATTCTTTATTGAAATTTGAGATATTTGTTTGTTCTTTGATTTTTTTATGTTTTACTTTTAGTTTGTTTAGATTGTTAAGATATTCTGCAAATCTTTTTTTTTTGCTGTTAATGTTTTCAATATTTTTTTTAAGCTCATCAATTTTGGTTTTTGTGTCATGTTTTTCTTTTGCGGTTATTATGTTTTGCAGTTTTTTTTTATCCATTTCGTTTTTTAATTTGCTAATTTCAATTTCTGTTTTTATTATATCTTGATTTATATAAATATCTTCAATGATATTCTTGTCATCATTGTCTACGATATGTTCTGTTATTTTGTCATAGATTTTGTCCAATTGTTTTTCAATGCCTTTTTTAAGGTCAATATTTTCTTTTTTTGTATTAATGATATAAGAAAAGTTGTATTCGATATTACCTTGAGAATGTATTTTGTATATTGTAAAAATTAGTAACGGTATTACTAGTGTTAGTTTAAGCTTTTCCATTTTAAATACTCTTCTATGAAATTATCTATATTGCCGTCCATAACCGAAGTGATGTTTGAATTTTCAAATTTTGTTCTATGATCTTTTACCAAATTGTAAGGCTGAAATACGTAAGATCTTATTTGGTTGCCCCAAGAAATTTCTTTTTTTGTGTCTTGCTTGGATTTGTTTTTTTCATCTTCTTTATTCTTATAGTATTCGTAAAGTCTTGATTTTAAAACTTTCATTGCCATATCTTTGTTTTTGTGTTGACTTCGGTCGCTTTGGGATTGAGTGACTATTCCTGTTTCAATGTGAGTTATTCTTACAGCAGAAGATGTTTTGTTGACATGTTGTCCTCCGGCTCCCGATGCTCTGTATGTATCAATTCTTATATCTTCTGGTTTGATTATTATTTCTATTTTTTCATCAATAACAGGGTCAATAAATACCGATGCAAAAGAGGTATGTCTTTTTTTAGCAGCATCAAACGGAGAAATTCTTATAAGACGATGTATCCCGACCTCACTTTTTAACAGTCCATAAGCATATTCACCTTTGATTTCTATTGTAACAGATTTGATTCCACCTTCTGCTTCAAGCAAATCAATAAGTTCTGTTTTGTATTTTTTTCTCTCAGCATATCTTGAATACATTCTGTAAAGCATTGCAACCCAGTCACATGCTTCAGTGCCTCCAGCACCAGAATGAATAGTTAAAAAAGCGTCATTTGCGTCAAGTTCTTCTTTAAAGTAAGAAATTGTGAGTAAATCTTTGTACTGTTTTTCAAGTACATTAAATTCGATTTCCAAGCTACTAATATCTTTTTCATTTTCAATAATCTCACACAGATCGCTTAAGTCTTTGATTTTGTTGATTAGCCCTACCCATGGATCAATTTTGTTTTTTAAGATACTTTGAGCTTTAATAACTTCTTGGGCTCTTTTAGGGTCATTCCAAAAATTTTTCTGGTTTATTTCTTTCTCATATTTTTCGATTTTAGCTTGAATTTCTTTTTTGTCAAAGTTTCCTCCAAATGTCTTCGGCTTGTTTAAACAATGTATTTATTTTTTCTTTCATTTTTATTTCTCGCTATTATTGATTGTATATTAATATAATTATATTTGGAATTAAAGATAAAATAAACATTATAAAAAAATATATTGGTTCGTTTTCTAATATATTGATTTTAGGGTTTTTATCAAAGTTTTTTTTTATCGATGTTATTAATATTAAAGCTACTAGTATGCCAAGTGCAGACAGAATAAGTATTTCTAATCCTTCAAAAAATCCGTTGTTCTTATCAAGCGCAAAAAATGTTATTGCAATTAAGCTGCTATTTGAAAGCATAAAATCGTTTGAATAATTTGATTTTCTGTTGTAAACAATAAATATATCATTTATTACTTTAAATAATAATATCAACATGTAAATTAAAATTACATAAAAAATTGGCATTAAGAATAATAAATTGTTCTTTGCAAGCAGTTTATAAAAATAAAATGATATTGAATATATTAATAAGGAGGTAATTGTTATTAGGACATATTTTTTAATTAAGATTACATTATTTTTTATTTTTATGTCCTCAAATCCAACAAAGTGTATTAAAGTTAAGTTGTTAATAATCAAGCATGTAATCAAATTATTAATCATAGTTTTATTATATCCTTTTCATTTTTAAAAGGGGTTTTAAGTGCTTTTTCTTTATTTGTTTTCCAAAAATGTATTATTTTTTTAATTTTAAAGGTTAAACTGTATTTTTTTATTAAGTTTGAGCTTGCTTGTAAAATAAAAATAGATATTATAACCGATAAAGTTTCAAAAGGAATATAGCTTAATGTTAAAAAGTATATAAATGCCAATAGTGTTCCGTAGAGTATTTGCTCAAATTTGAAATGTGGTGTTATTTGTACTTCTGTTGCAATTGTAAAAATTAGGAGCATTGGTATTGGAGAAATAAGTAATGTTAACATATCTGAGCTGATGTGACTTAAGGCTCCCATATTATGCATTATGTATGAGATTGTCATTAAACTTATATAAAATGACAATGGTATTAATTTGTTAATTATATATTTGCCAATTATTAATAAGAGTCCAAAATAAAGCAAGATTGGAGATAATTTTTTTTCATTATTAACTCCTAAAAGACTTTCAATATGAAATCTTGTGACAATTATATTGAAAACGGAAAAAATTTTTTTATTTACAAAGTTTTCAATTGCATCGATTTTTTTGTTTTCATATCTTGTTAGGGTATTCAAACTTTTTAAATTTTTTATGTCTGGATTTGTGTCAATTATTTTACTCCAGGTTGGAATTATTGATGTTGAGTTTTTAAGCGATTCTTGATAGGTTTGTTTAAAACTTGCTGGAAAATTTAATACAAAAAACATAAAAGAAATTAATATAGGATTTGCTAAAAATGTTGATAACCTGAAAAAGTAAAAGAATACTAAAAAAGTAAATAGCAAGGAGGTTATTTTTAGTGTAATTTCTAAATTTAAAGGCAATATAATACTTATCATTAAGGCACTGTAAACGAAAAAAGACAAACATTTGTAATTAATTTTTAGCATTATTGGCATATAGATTGCCACACTAATAAATATTAACAGCAAAGTGTCTATCATGAATTTGGTGTTATTTAGGAAAGAAAATATTAGACTAGGCAATAATGATAGTATGATAATAAAGTATATATCTTTTAAATTGTTTTCAGTATATATTACCCCATTTATTAGGCTTTCATTTAGAATTTTGCCTTTAATTTCTTTTTGAACTTTATGTATTTCTTCTTCTACTTCTTTGTCTGTATATTTAAATATTTTTAATTTACTGTTATCATCTTTTTTTTCATTCTTTAAATATGAAAAAATAATATTTTCCATTTGCAATGGGGAAAAACTGGATATAAACAATGCTCTAATTTTGTCATATATTGATTTCTTTTTTAATATGGTGAGGCTATAAATATCTCTTGTTATTGGTATGTTTAATGTTTCAATTTTTATGTTGTTGGCTGGGTTGTTTAAAAAAAATTCATATTTTTTTGTATCAATTTTTTCATTTATTATTTGGCTAAAAGAAGTTCCAATTTTTACTTTCAGTATTCTACTTTTTATTTTTTTATTTCCATTTATAGCTACAAATTTTTCTTTATAAGGATTGTTGTTTTTTATAACAAGATTTGTGTTATAAAGATCTTCAATATTTGCTAATAAAATATTGTTGTGGGGGTTTATATCATCTTTTGTGTTATTGTTGTTGTATAAAAAGTGCATTATCATTTCATGATTTGTATAAGGATATTCATTTTCTAAAGATTTAATTTTTATTTTTCTGTTTTTAAAAATACTCAAATTTTCTAATTCTTTTTTAAGTTTATCTTTATTTGATATTATTGTTATTTCTTTGAATTTAAATATTTTGTCGATTATTTGGAATCCTGAAAGAATATCTTCTAATTTTTCTGCCATCAGTGCTTCTGAAATATTTGTAAATACATCTTTTCCGTTTGTTAATAAAATCATTTTGTCTATTTTTTTACATTTATTTATGAATTGAAATAAGGAATTTTCGTTAAACCAAGGAATTCCCAGTTGAATTAATTTTGCCAGGGTTTTTTCTCTTGAGATTTCATCTTCTATTGGGGTTTTTTCAGTTTTTATTTTTCCTTGAAATTTGATTAGTGCTGATTTTAATTTTTTTCCATCTGGAAAGTTGGCTGTGTATATTTTTTCTACTATTCCAGATATTGGAGAGTATGTGTATAGTTCTATGTTTGAATTTTTCGATAAAATTTGATTTTCTTCTATTTTTTGTTTTTCAATTATATATATTATGGATTTTGAATTTTCTGTTTCAAGGGGTATTAGGGCATACTCAGGTATTTGAATCTCGTCAATGTTTATCTTGTATTTATTATATTTTTTGAAAATTGTTTTTACTTTTTCTAAGTTTAGCATTAGCTATTTATCCTTGAATATATTTTTTATAGGTTTTTTCATTTATGTTTAAAAGAATTGTAAATCTTATTGCTTTAAATAGGAATAGCAACACAAATAAAGGTAAAGAGAATAAGAAGAGCATTTTGGAATTTTTTTTATCTATGTTGATATTATTTTTGTTTTCTTTATATATTAAGATTGGGTTTTTATTTTTTAAGAACAGGTTTGCAAGATCTTTTTTAAGAGTTTCATCAATAAATGATTTGTCTACTTCGTAAACAGTTTTAGGATTAATTTCTATCTTGTCGTTTTTGATATCAAAGTAATTTTCTTTTATATTTTTAGGAATTTTTCCATATTTAGCGGTAATATTGTATTTTAGTTCGTTTTGATAAATAATATGGGAGACATACCCCACAATATTAGGTATGTCTTTATTATATCCTAGCATTATGTATATATTGTTAGGATTTAAATAATCAAAATGATTTAATTTTTTACTGTAAAGGTAGTTGATGTTTTTATAAGAGTTTAGCATGTAACTTGAATAAGTGAATGGCATTAATGAGAGTATAAATAGTAGCAGATGTATTGCTATTTTTGATTTTAAAGCTTTTTTTTCGTCTTTTTTTTTCTCTTTAATTTCGATCGGGAATAAAAATGTATCTTTAAAATTGCTTTCTGTTTTAATCCAGCTGAAAATTAGGAAAATGCAAAGGGCCGGCATTGCAACAAATGCAATGAAAGTGGGGTCAATATTTGTAGTAAAAAATGTTGTGATTATAATGAAATATAAGGTTGTAAATATAAACAAAAATAATAAGTGTTTTATTTTTGTTATTAGTGTTAAAAAATTTATTTCTTTTAAATATATTTTATTGTAATTTTTGTTAAAATTATTGATTATTAAATATAACAAATAGGAGAGAACTGTAAATGGATAAAAATACATTATTTCTTTGCTTATTATAAAAGTAAGAGATGAAATTAATAAAAAAATTAAAGTAAATATAGAGTTTGTTGGGTCTAAAAAAATTAATAAAATTATTATGATTAAAAATATTATGCTTAAAATGAAATTGATTTTTATTTTGTAGTCAAGAGAATGCATATCGACATTAATATTGAGATCTTTTTTTAGTTGTTTAAAATTTACAGTTTTGAACCTGTTTTCAACATAAAGAAGTTTTTTATCTTCTACATTGAAAAGATTGGGGAGTTTTTTTAAAAATATATTTTTTCTTAGATCAAGATTATTAAGTTTGTTTATTTCATTTATTATGATTTTTTTATTTTCGGGAAAGTCCAAAATGTCAATTTTTGTTGTGTATTCTGAAATTGTTTTGAACCCTAGTGAATTTATATATTCATTAGCAGTTTTTAGATCAGCTTCAGTTGTAAAGTATAATGGGTTGTAATCTCCAAATTGAGCTATATCGCAGGAATTGATAAGTGGCATTGTTGTAATTAAACATAAAAAACTTAAAAAACGTACCATTTATTTTTTTCCTATGCTATAAATAACATACAATATATGCAGAGACTATTCCTATTATTATGCCCGTTAGAACCTCTTTTTTTTTGTGTCCTTTGACCACTTTTATTTTTGTTGTGTCAATTTTTATTTCTTTTTTTAATTTTTCTGATAATGCATTTAAATATTCTGCCTGAACCCCAGACATATATCTTACGCCGAAAGAATCTCTTATTGTAATAAGGGCAAAGGCAAGAGCTATTATAAAATTTGTACCTATTCCTTCAGTTAGTGCAATTGAGGTTGCAAGAGCGGTGACTGTTGATGAATGACTGCTTGGCATGCCCCCTGTTTCTAGAAAAATCTTTTTTAAAAGATGCGTTGGAGTTAGTTTTAACTTTCTTGTTTTTACGGTTTGGATGCTATATTTAATTACTTGCGCAGAAATTCCTGATACAAGACAAGATAAAAAAAGATCGTTGGTAAGCAATGCCCTTATCATTATTAAATCCCCCTTTATATTGCGAATTTACCAGCTTTTATTATTGTGTACTCTTTTCCATTTTTATCTACACCAATAACGTCCAAGTCATCGCTTCCAATCATTAAATCTGTATGTATTAATGAAACGTTACATCCGTAAGCTAGTTTATCAGTGTCGGTTTTTAAATCTTCTTCATTGCTTAAACAAGATGGGTATGCAGCGCCGAGTGCTATGTGGCAACTTGCATTCTCATCGTATAATGTGCTGTAAAAAATAAGATTGCTTTGATAAATAGGGGAGCTGCTGTCAACTAGTGCTACTTCTCCTATATATTTTGCTTGAATGTCGGTTTCGATGTGTGATTTTAATATTTCTTTTTGTTTCTCATCATTGCATCCAAAATCAACGACTTTTCCATTTTCAAATTTTAACCATATTCCAGATATTAGGGTGCCAAGCACCATGACAGGGCGGGTAGCATATACAATGCCTTTTGTTTTTTTATAGTTTGGAGTTGTAAAAACCTCTTCTGTTGGCATATTGGCATTGAATTCTATTTCTGTTCCTTTGACTTTTTCGCTTCCACCTGTCCATAGAGAAGTTTCAAGTAGATATACTTCCAAGTTTGTTTTTTCGTTTTTAAAAATTACTTTTTCTAGGTTAAGTTCATTTAATATTTCACATCTTTTGTGAAGTTTTTTTCCATGGGATTCCCATTCTTTTATTGGATTTTCTCTATCAAGTAACAATATTCTCTTTTGTATTTTAAAAAATTCTTCTAAAGTTTTATTTCCATCTTTTTTATTTAAAACTTTAGAAGCCCATTTTGGACCTGGTGAACAAACAACGCACCAAGCTATTTCGTTGCTCATTATCGCTTGTGATAAGGTTTTACTTGCCAGATTTAATGCTTTTTGATAAATTGACATTTTTTGACCTATGCTATCTTTCAAGTCTTCAAAATTTTCTGTATCATCGACGTTTATTCTTGCCCATTTATCTTGAACCATTTCATCTAAAAAGCTTTTTTCGGCATTTGGAATAAATTCCAAGCTTTTCTCTTGTGAAAATTTTAATCTTGATTTTAAAATATCAATATCTTTAATATTTAGCTTGACATACTTAGCTCCATATTCATAAGCTTTTTTTGCTAATATTTTCAAAAAATTGTAATTTTCGATTGAACCTTGAATTAAAACACATTGATTTTTTTGTAAATTAATTCCTTTTAAAATTATAAGTTCTGCATATTTTATTAAATCTTTTTCCATTTATTATTCCTCCTGAATGGGTTTTCTAAAACATTCTCATTAATGTAATTTGCAACAGCTTCTTCATCATTTGTGCCTATTACTTCTAAGTAAGGTAGCATTGCTTTTAATCTATAATTTGCATTTCCCATTAGTAATCCCTTTTTTACATTTTCTAGCATATCAGTATCATTAAATCCATCACCAAAAGCTATGGTTTCGCTTAAATCAATATTAATAGTTTTAAGAACTTCTTTTAATGCCTTTCCTTTTGAAACTTTATGGTCTACAATTTCTAATGAATTTGGAGTAGAAAGGTATGCATTTATTTCTCCTTTGTATTTATCTAAAATCATTGCTTCATATTCTATTAGGCTCTCTTCTCTGCCAGCTAATATTATTTTTGCAACATTTTCAAAATTTTCAAGCTCGCTAAAGTCTTTAATTTCTTGAATTTTATTAATTGGACTAATTATTTCATGTCTAAAGACATTAGATTCTTTTTTAAATTTTTGGAATTGATCAATTGCAATTTGAGTCTTGATGTCAATATTTAATTGGTCGTCGTATTGATCTGCTTTATGTAAAAAATGAGGTATGTGGCTAAACTTCTCATCTCTTAAACTTAAAATCTTCTTTACTACTTCAGGAGATAAATTATGACTTTTTATTAATCTCCAATCTTGGTTGTAAACTTTTGCTCCGTTTAATGTAATGAAAAATGTAACTTGCAGTTGATCTGTGTTTTTTGTAATTTGAATGATTTCATTTTTGCTTCTTCCTGTTGCTATTATGAATTTCTTTTTTTCTTTTGTTAATTTTTTAATTACAAGTTCTGTAAAGGCTCCAATATAGCTTTTTGATAGCAAAAGAGTGCCATCAAGATCAGAGGCAACCGCTTTAATATTTTTCATATTTTATCCTTTAGGAGTAAATTTCAAGCTAAATTATATCAAATAATTTTTTTTTTTTAAATTGATAATTATTTGGTATAATTGTATTAATAGGGTTTTATAAAGGGGATTTTTTTGGATATTAATAAAAGATTGGATTTGCTTAGAGAGCATATGAAGGAAAATGGGGTTGATGCTTATTTGGTAGCAGGATATGACCCTCATTTTAGTGAATATTCCCATGAAAGGTATAGTACTCGCAAGTTTATTACAGGCTTTTCTGGTAGTTTTGGTACGGTAATTGTAACATTATCCCAAGCTGTTCTTTTCACGGACGGTAGGTACTTTTTGCAGGCCGATCAAGAACTTAAGGGAACTGAAGTTTCATTAATAAAGCTTGGAGTAAAAGGATCTCCTGATGTTTTTACGTATATAAATTTAAATTTACAAGGATTAAAGCTTGGAATTTACTCTGATGAGATTAGCATAAAGTTTTATCAAGAGTTGTGTGAAAAATGTAAAAATACACATATCAAGGTTTTAAATCAAGATCTAATTGATTTAATTTGGAAATCCAGACCTCAGATTGAGTTTAGTCATATAGTTGAATTAATTGATGTTGAAAAAAATAATAAAAGAGTTGAAAAAATTAAGTCTATTTGTTTTTTCTTAGAAAAGAATTTGGCAGATTTTTATGTTATTACTGCTCTTGATGAGATTGCTTGGATATTGAATTTAAGAGGGTCAGATGTTAAAAAGTCAGCATTGTTTTATTCGTTTCTTTTAATATCTAGGAATAAAGATCGAAAAAACGTTCTTTTTATTGATACAAAAAAACTTGATTTGGGTGTTAAAGAAACACTTGAAATGGAGAATTTTGAAATAGAGCCCTATAGTGATTTTTACTGTTTTCTGGATCGGATAAAGCATGAAGGTAAATTTTTTGTTTCATTTTATACTAATGTCAAGGTTTTAAAAGTTCTTGGTGAGACTAATATCATTTTTGGAGAGAGCATTATAGGCAATCTTAAGGCCATAAAAACCGATTATGAAATTCTTAAGATGAAAGAAGCGCATGTTATTGATGCTATTGGTTTGATTAAATTTTTATGTAAGTTTAAAAGTCTGAGTAAGGTTGAATTGGCTGAATTGGATGAAATAGACATTGCTGATATGCTTTTGCATTTTAGGGAGTTGAATAAAGAATTTTTTAGTTCTAGTTTTGATTCAATAGTTGGTTTTAAAGAGAACGGAGCTCTTCCGCATTATAAGCCCAAAAAAGGCAAAAAAATAAATACCAAGGGCCTTCTTTTGATTGATTCTGGAGGCTCGTATTTTGGACTTGGTACGACGGATGTTACAAGAGTTTTTCTAATAGGGAGTGCTTCTAGTGAAGAAAAGCGTGACTATACTTTGGTTCTTAAGGCTTTCATTAGTCTTGCTTCTTTAAAGTTTCCATATGGATCTTCAGGGGCTTTTCTTGATGGAATTTGTAGATTGCCGCTTTTAAAAAATGGGTTGAATTTTATTCATGGCACTGGGCACGGTGTTGGGTTTTTTCTTAATGTTCATGAGCTTCCAGTTTCGATTAGTCCCAATTCCAGTTATCTTTTTAAAGGATCTGAGGTGGTTTCAATTGAGCCTGGTCTTTATCGAACATTTAGCCATGGGATAAGGATTGAAAATTTAGTTTTTGTAAGGCAAGCTTTTACAAATGATTTTGGATCTTTTTTAGAGTTTGAGAATTTAACTCTTGTTCCTTTTGAAAAAGAATTGATAGTAAAAGAGATGCTCTCAGAAGACGAGTTAAATTATGTTAATAATTATCATGAATATGTGTTTTTAGCTTTAAAAGAGCATTTTGATGATGAAGGAGAGTTGGAATTTTTAGCAAAGCTGACAAGTAAAATATGAGATTTATAATTGCATTTTTAATAATTTTAAATCAAGGATTTTCAGACTTGTTTTCTTTGTCGCAAGATATTATTTTTGAGAGTTCTTATGAGATCGCAATTAAAAAAGCCCAAAAATTGGGTAAAAATGTTTTAATTTTGGTTGGCAGAGATATTAAAGAAAATTTAATAAAAGATTTTTTAAATTCTTTTAAAAATGATGAAATTATTCATACGGTATCTAAAAAAAATGTTTTTTTAGTTATTGATAAGGATAATGAAATTTTTAATAAAATTAATCTGCAAAAAAGTCCAACTGTTTTTTTTGTGGATTCTAATAATGAGCAAATAAAGGCAGCTTATGTGGGAACTGTTTTAAACAACATTCAATTTGATAAAGATTTTTTAAGCTATGTTATGGGGGCTATAAAATCAACAAGTGTTTTAAAAAAGCAAAGAAATTATGAAATTAATACTCTTGATGAGAAGATCTTTTTTTATAAAACATTAAAAGGTGATTGGCGATTAAAGTCTTATGGTAAAGACAGAAAGCTTATTCTTTTTGATACAGAACTTAAAGAATTTTTAGTTTTTAAAGATATTGATGAGAACAAGCTTTATGCTATTCCTAAGTCCAGGGTTGGCAATATCTATTTTTCGTTATTGGGAAATGAGGAGTGGAAGCTTTTTGGAAAAATAAAATAAGTGTTTTTTGTTTGAAGGGGGAATGAGCTTTTATGGAAATGGTATTTTATCCTAATGATTTACTTCGCGTTAAGACAAAACAAATCGATAATATTGATAATAAAATTAGAGATTATGCAAAAAAGATGATAGAATTGATGGATATTAGTGGTGGAGTTGGACTGGCTGCTCCCCAAGTAGGCCTTGATTTGTCGATTTTCGTAGTTAGAGAGAATAAAATGGCAAAGCCTTTGGTTTTTATTAATCCTGTAATCACAGAAACTTCTTATGAGCTTAATTCTTACAAAGAAGGGTGTTTAAGTATACCGGGAGTTTATTATGATTTAATGAGGCCTAAGGGTATTGTGATAAATTTTTATGACGAGAATGAAAAATCTTTTACTATAGAAAATTCTGATTTTTTGGCAAGAATTATTCAGCATGAAATGGATCATTTGAATGGAGTTCTTTTTATTGATTATTACGAAGAAAGGATAAAAAATAAATTATTAAAGCCTTATATGAGAGAAAGAGGTCTTAAGGCAAAATGAAAATATTTTTTGTAAGTTCTTCTTCTATTGCTTTAGAGGTTTTCAAGGAGATTGTAAAGCATTATGAAGTGGTGGGAGTTTTGACCTTGCCCGATAAACCTAAAGGTAGAGGACAAAAGTTAAGTCAAAATGTAATAAAGTTAGAAGCTATTGCTAAGAATATTAAAGTTTTTGATCCCTTGATTCTTGATGATAATATATTAAATTTAATTAGGGATTTGAATCCGGATTTAATGTTAGTTTTTTCTTATGGCAAGATCTTTAAAAAAGAATTTTTAGATATTTTCCCAAAAGGATGTATCAATGTTCATCCTTCTCTTTTGCCCAAATATAGAGGTGTTTCTCCTATTCAATCTGCAATTTTAAATGGCGATTGTGTTAGCGGTATTACTATTCAGAATATGGCTTTGAAAATGGATAGTGGAAATATTTTAGTGCAGAAAAATTTTAAAATAAAATCTTGTGATACAAGTTATGATATTTCAAAACTTGTATCAAGTCTTAGTCCAAACCTTGTTTTAGAAGCTTTGGAAAAAATTGGCAAGGGGTTTTTGGGAATTCCTCAAAAATCGAGTGAAGCCACTTTTTGTTCTTTTTTTAAAAAAGAATCGGGATTTGTAGATTTTAATTTAAGTGCATTTGAGATTAAAAACAGAATTAATGCATGCAATCCTTGGCCACTTGCAAGAGCTAGGCTTGATTATGGCGATATTATTTTTCATCGTGCTGATTTTTTGAAAATAGATTTATATAAAGAGAAAAAAGTAGGAGAAATTGTTGATTTTGATTCTGAAAAAGGATTATTTGTTAATACCGGAGAAGGGATTCTTTTGCTTTTAGAAGTTCAAAGGCCCGGAAGAAGGGTTTTAGATTATAAGTCTTTTTATAATGGGAGCAGACAGCTAATAGGACAAGTGTTTTCTTCAATAGGAGGGGTATATTAGTTTTAATAATAATGACAATCTAGAAAATAAATTTTCTAATGAAGATCAATTGTTTAAAAATAAATTAGATCTAATTCAAAGTGATAAAAATTGTAATGATGAAATGTTAATTTTGCCCAAAGCTACAATCAAGGCATTGCTTTTGGTTATTTTTGGATCTTTAATTGTTTCTTTTGCAATTTTCTTTATGGTTTTAGAAAATAAGGAGATTGTAGTTGTTCCAAATCTTTATTCTCTTACTATTGAAGATGCTATTATTGAATTACAGAGAAAAGAATTGATTCCCCACATTGAATTTAAATTTTCTTCAAGTGCTCTTGACAAAGGAAAAGTTATAGAGCAGGGTCCAAAACCAGGAACCGTCTTAAGGCATGGCAATAAGGTTATAATTTTTATTAGCAAAGGGGCTATAATAAACAGAGTCGATAGTTTTATTGGGAAAAACATTGATGATGTTATCATTAATTTAAAGGCTAATTCTTTTGATAATTCTAAATTACTTTACCATATTGTTGAACCTCTTGAGGTTGAGAGTGAATTACCAAGAGGTATAATAATTCGTCAAAATCCATCACCAGGTACTCAAATATCAAGTTTAACAGATCTACAATTTTTAATTAGTAAGGGTAAAGATCGTTTAGATAAGCATGTTAAAAATTATATTGGAATTTATTATAAAGATGCGATTGCTTCTCTTTTGAATGATAACATTAGCTTTGATATTAATTTGGCAAATACAGGCGACTTTGGAAATATTGTTTTTCAGTCTATTCCACCTGGAACTAAAATAAATGAATCAGATAAAATTTTAATTACTATTGCAAAGCCTAAGCTTGACAATAAAATTATTTTTGGGATTTTGACTTATAAATTAAGGCAACATCCATCTTATGTTGATATATCTGTTAGGCTAAAAAGTTTGGATGGTGAAAATTCTTTGATTTATTCCTTTAAGTCAAAAGGAGGGTTGATTAAATTGCCCTATGAGGTTTACAAAGGCTCTACGATCGAACTTTATATTTATGATAAGCTTATCAATAAAACAGTTGTAAATTGATTATGTTTAAATGGATTGATTTTAAATAATAAACAAATTCTAACATTAAATCATATATTAATTAGTTTCGATGCAGTAATAATAGATGCAGCAATTATAGCTGTTTCTGTTCTTAGGATGTTTGGGGATATACTATAAGAGGAAAAATTATATTGTGTTATTAATTGTTTTTCTTTCTCTGTAAACCCTCTCTCAGGTCCCACAATAATGGTTGCATTGTTTGTTTGTTCTATGTCAATTAAATTTTTTTTGCTATTTTTTTCAAGCAATATTTTTATTTCAAAATTTTTTTGTTTAATATATTTAAGGCTGTCTTTTAAATTCCCCATAATTTTTATTTTTGGGAAGTATGTTATTCCTCCTTGCATTGCTCCAGCTATTAAATGTTTTTCGTAATCATTGTTTTTAAAGATTTTAGAATTTAAATATGATTTTTCAGTAAGCTCAGTGTTAAAAAAAATTATTTCGTATATTCCAATGCTAGCAAGTTCTTTTATTATTCTCTTAGCAACAATTGGCCTTATCATCCCAATTAGTACATTTATTTTTTTAAGTTTATTAGATTCTCCTATTTTAAAAATTTTCTTGAAAAATAATTTTTTATCTTTTTTATAAATGCAATGGTAAATGTTTTTTTCTCCAAGAATACCAAATTTAAATTTGTCGTTATCTTTTAATTTTAAGATTTTAACAAGATGTTCTGCTCTAGTGTCATTGAGCGAAATTCCTGTTTTAAATTCATTGAAAGTTATTAACATTAGATTCATTTCTTATAATTCCTTATTATTAATATTGTATTTGTGATATAATTTTAAGTCGATAGGGGGGCATGTAGAATATATGGCTATTTCTTTAACCAAAGAAGATTTTGTTGTTAAAGTTTTTGATTATAAAAATAATAAAGAGTGGAGTTTTAAAGGGGAGAGGCCCGCAATAATTGATTTTTATGCTGATTGGTGTGGTCCATGTAGAATGCTCTCTCCGATTTTTGAAAAACTTTCCAAAAAGTACGAGAATAGTATTGATTTTTACAAAGTAGATACAGACAAAGAGCAAGATATTGCTTCTGTTCTTGGGGTAAAAAGCCTTCCGACTATTCTTTTTATTCCTATTGATGGCAAGCCAAAGGTTTCTGTTGGGTTTTTGCAAGAAGATGCTTTTGAAAATATAATTAAGGATTTTTTTGGTTTTTAGTTTGCAAAATAAAATAATTTAATTTATAGCAATTAATGTATGTTTGTAAGTTATATATGGATTTTTCTAAGGTATAGTTAATTTGTCCAAATCTGATTTGAATTTATTGGTAGAAAATATTAAATTTGAACATCTTAGTATTTTTTATGATTTTATTTTATCTGTTTTAAATACCCTTTCTATTAGTGATTTTGAACTTTCGGTTATTCTTTGTGATAATGTTTATATACAAAAATTGAATAATAAATTTAGAAACAAGAACGAGCCAACCGATGTTCTTTCTTTTAATTATAATGAAGTTAACGAAGATTTGGTTGATGGTATAAATTATAAAATACAAGGAGATCTTATAATATCTTTTGAATATTTAAAATTTAGTGCTCAAGAGTTTAATGTTGAAATTTATGAAGAACTTCAACGTGTCACTATTCATGGGATTTTACATTTAATGGGATATAAACATGAAACTAATGATTTTCAAAAGGAAGGTATGTTGATTCTTCAAGAAAATATCTTAAGAAAAAATAAAAGGGTATTTTAGATGTTGGGATTTTTTAATTTTAAAAACAAAAATAAGAAAAAAGGAAGTCCTGAAAATGATCTTGAAGATAAGTCGAGTATTGAGACTTCTTTGATAAAAAATTTCAATGCCCTTAAAGAGACTATTGTAAAAGAGATTATGATTCCTAGGATAGGGGTTATATTTGTTGATTATGCTAAGAGTAAGGATGAACTTTTAAAGGTTGTAACATCTAGCAGTCATTCAAGATTTCCCGTGTATCACGGTACTATTGACAATATTGTTGGGATAATTCATACAAGAGACATACTATTGCATATGTGTAAAAAAGATTTCTACGAAATAGATTTAAAAGATATTATGCGAAAGGTTATGTTTGTCCCTGAGAGCAAAAAAACAGACTCTCTTTTAAAAGAATTTCAAGAAAATCATGTTCACATTGCAATTGTAGTTGATGAGTATGGTGGAGTTTCAGGGCTTGTAACTCTTGAAGATATTCTTGAAGAGATAGTGGGCGACATTCAGGATGAATTTGACAATGAGCTTGATGAAATAGTTCGTCTTGATGATGGGTCTTATCTTTGTGATGCTAGAATTTTAATAGAGGATTTAAATGAAAAGCTTAATTTAAATTTACCAAATGGGGATTTTGATACTCTTGGTGGTTTCGTTTATGATCTTTTTGGGAGGATTCCTTTGAAAAATGAAAAGGTAGAATATGGTAATTTGGTTTTTTCGATTAAAAATATGCATCAAAGAAATATTAAGGTAATAAAGATTTCCGAGAAGGAAGGTTTATGAAATTTAATCGATTTTTAATGTTATTCCTTTTTAATTTTGGTGTTCTGTTAGGCAGTGATACTACAGCATTAGGGCATTATCAAAAGGCCCATGAGTATTATTTGTCTAAAAGGTATTATGATGCTATTGATGAGCTTGTTGAGGCCATAAAAATTAATCCCAATTATTATGAAGCTTATAAATTTATTGCATCAATTTATTATTCTCTTAAGATATATACTCAAGCACAATTTTTCATAGAGAAAGCTTATAAAATGTCTAACGAAGACACGGAATATAAAATTCTTTATGCGAATATATTATTAAAAAATAATAAAATTGATCAAGCAAAAAAAATCTATTCTGAGGTTTTAGTTAAACAGAGAAACAATATTGATGCTTTGGTTGGACTTGCTTCAATTTTTGAAAAAAATGGATTATTCATAGCTGCTGCTAATTATTATTTATCTATTCTTGATTATAGTCAAAATAATTATAGTGCGTTTGAGCATCTTATTGATATTTATCAAAGGTTAGAAATGCATGACAAGATTAGGCATTTGATAAATAAAGTTAGAATAAATTTTTTATCTTTTCCAGATTTTCATAAAAGAGTAGCCGAATTTTATATTAGCATTAATAATTTAGGACTTGCTGAAAAGTATGCTTTAAATTATTTAGCTTTAATTGAAAGTTCTTACAAAGATTTTGGGGTTGTCGATGCATATCGATTGCTTGCGCTTGTTTATTTGCATGAATTTAAATATGAGGATGCAATAGAAGCATTGCAAAAAGCTATTTTAGTTGATAAAGAGTCCGATGAGCTTTATTATTTATTAGGTTATTCTTACTTGAAATTTGGGAATGTTGAAAAGGCTATTTTAAATTTAGAGCGAGCTAAAAATCTTAAAAAAGATATAGAATTTTATAATATTGCTCTTGAGGAGAGTTTTTTTGCATCTAACTTTAGAAATTTTTTAAAAAATGATTCCAATACTAAAATTTCTAAGCATTATGAAAATGAGGGATCTAAAGCTTTTAAATCTTTAAATTTAAACAAAGCATTGTTTAATACAAAAAATGCTGTTGATATTTGGCCTGATAATGATAGTGCCAGGTTTTTGCTTTCAAAAATATATAAGCTCATGAATTTAGATATTATGGCTTATGAGCAGCTTTTTTATTTAGTAAAACAGAGAAATTCTACTGATTCTAGAATTTTGGATTTTTATGATGTTGTGTCTTTTGATGTTAGAAAGTCTTTATTTTATAAATATGGATATAAAAGTATTGCTGATTTTAATAAACTTTACGATGACAGAATGGTTTATAGAATGGCTATTTTTACTCAAAGTGAGAATAGGTTTTTTGGTGCAAACGATTTGATATTAAGATACGCTGAAAGGGTGCTTGAGCGTAATTTAAATATAGAAATAGTTAACTATAATTTTGATTACAATAAAAATAAAGATTATCTGATTAATAATTTTTCCGAAGGATTTTCTTATTCAAGAAATAATAATTTGGATTTATTTTTAATTTTTGATTTTAAGGCAGATATTTTGAAAAATACAGCTACTTTGGTAGTAAATGTTTTCTCAGGAAAAACAGGGATTAAGGTTGGTTCTTTCTCTTATGATGTGGGTGGTGTTAATTATTTAAGCAATGCTTTAAATTCCCTTTCTAAAGATTTTTATGATTATTTGCCCAAAAAAGGAAAGATTCTTCAAATTAAAAATGATGATACTCTTATTAATCTTGGTCAAGTAAACGGTGTTGTAAAGGGTGATATTTTTTTGATTCTCAAAGAAGGCGCTTTAAACAGTGGTAATAGAGATTCTAGTTTTATTGTTTACAATAAAACAGATATTTTGGGGGAGATTTTAATTGAGGATGTAAGTGATTATATTTCTAGAGGCGCTATAAAATCTTCTACGTTTTTAAAAGATTATATTCAAGAGGGAGCAACTGTGATTGTAAAAAGATAGTTTGACACTTATTATTAATTTATGATTTAATAATTCTAGTAAGAATAAAATCAAAAAAATTGGAGGATTTTTGTATGAAATTGGCTATTAATGGTTTTGGTCGTATTGGTAGAAATGTTTTTAAGATTGCTTTTGAAAGAGGAATTGATATTGTGGCAATAAATGATTTAACAGATCCTAAAACCCTTGCACATCTTTTAAAGTATGATTCAACCTTTGGAGTATACAATAAAAAAGTTGAGTCAAGAGATGGCGCTATTGTTGTGGATGGAAAAGAAATAAAAATTATTGCTGAGAGAGATCCAAAAAATCTTCCTTGGGCAAAGCTTGGGATTGATGTTGTAATTGAATCAACAGGTGTTTTTTCATCAGCAACTAGTGATAAAGGAGGGTATCTTGATCATGTGAATCATGCTGGGGCTAAGAAAGTTATTTTAACAGTTCCTGCTAAGGACGAGATTAAAACAATAGTTCTAGGTGTAAATGATCACGATATTAATTCCGATTTAAAGGCTGTGTCAAATGCTTCATGCACAACTAATTGCTTGGCCCCTCTTGCAAAAGTACTTCATGAATCATTTGGAATTGAACAAGGACTTATGACAACCGTTCATGCTTATACTAATGATCAGAGAATTTTAGATCTTCCTCATTCTGATCTTAGACGAGCAAGGGCTGCTGCACTTTCTATTATCCCAACTTCAACTGGTGCTGCAAAAGCAGTTGGACTTGTTTTGCCTGAACTTAAAGGAAAGTTAAATGGGACTTCAATGAGAGTGCCTGTACCAACAGGTTCAATTGTTGATCTTACAGTTCAACTCAAGAAAAAAGATGTTACAAAAGAAGAGATTAATTCTGTTCTCAAAAAGGCATCAGAAACATCTGAACTTAAAGGTATTTTAGGGTATACAGAAGATCCAATTGTATCTTCAGATATAAAGGGGAATTCTCATTCTTCTATTGTTGATGGCCTTGAAACAATGGTTCTTGAAAATGGATTTGCAAAGGTGTTGTCATGGTATGATAATGAGTTTGGGTATTCTACAAGAGTGGTTGATCTTGCTCAAAAATTGGTAAAATAAATATAAAGCTTGTAAGGTAATAAAATGTCAATAAAAACAGTAAAAGACTTTAATAGCTTTGCGGGCAAGCGAGTTTTAGTAAGATGTGATTTTAATGTTCCCCTAAAAGAGGGGAGCATTAGTGACGATACTAGAATTAAGGCCGCATTGCCCACAATAGAGTATCTAAAAGAAAGAGGAGCTAGAATTGTACTTGTAAGTCATTTGGGTAGACCAGAGGGTAGGAAAAATCTTAAATATTCTCTTAAGCCTGTTGCCAATAGATTGTCAGAGCTTTTAAACCAGGATGTCAAGATGTTTTCTGATTGCATTGGAAGCGAAATTGTAAATAATACTTTGCAAATGAAAGATGGTGATGTTGTATTGCTTGAAAATGTAAGGTTTTATGCAGAAGAAGAGAAAAACGATAAAAATTTTGCAAAAAAACTTTCTGAGAATGGAGATGTTTTTGTAAGTGATGCTTTTGGTGCGGCTCATAGGGCGCATGCTTCAACGGTAGGGGTTTCTGATTATTTGCCATCTGTTGGTGGATTTTTAATGGAAAAAGAAGATAAATTCCTTGGAGAAGTATTAAAAAATCCCGAAAAACCATTTGTTTCGATTATTGGTGGGTCTAAGGTTTCTTCAAAGATTGCAGTGCTGGAATCACTTTTATCAAAGTCAAATGTGGTTGTGATTGGCGGTGGAATGGCATATACTTTTTTATATTCCAAAGGATATTCTATAGGCAAATCTCTTTTAGAGAGCGAATATATTGATACAGCTTCTTCTTTTTTAAGGAAAGCAAAAGAGTTGGGTGTTAAAGTAATTTTACCACTTGACCACATTGTGGCGGACGATTTTAATAAAAATTCTACTCCTGAGTATATTGATTCCTTAAATATTCCTGAAAACAAGATTGGCATGGATATTGGAGTTAACACTTTGAAAGAAATTGAAAAGGTTGTGAAAACTGCCAAGACTATAATTTGGAATGGCCCTCTTGGTGTATTTGAATTTGATTCATTTTCAAAAGGAACTGCAAAGGTTGCCGAAATGGTGGCGTCTTGCTCAGGTTTAACTGTTGTTGGTGGCGGAGATTCTGTCGCAGCTGTTAATAAATTTAATTTATCTGATAAGATCACACATGTTTCAACAGGTGGCGGTGCGTCACTTGAGTATCTTGAAGGAAAAATTTTACCAGGTATTAAGGTTTTGGAGAAGTAAAGTGAGAAAAACTTTTTTAGCGGGAAATTGGAAAATGCATTATACAAGTGCAGAAGCTTCTATTGTTGCAAAACAAATTGCAACTGAAGTTAAAACTTTAAATGATGATTTTGTAATAATGATAACTCCTCCATTTACGGCTTTGTCTAAGGTTTCAGAATGTATTAAGGGTAGTAATATTCTTCTTGGTGCTCAAAACATGTCTTATATGGAAAGTGGAGCAAGAACAAGCGAGATTTCGCCTTCAATGCTTTTAGAATTTGGAGTAGAATATGTTATACTTGGTCATTCTGAATGTAGATTATATTTAGCAGAAACAGACGAAATAATAAATAAAAAGATTCGTGCGGGGCTTAAGCATTCTTTTAAGTATTTAATTCTTTGTGTTGGAGAAACTCTTGATGAGAGAGATTCTGGAAAAACTTTAGATGTTGTTTTGAGTCAGGTTAAAAAGGGGTTAGATTGTGTTTCTGAGTCAGATATTAAGAGAATAATTTTAGCTTATGAACCTGTTTGGGCAATTGGAACGGGTAAAACTGCAACTAAAGAGGAAGCAGAAGAAGTTCATAAGGCAATTAGACTTGAGATTATGAAGCTTTATTCAAAATCAGCTTCAGATAATATTATAATTCAGTATGGAGGCTCTGTTAATGCTAGCAATATAAAAGAGCTTATGAATGAGCCCAATATCGATGGTGCTTTAATAGGTGGAGCATCTTTGAAGGCTGAATCTTTTTTATCTATAATCAATAACGTTCGTTAGTCAAAGAGGTTTGTTTTGGATTTAGTTAGATTTTGTATTTTTGTAATTTTTGTTATTGTTTCAATTTTTATTATCCTTTTAGTTTTAATTCAAGATGAGCAGGGTGATGGAATAGGCGGTGTTTTTGGGGGCGGTAGTTCTTCTATTTTTGGGGCAAAGTCTTCAAGTGTTGCTGTAAAAATCACTGGATTTTTCATAGCATTCTTTTTTATTTTTGTAGTTTTGTTATCTTTTATGAATACTAGAAGAGCGGATAATAGCTTTTTGAAGGATATAAAGACGGAAAATAAGAATAGTTCAACTTTTTGGGATAATGAGAATAATGAATCAGATACTAATATTGATGAAGTTGAAGAAAAAAATTTAAAAGGAAAATAGAAGTGTTTACGTAAAGAGTTTTTTCTTTACGTAAAATAATTTTAAATCATAACTATTATTAAATTTATCAATTTTATTGAAAGTTTATTTTATTTTTATTGTGTTTTTTTAAATAATCTAAAGTATTGATGAAATGGTTTGAGCCTAAAAACCCATTGTTTACTGAATATGGAGATGGATGACTTGTTTCAAGAATTAGATGCTTTGATGGGTCAATTAGCTTTTTTTTACTTCTTGCTAAATTGCCCCAAAGCATAAATACAATGTTTTTCAAATTTTTAGAGATTATTTTTATTACTTCATCTGTGAAAATTTCCCATCCAATGCCTTTATGTGAAGAAGGCTTGCCCTCTTCGACTGTTAAGATTGTATTTATTAGAAATACACCCTGAATTGCCCACCTTTTTAAATCTCCATTTGGAATGGTTTTTATTTTTAAACTTTTTTCTATTTCTTTAAATATGTTTTGCAAAGACGGTGGAATTTTGATTTCTGAATCTACAGAAAAAGCAAGTCCATTTGCTTGGTTTTTTCCATGATATGGATCTTGTCCAATTATTACCACTTTTATGTCTTTAAATGGCAAAGAATTAAAAGCATTGAATATAAGTTTTGGAGGAGGAAATATTTTCCCGTTTTTTGTTTTATATTCGTGTTTTATAAACTTTACAAGCTTTTTAAAGTATTCTTTATTAAATTCATTGTTTAAAACTTCTTTCCAAGATTCTTCAATTTTTACTATCATTTTTGTATTATATAAGAAATATTTTGTAATTTGAAATATATGCAGGAGCAACGTTACTATTTTTTAGAATTTGATTTTTATTATGGATAATGATGTATTAAAAAGAATAGATGTTTTGTCTGAATTTATTACAGATGGCAAAAAAGCCAGGATTGAGGAAGTATTAAGTCGGCGCACTAATTATTTAACATTTGTACTTGAAGATATTGTTCAGTCCCACAATGCAAGTGCTACTATTAGAACAGGCGAAATTTTAGGACTTAGTGATATTTATGTTATTGATAAAAATAATAAGTACACTTTAAATCCAGATATTACTTTAGGATCTTCACAATGGATAAATTTAAATAAATATAAAAATGCTAAGTTTGCGATTGATAGGTTAAAATCTGATGGATATAGCATAGTGGCCACATCTTTAAGTGAACAATCAGTAAATCTTGAAAATTTTTCAATTAACAATAAAATGGCAGTATTTTTTGGGACAGAGTTAACAGGGCTTAGTTCAGAAGTTTTGGAAGCTGCCGATTTATGTATCAAAATACCTATGTATGGATTTACTCAAAGTTATAATATTTCTGTAGCTGTTGCGATAGTTATGTATTCTTTATTAATTCGTTTAAGAGAAAGTGGCGTTGATTACTTGTTAAATGAAGTTGAGAAATCAAATTTGAGATTAAAATACTATAGACAAGTTGTTAAAAATTATCAAATTATTGAAAATCTTATTAAGTTTTAAACTTCTCTTATTTTTTTCCAAGAATTTAAAAATATATAAAAAATGGTATCGATTGTAATTATTGTTAATGTAATAATTAGAGAACCTTTTGTAAGTTCAATATTTTTTGTTTCGGGATAAAATTTAAATATTGTATTTATGGATATTGAAACTAGTAAATTAGCCAAATATCCAGAAATTAGTCTTGATAGTGGATGTATAATCCATAAAGATTTTATTTTTATTTGTTTAAAATAATCATATATTAAAATGTTTATATATTGAGATAGAAAAAGTACATACGTTCCAATTAATATTGTTAGAATGTATGTAAAGTTATTGAACAATATTTTAAGATGAATATCTGCGGTGTCTAATTTATTATGATTGAATAATATCATAAAATTAATCATAATTGTAAAAGTTATGTTTAACAAAAGATTCAATATTGCGGAATTTGTTGCTTCTTTTTTGTTGTATTTTTCTACCATTAAGTTTAAAGAGAATAATGCTGATAAAAAAGTAATACCTGATAAATTTAAAGACAACCCAAATGTTTTTAAATTTCTTAGTATTATAATATTTGATATTGTTGAAACAATTGCATTAAAACAAAAAAGACCAGATTTTCCGAAAAATTGGTAAAGAATTCCCAATGTTATGTATGTAAAGAGAAACACTCCTACCCACAAGCTTAAATCAAATATATCTTTATTCATAGCATTTAATTGTACCAAATTAATTATCTTAGATAAAGTTTTTTATTTATGTAAATTAACTTTTCTATTTTTGAAGTTTTATATATTTTGCAAAATATATAAAAGGTGTTCCTAAAATCCCCGCCAAACCTTTAATTAGGTATGTGGAAATTACTATATCTAGGAAAACTTCCTTTGGAAATACTTTGAAATAGGTTGCTATGCTTACAAAAATTGTTGTATCTATTAAGCCACTTATCAAAGTTGATCCATTGGTTCTGAAAAATAAAAATTTAGGAAATTTTTTTTTAATAAACTGATATAGATATACATCGTTTAATTGGGACACTAGGTATGCAACAAGAGAAGCTAATAGTAAAGCTGGTATTGAAGAGAAAATGTTTTCTAAGCTTTTAAAATTTTCTTGAGTTCTATTTGATATGAAGTGAACTTGGGCATTTGTTAATACTGCAAAGATAATGAAGCTGATAAACCCAATGTAAACGGCTTTTTTTGAAGTTTTTTTTCCATAAAATTCTGAGAGAATGTCTGTTGCAATATATGACGATGCATAAATAATGTTGCCTAATGTGGCATTAATTCCAAATATTGTAATTTGTTTTAAAACTTGGATGTTAGCTATAATAATTGCTACTGCAACCCACGCGAATAATCCATTTTTTTTAAAAAAAAGGAATATAATAATCAAAAATGAATAAGTAGTAATTAGCATGGCAAACCATAAAATTTCATTAAACATAAAATTCTCTTTTAGTAATATCGGATTTATTATAAAAGTTTAGTTTAGTTTTTGCAAATAAGGTAGTATTGTTGTTTTCTTAAAACTATGGTAATATGACTTTACATTAGGGGATGTTTTGGATTTGACTGAAAATGCTAATATTGTAAGTTGCAAGCAGAGGGAATCTCTTAAAACTTCTAAAATAAATGCAAAAAATAATAACTTTACAAGTTCAAACCTTGTAATGGCTGCTTAAGTTAGCAGAGAGTTTTGTTGAATTTGGCTTTGAGATTCACTTATACTCTTTTAGACATCGAAGCTTGCTTAAAAATGTTTTCAAGTTGATTTTTAGGGACTTTTATACTTGAGAGCAATTTGGCGGTTTGCTAGTATTTCCAAACCATATTGCTTAGTAAAATACTAGATAAGCTTGTAGAAGCTTATAGTATTGTTTTTAGGACGCGGGTTCAATTCCCGCCATCTCCATTTATTTCATTTTTTCCTTATACTTTAAATATAATCCTTAAAAAGCATTACTAAATTTAGAAGACGTGCTTATTATTTAAAGCGTCCTATCGGAATCGAACCGACATCATTAGCTTGGAAGGCTAAGGTAATAGCCATTATACGAAGGACGCAAGACAATACTTTACTTATATAAAAAAAATCAATTTATGTCAATAAGATTTTATTATAATGTTATTTTTGGCTAGCAATTTTTTTTTTAAATAAGTACAATTAATTTAACTTAAATGTAGTCAAGTACAAAAACTTGTGTGGAGGAAATTGATGGGAGAGAGAGGGGAAGTATACTCTGAGAAGTTATTTACAGAGTCCGAGAGAACTTATTTTTTTAATGTCAAGGAAAATAGAAAAGGGGATTATTTTTTAAATATTGTAGAGAGTAAAAGAAGTCCGAGTGGAGATTTTGAAAGGCATTCTATTTTTGTATATGAAGAAAATATAAATGAGTTTGAATCCAATTTGCTTAAGGCAATAGCGGTTATTAAGCAGAAAGTGTCTACAGGAGGATCTATTGATTCTTCCATGAGGCATAATAAAGAGTATGGTGAATATGGCGATAGATCTAAATTAGATGATTCTAGATTTCATAAAAAATCTCATTTATCAGGCGGGCGGTTTAAAAAGAAGGATTATTAATTTTTATTATTTATGTTTTAAATTAGTTTAAAATTTTTTCTATGAAGGCTTAAAACCCCATATTTCTTTATTGCATTTTTATGTTCTTTTGTGGGGTACCCTTTATTCTTTTTAAGTAAATATAATGGATAAATTTTATCGTATTCATCCATAAGTTTATCCCTTTTAACTTTAGCAATAATTGAGGCAGCTTTTATTTCGTCTATTATTGAATCCCCTTTAATTATTGCTTTAACATTTTTTGCTGATATTTTTGGGACAAATTTGCCATCTATAAATACTAAATTACAATTTAATTTTAGGTTTTCGTATGCAGTTTGCATTGCAAGAAGAGATGCGTTGTGAATATTTATTTTTTCTATTGTTATATTTGAAATCTCAGCGAATGCATAATATGAGTTTTCAAGTATTAATGAGGACAGGTATTCTCTTTTTTCTTTTGTTAGTTTTTTAGAATCATCCAGTTCTTTTATAAAGTTAGGTTTTTTTTTGAAAACTACAGCAGCACTTAGAATAGGTCCAAAAATACAACCTCTTCCAACCTCATCTATTCCACAAATCATAATTGACCTTTTTATAAAAATATTTTTATTTATTATAATATGAAATTGTAGATTTATTAGCAATTGGTTTTTAATTTTAATTGGGAGTTAGTTTGGTTTTAAAAAAAATAGTACTCTTGGGGTTTAAATCTTTTTTAAATAGACAAGAGTTTGAAGTAGGTGAAAATTTAAGTTTTATTGTTGGGCCTAATGGATGTGGGAAGAGCAATCTTATTGATGCTGTTCGTTTTTGTATTGGAGAAGATAATTTAAAATTTTTAAGGGTTGAAGATATTTCCGATTTAATTTCTGTTTCAAAGTTAGGAAAATCAAATTTTGCAGAAATAACTCTTTTTTTTAGTAACATTGACGGTGAAAAATCGACTTTAAGAGAATTTGGGGGGGATTTTTATATTCGCAGGCGTCTTTATAAGGATGGTTCAAGTGAGTATTATTTTAATAATAAAATTTTAAATTTCCAAGATTATAATAGACTTTTGAATAGGCTTCAGTTTAAAAAATCGCCTTATATGTTTATAACTCAAGGGAAGGTTGAAGACATTTCTTTGGGAAGAAATGTAAATCTTAAATCTTTAATTGAACAGGCAAGCGGAATAGATGTTTTAAAAATTGAAGAAGAAGAGGCTCTTAAAAATTTTAAGCAGTCTAATCAAAATTTATCATCTTTGTTAGCCTTACAAGAAAATTTAAAGCAAAAGTACGATAACATAAAAAATGTTTATCTTTTGAGAAAAAAACATCAAGATTTAAGTCAAAAATTAGAAGCTTTAGAAAAAACAATAACATTGAAAAAGCTTTTCAATATTAATTTTGATATTAATGCCTTAAAAGGCAAATTAAATTTAGACGGCTTAAGTAGATTTTTATCTTCTAGTTTTAAGGAAAAGTTGGAATTTTATTCATTTAGAGAAAAAAATGTTGCTAATAATATTCAAGCATTAGAAAAGGATCTTGAGCTTATGAAGTCCAAAATTCTTGGACTAGAGATTAAGATTCAAAAATTAGAGCAAGAAAAGACGGCAAAGATGAATTTGGAGGATAAATTTGTCAAGAATAAATCTAAGTTTGAAGAGAAAAAAAAATCTATAAATAACGATTTATATCAATTAAATAGTTTGCTTAAAGAAAAGAAAAATGAATTTTTTTCTTTAAGTGATGAGATTAATAGATATACTAAAAGTTTTTTTGAACTTGTTGATTTAATTTTATCTGTATTAAAGAGTGCTAAATCAGAAGAGCTTGTTTTATTAAAAGAGAATATATTAGATTCTCTGAAACTTTTTGAAGAATCATTGAGTATAAAATATATTAAAGAGATTAGAGTGAATTTAATCAAGTATATAAGCAAAGATGAAAATCTTTTGGCTTTATTGAAGGATAAAATTGAGCCTATTTTCAATCAAAATGTTAATTTGAAAAAATTTTTGCTCGAAAAAAATGCTTTAAAATCAAATCTTGCTAAAGAGATAGCAAATATTGAGAGATTAATTGAAGAAAAGACGCTTCAATTAAATGATGTATTAGGAGAGCTTGAGTATATAGAGCTTTCTAAATTTAAAAATTTAGACGAAATCAAACTTATAGAAGGCAATTTAGAATTTTTATTTGAATCTAAGAATAGTCTTGATGAAGAGCTTAAAGATTTGTATTTAAAGCTTGAAAATTTAAATTTAGAAAAGAGCAATATTGAGCTTAATTTGAGCAATCTTATTGGTACTTCAAAATCCAGCAACGACGAGTCTTTTAAAGAGAAAGATTTGAGCTCTTTAGGGTTTTTAAATGATTTTAAAAAAACTAATTATTATGAATATATAAAAAAACAGACAGAGTATGAATTTCTTTTGAACTCTAATGTAAGCATTAAAAATGAAATAGAAAATTTCAACATTTCTAATGAAATGTCTAATAAATTCGAATTAGAAGAGGATCTTGTAACTAGAGAGCTATTACACAAAGAGATTGATGAAATCAATCTAGGTGATTATGTATTTTTTAATATTGATAAAGAGTTCGATGAAACTAAGGATCGTTTTGAAAAAGTAAGTTTACAAGTAGAAGATTTAAAGCTTTCAAAATATTCATTACAAAAGCTTCAAAAAAAAATAAAAAATGAGATTTATAAAAAATTTAGAGAATCATTTGATGAGATTAATAAAAATTTTTCTTACTTTTTTAAAAAAATTTTCAAAGGAACTGCCAATCTTTTTTATAATGAAAATACCGATAATGTTGAGATTAGAATAAATTTTTCAAATAAATTTGTTAAAACCAATAATATGCTTTCAGGGGGCGAGAGTACTTTAGTTAGTATGGCTTTTTTATTTGCACTTTATTATTATTCTCCTGCTTGTTTTTGCATGCTCGATGAAATAGATGCAGCTCTTGATTTTGAGAATAGTAAAAAACTTTCTTTACTTTTAAAAGAACTGGGGAAAAAAATTCAACTCTTGGTAATAACCCATAATGCATATATTTCTGAGGGTGGTGAAAATTTGATAGGCATTACGCTTGATAATGGTGAAAGTAAGGTGTTTAATATATAATTAAGTTAGATTTAAGGGAATTAACATGCAAGATAAAAAGTTTAGTTTTAGCAAATATTTTTTAATTTTAATATTTTTGATTTTTATTGTTTCGGGTATTACTTATTTCTATTCAACACAAATGTTGGAAAAATCCCAAAAGTCTGTTGAGGACAATTTAGACGCCAAAGTTAAATTAGTTGATATGGAAGATTTTTATTTTGATTTAAATGAGAGTCTAAATATGGATGATTTTTTTATTCCGAGACCTGATTTTTTCAATGAAAATTTAAATAAAAATTTAGTTGTTGATGGGTTGATTAAAAATCAATTTCTTGATGAGAATTTTTTCAAGGATCTTTGGATTAAAAAGGAAAATTTATTCAATATTGATATTGAGAAGGAGAATGAAAAATTAATAGATAAGATTTTAGAAATTTCCAAATGATTAAAAAATATTTGATTTATATAAGTTTGCTATTTTTTGTTTTTGAAGTTTTTCCTGAGCCAACTTTTATAAGTCAAGGTGATTCATATGAGCTTGATTTTAGCAGTAGAGAAGTAGATATTAATGTAAATACTAATTCAAAATTTAATCTTTCTTTTAAAGATGAGTCTTGGATTTATATCAAAAGCAATGAAAATGGATCTTTTATTAAGTTAATTGGAGAATCTTATGAGGACGGGGCTGTTTTTACTTTTCAAACTTTTAAAAAAGAAGGCAAAATTAAATTAATTTTTAGCTATCAAAATGTTAAAGATTTAAGTGAATTTAATAAAATAGTTATCTTGAAAATTACAAATAAGTTTGAAGTTAAAATTCTAGATGGTGGTGGCTCTGACAAGAGTAAGGACATCAGAAGTAAGAATAATCTTGAACTTGGAAGGGATAGTATTAATGGGGTAACCTCTTTAGAGATTGCCACCAGGGCTTTGAATTTATCTTATATAAATGATTACAAAGGAGCAATAGATTTACTTAATAGGTATAATTTTAATGATGATAAATATATTTTATTAAAGGCAGAAATTTATTATAAAAATAAGGATTATTTAAAATCTTATGAAAATTATTTGAAATTGAAGAGCAGATGCTTTCAAAGCATTGTTTTTGATTTAATTAAGCTTGGTATAAAATTAAATATTAAAGAAGAAGTCTTAGAAAATGCTAGATATTTAGTTGAAAAGAATATTGATTTTTCCGAGAGTGTTTATCTTGAGATTTTTGAATTCTTATTAATAGGGGGGGAGTATGAGTTTGCTTTAAACTTTAGTTCTTTGTACTTTCCTAAATATATTAATTCAAGCTTTTCAGATAAGTATAGTTATTTGTTGGGAAAACTTTATGAGTCTGAGAGTAAACATAAAGATTTTTTAAAGGCTTTGCATTACTATAAATTGGTTATTGATAATTATCCTTTTAGTGATTATTATGAGAGAGCCAAGATAAGATATTTATTTTTAAAGCGGTTTTTTTAGGAGATATGATATGATACGAAGAAGGCTTACTAAACAACTTGAAATAATAAAAGATTATCTTTGGGATATGAAAGAATGTGTGCTTAAAATTATAGATGACTCTTTAATAGCCTTAGAATCTAAAGATAAAAGTTTAGCTAAAAAAATAATCAATGAAGATGAAAAAATAATAGATGATTATCAATATGATATTGAGGATTTGTGTGGAAGAATAATTGCGACTGAACACCCTGTTGCTACAGAACTTAGAGAAATTTTAGCAATTATTAAGATAATAAGTTCCCTTGAAAGGATTGCAGATCATGCTACTAAGATTGTAAGAGTTGTTCTTCTTCTTGAATCAGATTTGGACGATTTTGATTTTCTTAATTTATATTTTAAACCTTTAAGAGAAATGGCCGATACAGCCAAAGAGATGTTATCTGATATTTTTGATGCATATTTTGATGGAGATTTTACTAAAATATTAAAGATAGTTAAGTATGACAATATAATAGATAAATTATTTTCAAAGCAAAAAAGTATTGTTGTTGATGCAATGAAAAAGAATCCTGAAAATTTGGATTATCTTTTAAACATATTATTTTTAAATAGTTTTTTGGAAAGAGTTGGTGATCATGTAGCAACAATTGGCGAGTTGCTCTATTTTATTAGAATAGGTGAGAAGGTAAATTTAACCTAGCTTCATTATTTTTAGGCTTTTTAATCTAAATAAATCTTATAAGAAGAATTAATAATCATGATTATTAATTCTTCTTATAAGTGGCAGGCATTATGTATTTAAGATTTTTATTTCCCCGGATTGTTTCTGAATGTCCAATTAAAAGATAAGAATCATTTTTAAGATAGTAGTTGAATTTATTGGCAAGGTCGTTTCTAGTTTTTTCGTCAAAATAGATCATAACGTTTCTGCAAAATATCAGGTCAAATTTCTTACTAAATGGAAATTTCTCATCCATTAAATTTAATTTTTTAAAGTAAACCATTTTTTTTAAAATTTCTTTAACTTGAAATTTATCATCTTTGAGTTGATTTAAATATTTAGTTTTTAAATATTTGGGCAAATTTATTGTACGATCTTCAGGATAAATCCCCTCATAAGCTTCGTGTAGAACGCTAATTGAAATGTCTGTTGCTAAGATTTTGACTTTAAAATTTACTTTGTTATTTTCCATATATTCTTTTAGTATCATTGCAATTGTATAAGGCTCTTCACCACTTGAACAGCCGGCTGACCATATTCTAATTTCTGAGTTTTCCGATTTTAATATTTTTTCAGCAAGCTTGGGTAATATTTTGTTATTTAAAAAATCAAAATGTTTAGATTCTCTGAAAAAATAAGTATGATTTGTTGATATTTTGTCTACTAATTCAATTAATTGAAGATTTCCAGTGCTTTTTTCTAAAAAGTCGATGTATTCAGTAAAATTTTTAAAACCTTTAACCTTGAGAAGAGATGATAATCTACTTTCAATTAGCATCTTTTTTTTCTCGCTGAGATTGATTCCAAAATTGTTGTAAACTATTTTTATTAACCTTAAAAGTTCGTCCTTAGTTATATTTATATTAAGGTTGAATTTGTTTTGATTCATATTTATATTCATATACTTTCGACTTCATTCTCCTTTTTGATCCAGAGAGATTTGTTTTCATGCTAGAAATGTAAAATTTTTTTTTAGTTTTATAATACTTAAGCGTACAGCTTAAGTTAGATATTTCAATTGCAATAATTTTTTAATTGTGATAATTTAGTAGTTAAATTATTAGTATACTTACTTATTAAAGGTTGTTTTATGCTAAAGAGAAGTAGAAAAGTCAAGAATGATTTAGTTACGCTTGAGTCCAAAGAAAAAAAAGTTGGTATGTGGGGTATTTTTACCCTTATTTTAATTGTTTTTGGATTTATTATTGCACCTTTGCTCCCAGGAATATTCGATAATGCTCATTCATCTGGTTTAAAATTTGGTTCTTATAAAGGTCAACCTATTTACTATAAAAAAGATAATAAATTTGCCAAGTATGTTAATTATTATTCAAATCTTTATTCTAGATTACAAGGGAATGCTAAAAATATTAATGTAGATTATAACGCCTGGTATTTGGCATTTATGAAATATGTTGAGGATGTTGCTTTTTTTGATTTGATAAAAAAATATAATTTTTATATTTCTAAGGAAATGCTGAATAAAAATTTACTCAGATCCCCTGAATATTTAGACCCTAATGGGAATTTTAGTTCTAAAAGATATAATAAAGTTTCTGATTATCAAAAAGTTAAAATTTATGATGATATGGTAGAAAATATACTGTTTTCTAATGTTAAAATTTTTTTAAATAGTAATTTGATATTTTCCGAGTCTCTTTTTAACATGATTAAAGATATGAGTGCTGTAGAAAGGCACATTTCATATCTTTCTCTTTCTTATCAGGATTTTTCTAATAAAGAGGTAATACTTTATGCTGAGAAGAATTTAAATTTATTCAAACGTTTATCTCTTGCGTCTATTCGTTTTAAAAATGCAAGTGATGCTAGGAGTGCTTATGATAAGCTGTTAAACAAAACTCCATTTGAAGAGCTTGCTAAGCTTTATTCAGATGATATGGCTAATTTCAAAGGCGTTGTTTCTTTGGATAAGTATTATTTTGATTTAGATCTTAACGTTGAAAATAAAGAAGATCTAAATTCCATTTTTTCTTTAAAAGAAGGTGAATTTAGTAAGCCTATTAAGACTAAAAATAAAAATGAATATCAAATATATAAGGCATTTAGCAATATTTATGATTTTGATAAAAATTCAGATCGCGATATTAGTGCTGTTAAAAATTATATTGAAACTTATGAACCAAGTGTTATTGAAGCTTATTTGGAAAATAAGCTAAATGATTTTCTAAGTGATGTTAAATTAAGCAGTTTAAGCCAAGCTCTTGAAAAAAATCGTTTTAGTTTAAAAGAAGAAATTGTTAATTTATCTTACAATATTAATATTTATCCTAATACTTTAAAAGAGTTAGTCGAATTTAATAATAGCAAGTCTTTTTATAATGTTGTTTTTGGATTGAAAGAAAATTCTTGGTCTAAGCCTTTTGTGGCGAATAAAAAAGTTTATTTGTTTTTCCTTAAATCAGCTAAAAAAAGATCTAACCGGCCCGAAGAAGAGATTGAAAATGAAAAACTTCTTGACAATTTTAATATTGCAAATAGTGGTTTGATTACAGATTTTTTGTTGAATAAAAAAGATTTTGTTAATAATTTTAATGAGGCGTTTTTTGCTTTGCAAAACTTTAGTCAAAATTGAGAAATAAATACTATGATAAAAGTTTTGATTGCTAGTATAATTAATTTTAATAAAGAATCAATTTGGTTTTATAATTATTTTTATAGATTTTTATTTATATTCTTTTTTTTTACATTACTTGCTTGTTCCAAGGTAAGCAAAGATTTTATTGTTTTTAACAAAGATGTAAAATCTGTTTCCAAGATTGATAACCTAAATTCTAATGTATTAGAAATGAACAAAATGGAAGATTTTTTTGGAGATATTATAGATTTAAAAGGTTATAAAATTCTCGCAGTTCAGCAAGAAAATTTGAATCTAGATGTTTATTTTGAACAGGTGGTTTTAGCTCAAAATTTTTCAAATCTTAATGCGTATTTATTTATTATTGGTTTTGATCCCAAAATTAAAGTTGGAACGATTCTTTTTAAAACCCAAATAGATATTGACCCAAAAAATTCTTATAACATGTATCTTGAGGACATTACGGGTGATTATGATTTTAATATAGTTGTTCAAGGATTTTTAAAAGATAAATCTGTTTTGTACGTTTTTCAAAAATCTGTTTTAAATGATGTGTCTTCCTATAAACCCATATTTTTTGATAAAGTTAATGGCACTGTTCTTATCAATAAGTATGCAAGATCTTCAGCTTATGAAGAAAACAGATCAAGAGAAAGCTATCCTATTTCCTTAGAAAAATATGAAAAAGTGGGAGAAGATTTAATAATCAGTAAGATTGAAAAATATGAATATTCTCATATTCAAGGCAAATATTATCTTTCTTCTGTGAGTGAAAAAGTTGGTAAGATTGATAATAATATTTATAAAACTTTAAAGAATTTAAGCAAAGATGAAGTTTATAGATTTTTGCATGGAGTTTGGTATGACGATCATGATTATAATAAGAAACAGGGCAAAGATATTAATGAAACTTTATTTTTATCTTTTGAAAGGCAATCAAACGAGATTAATCTTTTTAGAAAAAATTCTCAAGAAGTTGCAAAGATTAAATATATTTCAAAACCGGCTTACAACACTCTTAATGTTAGTGCCAAGTCTCTTTTTTCAGATTTAATAGTTTACAACTTTTGGATAAAAATTGTAGATAAAGAAAACATTGAAGTCAAAATTGACACTAGTACAAACTCCTATGATAATAGTGGATTTTCAGGGACATTTAAGAGATTTGATGGAGATGTTTTAAATGTTGAAAAAAATGGTAATAATATTTATTTTATTCCTAGTGGAAATTATGTGTATAAGGACAAAATTTATGATTTTTCTTACCCCTCTTTAACTTATATTGATGAAAATAAAATTTATTATGGCATTTTTAATATTTTCCCTTTAAAAAATAATTTTGTTCTTGAATATGAAATTGATATGGGTAGTTACAAGCTTGTTGAATCTTTTTTTCTTGAACATAATGAAAGAGTTGTTCAAAAGCAAAAATTTTCTACAATCATTCTTAATCCTATTAAAATTTTAAGAGATGATGTAAGCTTAATTAAAGGGCAAAAATTAAAACTTGAGCGAATAGAAAAAATAGGGTAATAGTTTTTATGAAAATATTGAGAAGTATTATAGCTTATTTTAGTGTTTTATTGTTCTTTTTTATTTTTATTTTTTTTTTATTTCCTTTTTACTTGGTTTGTAAAATTTTTTTACTCGAGCGCTATGTTATTAGATTCAGTTTTATTATGATGCGAGTTTGTATTAAGATTGGTTTATGGCTTGCTGGAATTAAAATTATTGTTACAGGTTCTGAGAATATTCCCCAGAAAAGCAATATAATAATAATGGGAAATCATATTGCAGCTATGGATCCTTTAATTTTTATTTATACTTTTGTTAATCCATTTGTAATATTGGCAAAACATTCTTTACTTAGGGTTCCTTTTGTGAATCTTGTTTTAATTGTTATGGGCGCTATTTTTGTTAATAGAAAGAGTATAAGATCTGCTGCTGCTGCTGAGGCTAAGGCAATAAAGGTTATGAGAGAGGGTAGATCTATTGGAATTTTCCCTGAGGGGACCAGAAATAGGGGTGGGGATACTAAGGTTTTTAAAAAAGGTTCAGTTAAGATGGCATTAAAGACAGGAACATCTATTCTTCCTGTTACTCTTTATAATACTAATAACTTTTTCATTAAAAATATTATTTTTAATTCTGGACTATCTGTTTATATTCATGTTCATCCTTTGATAGATATTTTAAAATTAAGTGAATATGAAAAAGAGAATCTTGCTAGTATTATTAGAGATCAAATAGTTAAAAAGCTTGAAACTATTAAAATTTAATTTATAAAGCAAGGATTTAGATGAAGACTCAAAATTATGATGAAAGTAAAATAATTACTCTATCTTCTCTTGAACACATTAGATTAAGATCTGGCATGTATATTGGACGTTTAGGAGATGGTTCTAATATTGATGATGGTATTTATGTTTTAATTAAAGAGATAATAGATAATTCAATTGATGAGTTTATTATGGGCTATGGAAATGAAATTTTTATAAAAAAAGAAAATAATCTTATTTCTATTAGGGATTATGGAAGGGGAATTCCTCTTGGAAAAGTTGTTGAGAGTGTTTCAGTTATTAATACTGGAGCCAAGTATAATGATGATGTTTTCCAATTTTCTGTAGGTCTTAATGGGGTTGGGACTAAGGCAGTTAATGCTTTAAGTTCAAAATTTCTAGTAAGATCAACAAGAAATGGCAAGTCTTTTGAGGCTTTGTTTTCTAAGGGAAAGTTATTGGAATCCAGAGAAATAGAGTCTTATGATAAGGACGGTACTTATGTTGAGTTTTTAGCAGATCCAGAGATATTCGGAAAATATTCTTACAGTGAAGATTTTCTAAAGAGAAGATTTTTCCATTATGCTTGTTTGAATAAAGGACTTGTAATAAACTACAATGATCAAATTTTTGAATCCAAAAATGGTCTTTTAGATTTTTTAAATTCAGAAATTAAAAGTGATGACTTGCTTTATGATATTGTTTACTATTCTAGTAAAACCTTAGAATTTGCTTTTTCTCATACAAATAATTATGGTGAGACTTATTTTTCATTTGTTAATGGGCAATATACTAACGATGGAGGCACCCATCAGACTGGTTTTAGAGAAGGCTTTGTAAGAGCTATTAACGATTTTCTTAAAAAAACATATTCATCAACAGATATTAGAGAAGGGCTTGTTGCAACTCTTTCTGTTAAAATTAAAGATCCAATATTTGAAAGCCAAACTAAGAATAAGCTTGGAAATATTGAAACTAGAGGTAATGTTGCAAAGGAAGTACAAAAGATAATTTCTGAGATTTTGTATAAAGATAAAATACTTGCAAAATTGATTGAGAAAAAAGTAGTTGACAATGAACGACTTAGAAAAGAATTAAGTAGTGTAAGAAAAGAAGCAAGAGAGAGAGCGAAAAAAATATCTTTTAAAATCCCTAAACTTAAGGATTGCAAATTTCATTTTAATAGCAGTAGTAAGCAGTCAGAACAAACTATGATCTTCTTGACAGAAGGGGATTCTGCAACAGGTTCAATGGTTTCTTGTAGAGATGTTTATACTCAGGCTATATTTTCTCTTAGAGGGAAGCCTCAAAATATGTTTGAAAAAAATAAATCTGAAATATATAAAAATGAAGAGCTTTATAATATGATGGTGGCTCTTGGCATTGAGGAATCAATTGAAAATTTAAGGTACAATAAGGTTGTAATAGCAACCGATGCAGATTTTGATGGATTTCATATTAGAAATTTGTTGTTAACTTTTTTCTTGACTTTTTTTGAAGATTTAATTTTAAATGGTCATATGTATATTTTAGAAACTCCTCTTTTTAGGGTTAGAAATAAAAAAAACACGATCTATTGTTATTCTGAAGAAGAAAAGCAAAAAGCTATTCTTCAGCTTAAAGGGGGATGTGAAGTGACAAGATTTAAAGGTCTTGGTGAAATTTCTCCAAATGAATTTAAAGGTTTTATTGATATTAATAGCATTAAACTTACAAAAGTGGATCTTTTTAATATTAAAGAAATAAAAGAGAAGTTGGGTTTTTATATGGGGCAAAATACTCCTGAGAGGCGGAATTTTATTATGGAGAATTTGATTTAATGGATATCAGAACCTTACTTAAAGATAATTTTTTGCAATATTCATCTTATGTTATTAAAGATCGTGCTATTGCTAGTGTTGTTGATGGATTTAAACCAGTCCAAAGGAGAATTATACATTCTCTTTTTGAAATGCATGATGGTAATTTCCATAAAGTTGCGAATGTTGTTGGCAATACAATGAAATACCATCC
Source organism: Borreliella afzelii (assembly GCF_014202295.1). NCBI lineage: Bacteria > Pseudomonadati > Spirochaetota > Spirochaetia > Spirochaetales > Borreliaceae > Borreliella > Borreliella afzelii. The sequence continues at coordinate 402,212 of NZ_JACHGM010000002.1, forward strand.
TCACGGCGATACGTCAATTTATGAGGCCCTTGTTAATATTGCTAACAAGGATCTATTTATTGAAAAGCAGGGTAATTTTGGCAATTTATTTACAGGTGATCCTGCTTCTGCCTCTCGATATATTGAGTGCAGATTAACCCCTTTAGCTTTTGATGTTCTTTACAGTAAAGAGATAACAATTTATGAATCTTCTTATGATGGAAGAAATAATGAACCTTTGCTTTATCCTGCAAAAATTCCTGTTATTTTAATTCAGGGAAGTGAGGGTATTGCTGTTGGAATGGCAGCCAAAATATTACCTCACAATTTTAATGAGATTTTAAATGCAGTAAAGAGTGAGCTTCTTGGAGAGACTTACGATATTTATCCTGATTTTCCAACAGGAGGAATAGTTGATGTTAATGAATATGCTGATGGTAACGGTAAAGTTTTAGTTAGAGCTAAAATTGAAACTATAGATGAAAAAACAATTGTAATAAGGGAATTGCCTTTTGGAGAGACTACTGAGAGTTTGATATCTTCGATTGAGAAAGCGATTAGAAAAAATTATATTAAAGTTTCAAGCATTAATGATTTTACTGCTGAAAATGTGGCCATAGAACTGTCTTTGCCGAGGGGTGTTTATGCAAGTGAAGTGATTGAAAAGTTGTATCATTATACAAATTGCCAGATATCAATTTCTGTTAATTTGTTGTTGCTTAGTGAGAGGTATCCTGTTGTTTATACCATTAAGGATCTTATTAAGTTTCATGCAGATCATCTTCAAAAAGTTTTAAAAATGGAACTTGAATTGCAAAAAAGTAAGATTCTTGAAAAAATATTTTATAAAACACTCGAGCAAATTTTTATTGAAAAAAAAATTTATAAACTTCTTGAAACAATTTCTAAAGAAGAAAATATTGTAAGTATAATATTGTCAGAGGTTCTAAGGTGCAAAGAATCTTTTTCAAGAGAGGTTTTAAAAGAAGATATTGAAAATTTGCTTAAGATTCCAATTAGGAAAATAAGTCTTTTTGATATTGATAAGAATTCCAAGGATATTAAAATTTTAAATAAAGAATTAAAGATTATAAATAGCAATATTTCTTCAATAAAAGAATATTCAATAAATTTTATTGATTTATTGCTTGCAAAGTATTCTAAAGAGCATCAAAGGAAGACTGAAATTTCTTTAATCAAATCAAAGAATGTAAAAGAAATCGCTACAAAGAATATGAAAGTTTATTTGAACTTGGCAGAAGGTTTTGTAGGAACTAGTCTTTTTGATGGAGAATTTATTGGAAATGCTAGTTATTATGATAAAGTATTGGTTTTTAGGAAAAATAGTTATGTTCTTAAAAATATTGAAGACAAGGCATTTATAGATAAAAAGAATATATGTGTGTTAGTTTATGATATAAATAATTCAAAAGAACAAATATTTTCAATAATTTATCTTAATAAACTTGACAATTTTTATTATGTTAAAAGATTTAAAATAGATAAATTTATTGCAGATAAAGTTTATGAATTTTTAGGAGACAATGATGAATTTGTTGATTTTTCATTAAGTCCTAAATTTGTAGAATTTTCGACAAATAAAGACATTATTAAAAGAATTGAAATTGCTAATTTTATGGTCAAATCAAGAAGCTCTATTGGGAAGCGAATTTCAAGTAATACTTTGAAAAAAGTTAAATTTAAATAGTTTTAAAAACCTTTTTTAAATTTCATTAATATGTTACTATAATACCAGTTTTAATAAAGAGGTTTTTATGAATAAATTTTTAATTGTTGTTTTGCTAGCCTTTTGTGTTTTTTCTAACTTTGCTCAAGCTGATGATTCTAAAAGCGCTTTTAATTTGGGAGCGGGAGAAAAACTTTTAGCTTATGAAACTAGTAAGAAAGATCCTATTGTGCCATTTTTATTGAACCTTTTTTTAGGGTTTGGAATAGGTTCTTTTGCTCAAGGAGATATTCTTGGGGGTTTTCTTATTCTTGGATTTGATGCAGTTGGTATAGGGTTAATACTTACAGGAGCTTATTTAGATATCAAAGCTCTTGATAAGAATGCTCCAAAAGCCGCTTTTAAGTGGACTTGGGGTAAGGGAATGATGTTGGCAGGTGCAGTTACTATGGCTGTGACAAGATTGACAGAAATTATTATTCCGTTTACATTTGCTAATAGTTATAATAGGAAACTGAAAAATAGCCTTAATATAGCTTTTGGAGGGTTTGAGCCTAGTTTTGATATTAATATGGGCCAAACTAGCGCTCTTGGGTTTGAACTATCTTTCAAAAAAAGTTATTAATTTTATTTTATTATTAAAATGAGTGATTGCAATTTTGTATTGTGATTGCTCATTGTAATTGAAAATTAGAGCTTTTGTTTATTATTTATATTTTATTTCTCTGCTAAGGTCTTTTTTTATGCTTTTTTGTTTTAATATTTCTCTTTTATCATACAATTTTTTCCCTTTACATATTCCAACCTCTACTTTAATTATTGATTTTTTTAAATAAAAACTAATAGGAATTAAAGTATATCCCTCTTTTTCTTTAAATTTTTTTAGTCTTTGTAATTCTTTTTTTTTGATTAGAAGTTTTCTGGGTCTTAATTCATCATGATTAAAGATATTTCCTTCTTTGTATTTTGATACGTGCAAGTTTTCAAGCCACAATTCTTCTTTTTTTATGATTGCAAAGCTATTATTAAATGATAATTTTTTTGCCTTTATTGATTTCACTTCGGTCCCTTTCAGTACTATTCCACAACTTATTTTCTCTTCAATAAAGTAGTTAAATTTCGCCTTTTTGTTTTCAATAAGCAAAGTGTTTGTGTTCAAATCTATTCCTTTGATACAATCAATCTAAAACCAATGTTTGGAGAACTCCAATTTTTCAAGAAAGAAGCTTTAGTTGATGGATTGAGTAAATTATTATTTTGATGAGAGTATGTTCTAATTTCTGTTATTAATGAATAAAAATTTGAATTTTCGTTATAAAAATTTTTTTCATTTTTAAATATTGCAATATCGTTAAAAGACGAATTTTGCATTAAATTCCAAAATCCAACTTTTTTTGATATTTCATTAATATTTAATGGTTTTTTGTTCGGTTCTTTTTGGTACAATTCCCATTCTTGTGATATGGGAAGTCTTGCCTTGAATCCATTGGGAAGTTTTTTAGAGTACCAATTGGCATATTCTATTGCTGAAAAATAAGATATTCCCGTGATAGCTTCATTTAAGCCTATTTGATTAAAATTTTTAAGATAATTTTCATCTACAAGTTGTTCTTTTATTAAATTTTCTTTGTTATTTAATGCCCATTTTGGATTTTCTTTTAAAAAATCTTGATACTCATATTTTGTAACATTTTGTTCTTGAATAAGAAATTCTTTTATACCATAGGTAGATTTTAGTGCAATATTTTTTGAATCTAATTCATAATTTTGAATTTTTTCGATTTTATTTGAATTTATTTTTTTAAATCCAGGTAACTTTATATTAATTTTTTCATTTTTAGAAATTAATTGAATATTTTCATTGTCTAGAGTTTTGGTTAATGTTTTAACCCAAGACTCATTTTTTGTTAGCATTTTCAGATCTTTATCTAAATTTTCTAAAAACCAAAAAATAGCTCTATTTTCTAAGTCAAAATTTGTTTTTAGAGAGTTCCAGATTTCTTCTTGATTGTTATTGCTTTTGTCTATGGAATATACTACTTTGTATGAATTTAGAAAATCCTTAAACATTTCGATTGAATTTAAGTAAGGTATGGAATTTTTTAGAAATTGTTTAATGTACTTAGGATGTTCTTTAAGTTCACTAGATATTAATGAAAATACAGGAATTAATTTTGTATTTTCGTTAATATTTTTTATTTTCACCATTATAGAAAGCTCTTTTTGTCTTTGTTTGATGATCTTTTCAGGATCAACCAGTTCTAAATTTATTTGTAAATTATAGCTTCCAAAGAATTTGTTGTTAATTTTTATGTTTTGCTCATAGGTTTTAAATCCCATCCTTTTTGCTTTAATAATTCCTTCTGTGGTATTTATATACTTTTTAAGTGGAGTTCTGCCTATATATTTTTCGTTTAAGTAGATGTAAGTATTTGCAATATTAGAATTTATTTTTAAATATGCTCCTGGATTTTTAAATTTAGGTATGATGATTAAGATTGATACCAAACTTAAAAGCAATATTATTGTTATAAAAAATACGTAAATTTTGGGTGCTATTCCTAGAATTGGCTTTAATTTAACTTCAAGAAGCTCAATATTTGAATTCTCTTCGGTTTCTTTCATCCTTTTAAGTATAGAAAAGTATTTAAATAAGTGTCAATATTTTGTATGATTTAATTCTTGAGGTTAGGTTATGCAGTTAAGAAGATTGGATAAATTTGCATCTTTTTTGGTATGTTCTATTGAGAGATATTTGACATATCGAAAGAGAAAGAAGTATTTTTGCAAATTAAGGGCGAAGAAGCGGGGATTTTTGCTCAACTTTTTATTTGATTTTGTAGCGGCGGCAATTTTTGTACTGGTAATAAATCAGTATTTTATTCAAGCTTATAAAATACCATCAGGTTCAATGGAAAATACTCTTCAAATAGGGGATTTTTTATTTGTAGATAAATTTTCTTACGGCCCTGAACTTTTACCAGGATTGTTTAAGATTAATGGTTTTAAAACCCCAGAAGAATCCGATGTTATTATTTTTGAAAATCCAGAGTATAAATCAAAAGGTGTTTTTTTTGATATCTTTCAAAGAATACTTTACATGTTAACGTTATCTTTTATTGATCTTGATAGAGATGAATATGGCAATCCCAATGTTAGATTTCTAGTGAAAAGAGGTGTATTTGCAGACGGTAAAATTGTTAGATTTAACAGCGGTAAAGCTTACATCAAAAGAGAAGGCGAAGAAAATTTTATTTTAGAAGATTCTTATCGGGATTTAGTTGATCAAAATTTTAGCATTAAAAAAATTGTGGCAAATGAAGACTATGGGATTTATGGTGATTTTGCTATGTTTATTGCTTTGAACCAGTTGAATATAAATTTAAGTAGCACCCCCGATTTCTCATTTTTTGATGTTAGAGTGATTGATAGGTTTGAGTTTGAAAGATTGGAATATAAATATTTATCTGCCTTTATGCCCCATGTTGATTATTATATGGAAAAAGCTATAATAAGGGATTACGGAATTTATGTCCCTTATGGATATATTTTGCCAATTGGGGACAATAGAGACAATTCTCATGATGGTCGATTTTTTGGAGTAATTAATAAGAATAAAGTGCTTGGAAGAACCTTGATAATATATCTTCCATTTTCTAGAGTAGGATTTATTTAACGTGGCTCCATATTTAACTTTCGAACAAAGGCTTTTGAGAAAAAAGCAAAGAAAAATTTTTTTAAAATATGTTTTAACATTTTTAATATTAAATTTTTTTTTCACAAAGTTTGTTTTGCAAATTTTTATGATAAAGGGTAATGAGATGTTACCAACAATAACAAAGAATGCTAGTTTATTTTTTGTTGCAACGCATGTAACTTCTTTTTTTATTCCTTTGAAAATGAATGATATTGTTCTTTATGAAGATTTTAGATTAAGTGATAACTTTTTATTAAAGTTAATAAAAGATTTCTTTTTTTTAAATAAAATTTTCAAAAGAGCAAGCTACAAAGTATCAAGAATAGCAGCTGTTCATGGCGATTCTGTTTATGTTCGGGGTTTGAATGTTCTGGTAAATAAAAAGGATACAGATTTTTTTTATTTGAATGGTAATTTAGTTAGCTATTATAAGTTGAATAATTTTTTTAATACGGATGAAGTGGTTAAGTGTTTTATTTTGAAAAAAAATGAAATTTTTTTATTAAACGATAATTTAAGTGTTTTGAATGATTCTAGAATATTTGGACCTATTAACAAAAGTGCTATTGTTTCTTTTTTGGCCTTTAAAGTGGTGGACTATAAGATTGTTAAATAAAATTTTTGTTGATGCTGATTCTTGTAATTTTAAGATAATAAAATTTTTACAAAAATTTATATTGCATAATAAATCAAAACTTATTGTAGTTTCTAATAAGTTTTTGAGTTTGGAAAAAACAGAAAATGTTGCTTTAGAAGTGGTAGACAATGTTGATGCATTTATTTTAAATTTAGCAGATAGGTACAGTCTTGTGATTACTCGAGATATTTTTTTTGCCAAACTTCTTTTAGATCTTGAGGTTAAGGTTATGAATGATGAAGGTCGAATTTTTAATATAAATAATATAAATTATTTATATTTTAGATCTAAGATTAATTTCAATTTGAAAATTAAGATTAAAAAATATTATGATGGAGATTTTAATAAATCTAGATATAAGAAATTTATAACGAATTTTTATTCTTTATTCTTTAGTTAATTTTCTGTTTTCCAATTTCCACAAACCTTTGCCTTGAGTTAATATGTAAATTGTGTTGTTTGATACAGGAATAATATCATTAAGACCTGTTTTGCTTAGCTGGGAACCGTTATAAGCACCAGTTTCTACAGATTTTGAGGGTGCTTGTAAAGCAAAAATCCCTTCTTTATTTTTTGTAAATTCTGCAAATCCATTATTACTTCCGATTAATATCGCTCCATTAAATTCCCTTGCAAAGTAGCCACTAAATTCGCCTACTTCGTCTTGAGTAAATATTGGTGTTGTGTAATTATTTACACTTGAATACACTTTAAATTTTGTGTCTAAATTATTATAACCACCAGTCATTACTAAAATTTCAGAAGAACCCCTAATGTTTGTTTTAATGATAGGCATTATTTCTTTGGCTTGTTGATGGTCTATGCTTGTGTATGTATTGTTATTTGTGTTCCATATTTTAAGCGAATTTCCTGTAATTAAGTTATCCTCATTTGATATTTGATAGAATTTATCATTTTCAGTGGCTTGTGATGGGGTTTTGTCAACTCCTTCTAGATCAAAAATTCTTTCCTGATTATTTTTGTCTATAGCTAAAACATATGCTTCTTTTATGCCGCTGTTTCCCACAGATTTCAAGAATTTATATGCTTTTAGCGGTTTTTTAAATTTTGATGTCCAACTTTTTCCATTTAACTCGCAAACCTCTAGTTCTGCGTTTTTGTTTTGTGCTAAAAGATAGGTTTTCCCTGAAACATTTACAATGTCATTTATAAACTCATAAGAATTGTTCAAGTCAATTTTTTCAATCTTCCCGTTTTCTTTTTTAAATAAATGCATGGCTGCAATATAGAGAGTTTCTCCTACTAGAGAAATTCCGTTTGGACTTGAGCTTCCTAAAATATTATTTTCATGATTTATTTTCTGCAGATTTCCTAGTTGGGAAAATATGGATTCGCTTGAGCATGCTAGTAGTAAAAGTATTAATAGGTTTAAAATTAATCTGTTTTTAAAATAGTTTTCATATTTTTGTTTCATTTTTATCCTACAATTTATTTACATTTACTGTAACTGATAATGATACAATTGCAAAATGTGCCATTTTAGCAGAATTTCCAAATTCAAACATCATCCACCAGGATGTTGTTGCTCCAAAAGACCATTTATAGTTAAAGTTCCATAAAATTCCAGATCCGAAAGAGATTGTAGGGAGTGCATCAAAAGTTCTTAAATTTGTAATATTGTTATTTCTATCTCCATATGTATTAAGAGAAAATCCTACATTTGTGAAAACTGGAATTTGAAATAATTCTCCTATATCAAATATATAGTTTATTGAAAATGTAATAGGTACGCTATAAAAAATTTTGCCTACACTTGAATCTGGATTTAATATATTAAAAGAATGGTTGATATCAAAATTAAACATATATCTTAGTTCAAGTCCAATTGCTAAATTGTTTAAAATGTGGTACTGATATTTTATTGCCCCAATACCTCCTGGGTATAAATTAGTAGGATACGCTTTTGATAAGTCATTGTAAAAAATAGGTATTCCAACACTTAAATCTATTCCTAAAGTGGAGTTTGTATGTCTATCAATAACTGCGGCTTCAATTTTTTTTATGTTTACACCAATTAGTAAGATTGCAATTAGTGTTATAAAAAGATACTTTTTCATTATTCTCCATTCTTTTAAAATTATTACCCTTGTTTATTATAGTTGAAAATAAATTTAATTACAATTTGAAATTTATTAGTTTAGCTTTTCTTATATTGACAATCTAAGTATAATATAATAACCTTATTGGGTTTAAGAGGCATATTTTGAATACTGTATTTAATGGAAAGGATTTTGCAAATAAGTATTATTTAATGCTTAAAGAATTCTTAAAAGATCGCAACTTGAGAAATAAAATTACATTAAAAGTTGTTTTGGCAAATGATGAACCTGCAAGCAAGCTTTATGTTTCAATTAAGAATCGAGTTGCAAAAGAGATTGGCTTAAATGTTGAAGTAATTAAATTGTCTGCAAATTCTGTTCAAAGCGATATCTTAGAAGTAATTGATAGAGAAAATAAAAATTTAAGTACAGATGGAATTATTGTTCAATTGCCCCTTTTGAAAGGTATGGATTTAAATTCTATTTTAAATGGTATAGTTTCTTCAAAAGATGTTGATGGTTTATCTTTTGTTAATTTAGGTAAAATGATTTTGGGCGATAAAAAAGGATTTGTTCCTTGTACGGCTCTTGCTGTATTAAAGATTTTGCGAGATGAAGGAATAAAAACATCTGGGAAAACAGTTGTTGTGGTCGGCAGAAGCCCTCTTGTAGGAAGGCCTATTTCAATATTACTCTCATCAAAGCCCCATGATGCAACTGTTATTGCTTGTCACAGTAAAAGCATTTATTTGGATGTTTATTTAAGACAGGCAGATATTATTATTTCTGCTGTTGGTAAGCCCAAGTTAATAGATAAAAGCATGTTGTGCGGAAAGCCCTATGTGATTGATATTGGTATTTCTGAAATTGAGACTGATGCCGGAAAAATTCTCTCAGGTGATACAGATTTTGACAATATTAAAGATTGTGTTAAATTTATTACCCCTGTTAAGGGAGGAATAGGACCTGTTACGGTTCTTATGTTAATGTTTAATACAATTAAAGCTCATTTGATTAATAATAATATGTTTGACGTTTTAGATCGGTTGGAAAAATTGGTGGAGGTATAAATGTCTGGTCACAGCAAATGGTCAACAATAAAGAGAAAAAAAGGCGCTCTTGATGCAAAGCGTAATAAAATTTTTACAAAGCTAATAAGAGAAATAACTATTGCAGCTAAAATAGGGGGAGGGGATATTGAGTCTAATCCGAGACTAAGAGTTGCTGTTAGTAAGGCCAAGGTTGCCAATATGCCAAAGGATAATATTGAAAAGGCAATAAAAAAGGGTATTGGTGGCAATGAAGGGGTTGAATATTTTGAAATCACCTATGAGGCTTATGCTCCTTATGGAGTGGCTCTAATGATTAAATGCTTGACAGACAATAAAAACAGAACCTCTAGTGATGTAAAAAGCGTTCTTGCAAAAGGTGGAGGATCTCTTGGCACTCCAGGTTCAGTATCATATATGTTTTATAGAAAGGGACTTGTTGTTTACAATTTAGAAAAATATCTTGAGGATGAAATAATGGAATTTGCATTAGAATTTGGTGCTGAGGATATTTTAGTTTCAAACAATGAAGCAGAAGTTATAACAAATCCCGATGATTTTGATAAAGTCTTATCTTTGTTAAGAACCAAATTTAAAGAAGAGATGGCAGAAATAGCTTTAATTCCTGAAAATAAAATTTCTCTAAACAAAGAGCAAGCAGAAAAAATAATTCTTCTTATTGAAAAGCTTGAAGATTTTGATGATGTTCAGGAAGTAATTCATAATTTGGAGATCCCAGAAGAATTAAGCTAGTTTTCTATTTTTATTTAAATCTTTTCGTAGTAGACTCTGTAGATTTTATTTCCAAAATCATCTGAAAAAAGAATTGAACCGTCATAATATGTGATTATATCAACAGGGCGTCCAAATTTAGAGTTATCGGGCTTTAAAAATCCATATAAAAAATCCTTGTAATTTTTTGCTATTCTGGTTTTAGGATCAATGTCTAGTGTGGTTATTTTGTATCCAACAGGAGAGGATCTGTTCCATGAACCATGTTCTGCTATGAATAATTTATTTATATATTCTTTTGGAAAGTTATTTCCTTTGTAAAAGTGTATTCCAAGTGGAGCTACATGTGCAGGAAGTTCATAAATAGATGGACTAAATTTAGTGTTTTTGGGTGCTTTGTTATAAAAATTGTGATTTTTTTGGTTTTTCCCAAACACATAGGGGAATCCAAAATGTTCTTTATCTTTTATTATTAGGTTTATTTCATCTGGAGGAATGTTGTCTCCTAATCCGTCTTGGCCATTGTCGCTAAAATATATTTCATTGCTAATTGGATGAAAATCAAACCCAACTGAGTTTCTTACTCCAAAAGCTATTATGTCTTCTTTTTTTGTTTTTAAATCGATGCTGAGAAGTATTGCTTCTTTTTGTGGGGGAATTTTAGCATTATGTTGGGATCCTATGTTTACTATTAATTTGTTATTTATAGGATCCACTTTAATATAGCGCCCAGAGTGCATTTGGGAAGTGTTTTTTGGCAAAGGTGAAAAAACTTGCATTTCCCATGTATAGTCTTTGCTTGATCTTATGCTTTTATTAATTTCTTCTTTTACATTTTTAACTACATATATTTTATCGACAGAAGATATATATAATTTATTGTCCCAATAAGCAATACCAATAGGGGTTTTTAAGGTTTTTGCTATTGTATAAATTTTTTTGTCTTTTGTTGCAAAATATGCAAAGTTACTCTTAGATCCTATGAATATGTTTCCATCTTGATCGCTTGTAATTCCTCTTGGTTTTTCAATTTTATTGTTTAAAAAAATTTCGACTTTAAATCCATTTGGAACTTTTAGTGAGTTTGTTGTTTCTTCTGCTGCTATAGTTATAGATGAGATTAAAAAAATAGTTGTAATTAATTGAAAATAGCTATTTAAAAATTGATTTTTCATTTAATGTCCTTTTTCTATTTAAGGCTTTTGCTTTAAATTGGATGTTTCTGTGTAATATAATTTAATTATATGATAAATAAGATTTATGGTAAAGTTATAGAAAAAAAAGAATCTAGTTTGGTTTTAATGACGGCTGTTTTTGAATTTGAGCTTTTAGTTAGTGCATTTTGCCTTGCTAATTTTAAGTTGTTAGACAAAGTTGAACTGTTTACCTATCTTTATACGAAAGAAAATGAATTAAAACTTTTTGGATTTTTGAATTCAGATGAAAGAGAGACTTTTAAAAGTCTTATTGGAGTAAGTGGAATAGGCCCAAGGGCTGCTTTAAGAGTGCTTTCTAATATAAGGTATAATGAGTTTAAGGACGCTATTGATAGAGAAGATATTGAGCTTATTGCTAAAATCAAAGGTATTGGCAAAAAAATGGCTGGTAAAATGTTTTTACATCTTCAGGGTAAGCTTTTGATTAATAATGAGCTTGAATCTAGTCTTTTTAGATTTAAAGAATTAGAAGAATCGATTGTTAGTATGGGATTTGACAGAAAAATTGTTAATAGTAAGCTTAAGGAGGCTTTCAATCTGGTTGAATTTTCAAATTTAAAAGACTCTGAAAAGGAACAGTTTTTATTTAAGGAGGTTTTAAAAAGAATGTCAAATTAATTGTTAGTTTTTGATAGTTATAAAAGTTATAAAATTAAAATAGTCTTTAGGGAGCATTTATGAAAGATGAAAATAGTATAAACTTTTTAAGTTCTAATGAAAATTATTTATATGATAAGAGTGAAAATGAGCTTAGGCCTAAAGTTTTTGAAGATTTTAAAGGTCAGGCTAATGTTAAAGAAACCCTTAGTATTTTTATAAGAGCTTCTAAAGAGAGGGATGAAGCTTTAGATCATGTTTTTTTAAGTGGTCCACCAGGACTTGGAAAAACTACTCTTGCAAGTATTATTGCTTTTGAGATGAATGCTTCGATTAAGATTACCTCAGCTCCGGCTTTTGACAAACCGAAAGATATTATTGGAATTTTAACAGGTCTTGATGAGAAGAGTGTTTTGTTTATTGATGAAATACATAGACTTAGACCAATAATAGAAGAAATGCTTTGTATTGCCATGGAGGATTATGAGCTAGATTGGGTAATCGGGCAAGGAGCTAATGCAAGAACTGTTCGAATGCCACTTCCAAAATTCACATTGATTGGAGCTACTACTAAACCAGGAAAAGTAACATCTCCACTTTATGCGAGATTTGGAATTACTGCAAGATTTGAACTTTACAGCGAAATAGAGCTTGTTGAGATAATAAAGAGAAATTCTATTATTTTAAATATTGAAATAGAAGAGGATGCTGCTTTTCTTCTTGCAAGAAGTTCAAGAGGAACTCCTCGTATAGCAAATAGATTGCTAAGACGAATAAGGGATATTGCTCAGGTAACTGGAAGTTTGGTTGTTACAAGTGACATTGTTGCAATTGGGCTTGAGATGCTTAGAATTGATGGAGAAGGTCTAGATGAACAAGATAGAAATATTTTAAGAAGTTTAATATTGAAATTTAATGGAGGGCCTGTAGGTGTTGATACCTTGGCTATTTCTGTGGGAGAAACAGCAGATTCTCTTGAAGACTTTTATGAACCTTATTTAATTATGAAAGGATTTATTAGCAGAACTCACAGAGGTCGTAAAGCTACTGAGTTTGCGTATCTTCACTTAAACTTAGAGATGAAAGAGGACAATCTTAATGAAAACCAAAGAGTTTCATTTTAATTTACCCTATTCTTTAATAGCTCAATATCCAAGTGAAAAAAGAGGATCTTCAAGGCTAATGGTGCTAGATCCTAAATTGCAGAAAATTTATCATGAAAATTCTGTAAACAATATTTTAAAATATATAAATAGCGATACTTTTATTGTTTTTAACAACTCAAAAGTTAGAAAATCAAGAATGTATGCAGAATCAGAGATGGGTAGTAATGTTGAATTTTTAATTTTAGATAGAATTGGCACTGATTTGTTTACTGCATTGATTTCTAAGTCTAAAAAGCAAATTGTTGGCAATGTTTACAAATTTCCTGAAGGATTAATGGGTAAAATTTTGTCAAAAAATAGTAGTGAGATTGTTTTAAAATTTAATGATGATGTTAGGGAAGATTATTTTGAAAAACATGGTTTTGTTCCCATACCTCCTTACATTAAAAGAGATTATGACAAAATAGATGAAGATCGATATCAAACTATTTATTCTAAATATGTTGGGTCTGCAGCTTCTGCAACCGCAGGATTGCATTTTAGTAGGGATTTATTTTCTGCTTTTGAAAAGAACAATATTGAATATGATTTTATTACTCTTCATGTGGGTCTTGGCACTTTTCTTCCTGTAAGATCAAAAAAGGTTGAAGAACATAATATGCATTTTGAAACTTTTTTAATAAAAGATTGTGTGGCTAATAGATTGGAGAATGCGAAATTTCTTGGTAAAAAAGTTTTATCAATCGGTACTACAACGCTTAGGGCCCTGGAGTCATCTTATGATAATAAACTTAAGAAGTTTAAAACAGGCCAGCAAAGTACAAATCTTTTTATTTATCCGGGTAAAAACTATTGTTTTAAGTTTGTCGACATGCTTTTTACAAATTTTCACACACCACAATCTACTCTTTTGATGTTAGTCTCTGCGTTTGCAGGCAAAGATTTTGTGTTTAGCTCTTATGAAGAAGGAATAAATAAAGGTTATAAATTTTTTTCTTATGGTGATGCTATGTTAGTTTTAAATCATATATAGATATTAGTTGTGAATTATTTTAATATTTAAGTTATGATAGAGGTTTAATTTAATTAATTAAATATTAGGAGGAAAATGTATGAATACTTCTCTTTTTCAGCAAGAAAGGCAAAAGTATATTCCCAAGTTGCCAAATATTTTAAAAAAAGATTTTAAGAATATTAGTTTAGTTTATGGAGAAAAGACTGAAGCAATTCAAGATAGACAGGCTTTGAAGGAATTTTTTAAGAATACTTATGGGCTGCCAGTTGTAAGTTTTGCCGAGGGCGAGTCCAATTTATCTTTTTCAAAAGCTTTAAATATTGGAATTATTCTTTCTGGAGGACCTGCTCCTGGGGGGCATAATGTTATATCTGGTGTTTTTGACGCAGTAAAAAAATTTAATGCAAATTCAAAGCTTTTCGGATTTAAGGGGGGCCCTTTAGGTCTGTTAGAGAATGACAAAATTGAACTTACTGAGAGTTTGGTAAATTCTTATAGAAATACTGGGGGCTTTGACATTGTATCTTCTGGAAGAACAAAAATAGAAACAGAAGAGCATTATAACAAAGCCTTATTAGTTGCAAAAGAAAACAATCTTAATGCAATTATTATTATTGGTGGTGATGATTCGAATACCAATGCTGCTATTCTTGCAGAGTATTTTAAAAAGAAAGGAGAGAATATTCAGGTTATTGGAGTCCCAAAGACAATTGATGCTGATCTTAAAAATGATCATATTGAAATTTCATTTGGGTTTGATTCTGCTACAAAAATTTATTCTGAAATGATAGGCAATTTGTGTCGAGATGCTATGTCAACTAAAAAATATTGGCATTTTGTCAAACTTATGGGTAGAAGTGCATCTCATGTTGCTTTGGAATGTGCTTTAAAAACTCATCCAAACATTTGTATTGTGTCTGAAGAGGTTTTGGCCAAAAAGAAAACTTTGTCTGAGATTGTTGATGAAATAGTGTTTGTTATTTTAAAGAGATCTTTAAATGGGGATAATTTTGGAATAGTTATAGTTCCTGAAGGCGTAATTGAGTTTATTCCAGAAGTTAAGTCTTTAATGCTTGAATTGTGCAATATTTTTGATAAAAATGAGAGCGAGTTTAAGGGACTTAATGTTGAAAAGATGAAAGAAGTTTTTGTTGCCAAGCTTAGTGATTATATGAAGGAAGTTTATTTGTCTTTGCCTTTGTTTATTCAATTTGAACTTGTAAAATCAATTTTAGAAAGAGATCCTCATGGGAATTTTAATGTTTCAAGAGTTCCTACTGAAAAATTGTTGATTGAAATGGTTCAATCAAGATTAAGTGATATGAAAAAAAGGGGAGAATATAAAGGAAGCTTTATTCCAGTTGATCATTTCTTTGGCTATGAAGGTAGAAGTGCTTTTCCTTCTAATTTTGATAGTGATTATTGTTATAGTTTGGGGTATAATGCTGTTGTTCTTATTTTAAATGGTTTTACAGGCTATATGTCTTGTATAAGAAATTTAAATTTAAAACCAACGGATTGGATTGCAGGAGGAGTGCCTTTAACAATGTTGATGAACATGGAAGAGAGATATGGGGTGCAAAAGCCTGTTATAAAAAAAGCTTTAGTTGATTTAGAAGGAAGACCATTTAAAGAGTTTGTTGAAAATCGTGATAAGTGGGCTTTAAATAATTTGTATTTATATCCAGGTCCTGTACAGTATTTTGGTTCTTCTGAGATTGTTGATGAAATAACTGAAACTTTAAAGTTAGAATTACTGAAGTAGAAAATTTATGCTTATTAAAAGCTTGTTGTTGCTTTTTAGTGTTTTGAATGTTTATTCAAATTCATTTGATCATTTCAAGCTAAATTTTAATTATTTAAAGTTAAGTATTGCCCAAAGTTTGCCATTGCAAGAAAAATTAACTTCCAGTGGCAATTTTATTTCTCATGAAAAAAATAATATATCTGTTGTTGATAAGGACGATTCTTTTCTTTATAAAAATATTCAAGAGAATAAAGCTTTAAATCTTGAGAATGATATTGAGTCAAAGTCAGTAAAAGATTTGTATAGGTTTTCAGCTATTAGTATTGGATCTTTTCCAATAGCTTTATTTTTGAGCTTGTTTTTTTTTGATGTAGGATACTATTTTTATAGCGGAATGAATGCAAATTACGTTCCATATCCCTTTTCAAATGGGCCTAGTTTTTCAAAAGATGAAATTTATAAAAAATTTATTATTTCAGCTTCCATTGGGGCTATGATTGCATTAACTATTGCTTTGATTGATTATTTACTTCAGTGAAGTGATATGATAAGACTTAAGAAAGAATTTACTGTTAAAGAAAATGCTTTAAGATTGGATCTTTACTTATCAAATAATTTGGAATTTTTTACTAGAAGTCAGATTAAAAAAAGAAATGTAGAAGCGTTCAAAAAGAGTAATGGAGAATTTTTTAAGATAAAATTATCTAAGCCTGTTTTTAAGGATGATGAAATGCTTATTGAATTTGACGAAGAGAGTAGTCAAATTGATTATCTTAGGCCTAATAATATTTCTATTGATATAATTTATGAAGATTCTAATATTATTGTTCTGAATAAACCACAAGGAATTTTAAGTCATCCTGGAATATCGCATTGGGATAATACTGTTGTAAATTTTCTTTTATACCATATAAAAGGATTAAAAATTAATTTTAATGAAGAAAAAATTAGACCCGGAATTGTTCATAGATTAGACAAAGATACCTCTGGGATTTTAATTTGTGCAAAAAACATTAGCACTGTGAGGTTTTTGGCCCAGCAGTTTAAAGATAGAAGGACAAATAAAGTCTACATTGCAATTGTTAAGGGCAATTTTAATAGTTTTTTTGGAAGTATTGAATCTTTTATAGATAGAGATAAATATAATAGAAAAAAATTTAGTGTTTCTAAAGATAGAGGTAAAAAAGCGTTAACAGAATATAAATTGTTGCTCAATTTTGGAGGATATTCTCTTTTAGCTTTAAAGCCTAAAACTGGTCGTACGCATCAATTGAGAGTTCATATGAAATATCTTAATTTTCCAATATTGGGAGATGAGGTGTATGGCAGAGTAGATGGCAGTTTTAAAAAAATAACTTTAATGCTTCATTCTTATAAGCTTGAAATTGATGTTGGAAAAAATTCTTTTAAGAAATTCATTTCTGAATTTCCCAAAAGATTTGTTATTTTTTTGTCAAATTTTTATAAGAGCGATGAATTGAATTTGATTATTGATAATTTGGTTCTCTTCTTAAAAGATTTTTAATTTAAAATTTCTTGTTTTTCTTGTTTTAATGAGATTGAATTAGTTATTATTTTGCCCCCAGTAATTTCATTAGTGTTAATAACAGTAATGAAACAATTTGGATCAACTTTTTGTGATATATACTTAATTCTTGATAAACGCATTATTGGAACTACTATAAATACTATAGTTTTTTCTGTTCCTGCCCAAGCTCCTTTCCCGCCTATTAACGTAGCAGCTAATTTTAACTTGTTTGTAAGAAGATAAGCAATTTCTTTTCCTTTATCCGAAATGATTAATATCGCTTTTTGATTGCCAAATCCAGTGCTTGTTTTGTCTGTCATGATAGATGTTACAAATGATGCTATTAGTGTATAAAGGGCGATTTCAATATTAAAGAAAAATGTTGCAAGCATTAATACTACTAAATTAACTATAAAGTTTGTTGTTCCAATACTAATTGAATATTTTTCTTTAATGATCATCGCAATTATATCTGATCCCCCTGAAGATCCTTTACCTTTAAATATTAGTCCAAGCCCAAGTCCAGAAATAAGTCCAGCTAATATTGATACAAGCATCATGTCATTAAGATGTATTTTATTTTGTAAAAACTGGGAGTAGTTTATGATAATAGAATATAATCCCATTGAAATCCAGCTTTGAATGATGAATGTTATATTTAAAAATTTTATTCCAATAAGAAATAATGGGATGTTTAATGCAAATATTGTCCATCCTAAATTGAAGCTTAACAGGTAATGAAGCATTAATGAAATGCCCCCAATTCCTCCACTAAGAAGTCCGTGAGGAATATATAAAACATTTGTAGAAATTGCCATTAGTGCAGACCCCAAAGCTATTTGCATTGTGCTGTCAAATATTAACTTGGGATTTTTAGCTATGGTTTTTAATTTTTTCGCTAGTATAATGAATAATAGTTTGAGTTTTTTTTTAATTCTACGACAACGTATCTTTTTTTTCTTTTTCATCTTAACTATAGTGTTACTTTTTAAGCTATAAAATAACTTACTTGAAGTTTATATTAATTTTGCAAAAAAAACAATTTTATTCCCTTTTTTTATTTTTTTTGATATCATGTTCATGAAAACTATGGCGATGAATTATGTAAAATTTATAGTATTGGTTGTTCTTCTTTTTTTTTATATTTGGTTTTTTATTGTTCTTAGAATGAAAAGGATTAATCTGTTTTTATTGGAAAAAATCAAAAATGGAGCAAAAATTTTAGATATTCGATCTCCCAAAGAATATAGTAAGTCTCATTATGTGAAATCAATTAACATTCCTTTTAATAATTTGTTTGCTAAAAAGGATAAATTGGGTGATTTTGAATCCCAAATAATTGTTTATGGTAAAAGTTTTAATAAGTCTTACGAGGCTAAAAAAGTTCTAAAAAGTATGGGATTTAAGAATGTATTTGTGGCTGGTACTTTGAAAGATATGCCACAAATGAAAGAAAAAGAAGTTGATTGATGGCTAAGATTATTGGGATATCTGGCGGTTCTGGAAGCGGAAAAACTACAGTTGTAAGCAAGATTAGTGAGTTTATTCCGGAGTTTGTCCTTATTTCTCAAGATAATTACTATAAAAGTGTGGGTGATTATGAATATGAATTTTCTAAGGTAAATTTCGATCATCCTGATGCTTTTGATAATAATTTGTTTTATGAACATTTGAAAAATTTAAAAAAAAATAGCCCAATAGATATGCCCCTTTACGACTTTATTAATCATAAAAGGCAGCTTAAAACGGTTTTGGTTGTTCCAACTCCTGTTATTATTGTTGAGGGTATTATGATTTTTGTTGAAGAGAGGGTAAGAAATTTAATAGATCTCAAAATATATATTGACACCCCAAATGATATTAGATTTATTAGGCGGTTAAGAAGAGATATTTCTAAAAGAGGACGTACTTTAGAGTCGGTTATTGATCAATATTTAAACACCACTAGATGGGGTTATTATAGGTTTATTGAGCCTACCAAAGAATATGCTGATCTTATTATTCCTGAGGGAGGCCACAATGATAAAGCGCTTTATGTACTTTCAACTTTTCTTAAGTCTTTAAGTAAAGAAGGAGGGCTAGATTTTATCTAAATTAATGATATTGGATAATAATCTATTTCAATATAAACAGCATTTGTTATTTTCACCTTTTCTCTTGTTTTGTTAACTAATTTTTCAAGTAAGCTATAGGACTTTGACAGGTATATTATATTGTATCTGTAATTTTTAGATATTTTTTTCATAATAGCTTCTGATGGTCCTAAGTGCTCAATTCCTTCTTGCAAAAATTCTTTAGATTTTTCAAAAAATTCCCAGCATTTTTGTTTAACAGATTTTTCATTTTTGCTTCTAAATACTATTCTAATAATTTTGTTAAACGGAGGGTAGTTTAATTTTTTTCGTATATCTAGTTCTTGTTCGTAAAATTGTTCATATTGATTCTTATAAGCATATTTTATGGCATAATAATTAGGATTTTTTGTTTGTATGATAATTGTGTTATCATCTTTAAATCTTGCAACTCTTCCCATAATTTGTGAGAGTGTTGTAAAAATTCTTTCGCTGCTTCTAAAGTCAGGTAATCCTATTCCAATGTCTGCGTTGATTATACCCAGTGTTTTTATATTTTCAAAATTGAATCCTTTTGCAATGATTTGTGTCCCGATAAGTATGTCTATTTCTTTGTTTTCAAACTTATTTATTGAATTTATATTTTCTATTTTTGTAATATCAGAATCTATTCTTGCAATTTTTGCATTTGGCAAAAATTTTCTTAACTCTTTTTCAACAAGTTGAATTCCATAAGTTTTGTATTTAATGTCTTTTGATTTGCATTGAGGACAATGGTTTGCTGTATTTGTTTTATAGCTACAATAGTGACATGAAAGTTTGTTTTCTTTTTTGTAGTAAATTAGACTAAATGAGCAATTTGGGCAACAAATTACATGCCCGCATTCGTTGCATTCGAGATTTTTTAGGTATCCTCTTTTATTAATGAAAATTAAAGATTGTCTTTTTTCATTTAAACTTTTTTGTATACTGTATAATAGTTCTGATGAAATTGTGCTAGGTTCTTTTTTCATATTTATTATTTTTATATCTTCTATTTTGTTTTGAGAGAATTTGTTTTGCATTATAATTTTTTTTATTTGATTATGTTTCATTGCGTAGTATGCTTCAAGAGAAGGTGTTGCGCTTCCCATTATAAATTTAGCATTAAATTTTTTTTGCAAAAAAAATGATATGTGTCTTGAGTGAAATCTTGGAATATTTTCAGATTTGTATGTAGTTTCGTGTTCTTCGTCCATAATTATTAATTTTAATTTTGTAAAAGGTAGCATTAGTACACTTTTAATGCCAATAACAACCAAGCTTTCTCCATTTTTGACTTTATTCCATATTAAATTTTTATTAGAATTTGAAACTTTAGAGTTATATTCATAAATTTTATGGTGCATATTATTTAATGCATATTTTATTCTTTTTATTATTTGATATCCTAATGATATTTCAGGAATCAAGAAAAGTACTTGTTGTTCTAGTGTTAAGTAGTATTCACACAATTTGATAAATATTTCAGTTTTTCCAGATCCAGGTATTCCAAAAAGGTAAAAAACATTAGTTTTTTCTGATCCAATGATTTCTTTGTAAATATTTTGTTGTTCGTTGTTTAGTTGAAGGCACTTTTTATGATCCAGATACGAATACTCATTTATTGAAGGCAATATTTGATTTTTTTTAGATTTTGAATTTTTGGGCAACCCAAAGAATAAAGTTTCTCCAAATCCCGAAAATGTTTTTTTACTAATCCAATGTGCTAAATCAATGTTATGTTCTGTTATTATTTTGGTTTTATCTATTATTTTAATAATGTCTTTTATTTTAAATTCAAAATTTTCTTTAAATTCGTTTTCAAAATATTTTTTAATAATTATTCCAATTTTATTAGAGCCATTAAAATCAACCATTACTCTTATTCCAATTTCTAGATTCAAATTGAACCTGTAAAAAAAAAGTTTATTTAAAGGAATATTTATTGCAATTTCATAGTAATAACTTGAATTAGGATGTTCAACCATATTTTATTATGCCTTTTATTATTTTTAAATCTTGCCATATTTCTTTTTTTAATTCTGGATTTTTTATTTGATTTGTAGGAAGGTATGTAAAAACTAATGGAATGCCTTTAAATCTTAGTTCTATTCCTCTTACAATTTGAATTCTTAGTGGTTGATTTAAGAAAAAATCTATTTCTTCGCAAGACAAAATTGCTTTAGGGTTTTTGTTGTTGATTTCTAAGTTAAGTGATTCAATAGTATCTATTATTTTATAATTGTGTATGTTTATGCTTTTGCACCATTTTTTTATAATGTCTTTTGAGGGTTCGTTAAGATAGTTTTTGTTTACATATATTATGATGTGGTTGTTTATACTTTTTTCTTGTAAGCTATTATGTGATAATAGGTTTGTTAAGTTTTTGGTTTTTACAGGTACTTTTGTAAGTTCTTTACTATTTTCATTTTTTTGATAAATTTTAACATTTTTAACCTTTTCTATTTTTTGTTTAATCTCATTATCTATTTTTTCAAAATTTTCTGTAATTTTGCCTTCGATATTATTTGTTAATATTTTAAGTAAAAAAAGTTTTTTAGTTAAAATATTGTTATTCATAGTAAACCTTATCTAAAAATAAAGCATTTGCGGGTGCGGTAGTTCTTGCAAGGTTTCTATTTTTTGATTTTAGTATTGTTTCGAAAGTAGAAATTGATTCATTTTTTATTTCAATATCCAACATTGTACCTATTATTGATCTTACCATTTTCCACAAAAAAGAAGATCCTATTATTTCAAAAATAATATATTTTCCTTTTTTTTTAAATTTGGCAGAATGTATATGCCTAAATTTGGATTTGCTTTTATCTTTTATACATGAAAATGTGGTAAAATCATGGTTTCCAATTAATATTTTAGCCATTTGGTTTAAATTGTTAATGTTTAGTTTTTTATTTACATAGTAAGCTTGATAGCTTTCCCAGGGATAGTAGTTATCGCTGTTTAATATACAGTAACTGTATTTTCTTTTTTGAGCGTTAAAACGCGGATGAAATGAATTTTTCACATGTTTGAGTTTTAGTATTTTTATACCGGGTTTTAATAATATTGCATTTAAAGCTTTTTTTAGATTGTTTAACTGAATATTGATGTTTATATCAAAAGTTATTATTTGTCTTTTTGCATGAACTCCTTTATCTGTTCTTCCGGATGAATGAATCTTTATTTTTTTTTTGTTGATTTTCATCAAAGCTTTTTCAATTTCTCCTTGAATCGTAGGCTTTGTTGGTTGTATTTGAAATCCATGGTACATAGATCCGTCATAAGCGATTTCAGCTAATATTTTTTTCATTTATTTAAGATTTTTCATTTCCTTTGATATTTTAAAGTAAACCTCTTTGATTTTATCTAAAAGTATTGAAGGTTTTTCTTTTGAAGATTTACCCATTCCCGCTATCTTAGAAAGAGTAGTTTTTATGTCGTTTAGTTGTTTGTATCTGTATTCTTTATTGTCTTTATTTCCATAAAAGTATTCTAGAAGGCCTGACAAGTAGAGAACACTATCGTAGCCATAATTTTTATCTGTATCTGGGCCAAATATGGTTGATGCGCTAACAGGTTCTGAATTGTCTTTGTCTTTTTCGATAACTAGTTTATAAAGATACGCAGCTTTGTGATAAAATATTTTTTGAAGATAATTATAGTTTTTGTCTGGTTCTTCTTTTTCAAGGTCTTCAAATGTCCAAGCGGCTCTTATTGCTGCTTTTGCTTGATTTAGTGTGGGGTTATGATTTTTTTCAAGATGTTCATAACACAACATGGCAAGAATATAACTTGCAGCCCCTTCTTTTAATGTTCTAGATGTGCTGAAGTTGATCATATTATCAAAAATCGCATTTATTTTTTTTCTTTCGGATTTTTTATTTTGCAAAATTTCTTTTTTGTTTTTAGGAATTGAATTAAATTCGCTTGGGAATGCTGCAAAGTAGCATTTTGGACATACTATTACAGAATATATTCTAGGATAAATATTGCCATATTTGTCGTTTTTTATATATTCTCTTTTTAGATCAATTTTTAACTTACCAGCTATTAATCTACTACTTCCAGTCAAAAGTTCTTCTTTTTGAAATTTAAAAGAGCATATAGGGCATTCAATTTTTTCTTTTGTAAAAAATGATATTTTTTTCATGAATTAATTTTCTACCATTACAAATGCAATAGCGTACTCCTTTTCATGGGATATTGTTAGATATAGCCTTAAATTCATTTTTATTGCAAATTTTTCAATTTCATTATGCAAACAAAATTTTGCATTTCCTTTTAAAGATTTTATTACCTCAATATCTTTAAGACTATAACGTATTTTATATTGCAACAGTGGAGTTAACGCTTTGATTAAAGATTCTTTAGCTGCAAATTTTCCAGCTAAACTTTCTATAATGCTGCCCCCTTTTAATTTAAAATTTTCAATTTCTTTGTGTGTAAAGAATCTCTCCATTTTTTTTTTATTTTCTAAAAAACTTTTAAATCTTTCAACCTTTATTATATCACATCCTATTGACTTCATGGTTTAATCTCTGAGCTTTCAATTATTTCAAGTTTTATTTTTTTAGGTTCATAATCATATATTTCTGTTTCATTGATATTCTCTTTAAGAATTATATTTGTGTTAATGTTGTAAATTCCAGGGGTTTTTATATTTGCTAAATCAAAAGCAAGGTTTATATTTTGTTTGTTTATATGGGTTTTAATTTGTTTTTCAGAAAGTCTTGTTTTTATTTTTACAAACATTTTGTTTTCTGGGTTTATTATTTTTTCTTTATCTTTAATCTCAAGACCATTTTTTAGATTATTAAAAATAAGATTAGGAGATTTTATTATTGTGTTTGAATATTTTTTGTTTAAATAAATATTGATTACTACATGACTTTTTTCAAACACAACTAGGGGATTTGGAGGTACTACTTCAAGATAATCTGATACAAATAGGGTTCTTGTATCAAACTCTTTTACGTTGGTTTGAATAGTGTTTATTTTTTTGAGCTCTTGTTCGGGGCCACATACTAATAAATGTTCAGGTAATATATTGTATTTTGCAATAAAATATTCTCCTTTACCATCTTTTTCTATAAGTTTAAACTTAGGTTCTATTTTAACTAATTTGGAGATTTTGTTATCAAGATCCAGAACCACATTTGTTTTTGAGAGTTTATATTCTGCAATGTGTATTGAGTTAAGATTTTTTATTTTTATTGGGAGCTTATATTTTCCAGGAATTTTTATTTTTGATGCTTCAATAAATAATATTATTTTATTAAGATCAAGATATTTTAAGTCATCTTTGTTAACTTTTATTGTAATCTTGACCTTGCTAAAGTCAGGCATTTTTCTAAGAGCTATTTGATCGTTCAAGATAATGTTGAATTCTTTTTCAGTTGTTATTGATTCTATTTTGTTGAAATGAAACGCTACAAACATTAGAATAGCTATTAAAATGGAAATAGCTTTATTTTGCCAATCATCAAATAGTAATTTTATTATATTTGTTATTTTTTTGCTTATTTTCATTATTTTACTCTATTAGCTCGAGATTCAATTTATTTCTAATTTCGTTTAAACTTAAATTGTATTCCAATTTTGCATTGATTGTAATAGAAATAGATCCAGTTTCTTCGGAGGTTATTATTGTTATTGCATCAGAATTTTCAGAAATCCCAAGTCCTGCTCTGTGTCTTGTTCCAAATGCTTTGCTAATAGAATCAACATTGGATAATGGTAAAAATGAACCTGCGTATTTTAATTTATTTTTACTAATTATTACAGCTCCGTCGTGAAGAGGGGTTTCGCGCTCAAATAGTGATATTAGCAGTTCGCTAGATACTAGTGCATCAATTTTAGTCCCTTTGTTTATTATTTGCTCCAGCTGTATTTTTTTTTCGATGCATATTAGGCTGCCAGATTTGTTTTCAGAAAGATGTTTAACTGCTTTGAGGATTTCAGCAACAACTTTTAAAGTTTCTTCTTTTTTATTTGAAAGCTTAAAAGCTAAATTAAAATTTCCAATTTGCATTATTATTTTTTTTATTTCTTGATTAAAAAGTATGACTATTGCTATTGGCAATATATTGGCTATATAATTTAACAGCCAGCTAATGGTATAGAGATTTAAATAATATGAGATAATTCCTATAGAGGTTATGATCAACATTCCTTTTAGTAGATTTGTAGAATAAGAATTGATTACATTTTTATATATGTAATATACTAAGATGCTAATTAAGCTTAGATCTAAAATTCTTGAAAAAGTATCTTTTATTTGATTTAAATCATTTATGTCTATCACAAATTTTCTACTCAATGTTAAAACACTGTACTTATTGATCTATATTAGTATAATATAAAATATATAAATAAGCACAGTTTATAATTAAATTAAATTGTTTTTAAATTTATGAATAAAAGAGAAAATATTATAGCTTTAATATTTGATTTTGACAATACTCTTATTTATGGTAATATGCAGCAAGTGCTGTTTGATGAGTATTGTGTTGATTCTTGCTCCTTTTGGAGAGAAGTTGAAAGTTTAGAGTATGTTTATAATCAAAACGGTTATAATATCATTTCTAATGAAATGATATATTTATCTCATTTTTTAACCTATGTAAGAGAGGGGGTTTTTAAAAGTTTAAATAATAAAGTGCTATTTAATTTAGGTGCTAAGTTAAGATTTTTTGAAGGGGTTATTGGTTTATTTGATGAGATATCTCAGATAAATAAGAAGTTGGAAGGTAATAATTCGCAGGTTAAGATTTATATTGTTTCAAGCGGGTTTAGACAAATGATTTTGGGAAGCAAAATTGCACCTTATGTGAGCAAAGTATGGGCATGTGAGTTTATAGATTCTTATTTGATGCCTTTTTATGAACTTAGAGATGAAAAATTTTCTAAAAACAAGGTTTTAAGCAGTGTTTGCTATTTTGTAGATCATACAATAAAAACCAGGGTTATTTTTGAAATTAATAAAGGTTCTTATGAGAAGATAAATCAGAGAGTACCAAAGAGTAAAAGACAAATTCCTTTTAAAAATATATTTTACATTGCAGATGGATTTACTGATATTCCGGCATTTGAAATCTTAAATAATATTTTAAATCATTGTAGAAATACCTTGACAGTGTATCATGAAAATGATACGAATGCAAAAAAATTGTTTTATGAGAATAGGGTAGGAGATTTTGCTGAGGCCAATTATAGTAAAGGCACTAAATTGTATAATTGGATAATGGAGAAAATTTGCTTGAGCGTGTAGTTTATTAATTCACTTTTTTTAGTTGATAAAAGCAGCAAAAAAATAAAAAGAGGAGATATGTTTAAAGATTTAAATACAAATCAAGGGTTAAGGCCTTGGAGAATAGAATCTGTTTTTTATTGTATTGTCATAGTTTTAATATTTATTGGGGCTTTTAAAATAGCAGAGGCTGTATTTAAACCTTTGGCTATTTCCATAGTGTTGGGATTTTTAGTTTATCCAGTTTATACTTTTTTGGCAAGATTTAAAGTTCCAAAATTTTTAATAGTTTTTATTATATTTTTTTTATTATTTTCTTTTTCTTATTTGATTTTTAGTTTTGTTTATTACAGTGTTACTGTTTTAATGAAGCAATTACCCTACTATCAAAATCAATTGGCATTTATTATGAAAGATGTGCTTAGTCGCTATAAAGTTGATAGTTCTGTTATTAATGATATAAATTTCTCTGGGTACATTTATCCGTTTTTAACAAGAGCTTCTAATGAGATTATTGGATTTACAAGTAGCTTGGTAGTAGTCTTTTTGTTGTTGTATTTTTTGCTTTCAGAAATACATGTTTTTGGAATGAAACTTGATAAAGCTTTTAAAAAGCCAGTATCTACTAGATTTATTGGGGCTCTAGATACGATTAATAATCAAATTGGCAAATATTTAGGGATAAAAATTCTTGTGAGCTGCTTAACAGGTATTTTAGTGTTTATTGGATTAACTTTGTTTGGACAAGATTTTCCTCTTGTTTGGGCAGTTCTTACTTTTGTTTTCAATTTTATTCCCAGCATTGGGTCTATATTAGCTGTGTTTTTTATTGTAATAACATCTTTAATTCAATTTTATCCAAATTTAAACATAGTGCTTTATATTTTTATATACAATACTGCTGTTCAAATGTTGATTGGAAATATTCTTGAGCCGAAAATGCAGGGGAAAAGACTTGATATTTCACCATTTTTGCTCTTATGTTTTTTGTTTTTTTGGGGATGGCTTTGGGGTATTGTGGGTCTTTTAATAGCTTATCCTTTTACTGTAATTGTAAAGGTAATAGTTGATAATGTAAGTTGGTTAAAGTCTTTTTCTGTATTTTTAGGTGGTTCTGAGATTTTAAGCAATATTAGCCATGTTTCAGACAAAGATAAGGAGATTTAATTTTGAAAAGAAAGGTTATGCTTACAGGAGATAGACCTACTGGTGCTCTTCATTTAGGACACTATGTGGGATCTGTAGTAAATCGGTTGAAATTTCAAGAAGAGTATGAAACATATTTTATTATAGCTGATTTACATACTTTGACTACAAAACCCGATTTGAAAAGCATCAATACAATACCTTTTAATGTTAGAGAAATGGTTTTAGATTATCTTGCTTGCGGGATTAATCCTAATAAGGTTAGTATATATTTGCAATCAGCCATACCGGAGCTCTTTGAGCTTTATTTAATATTTTCAATGATTGTTACTGTTGCTCGCTTGCAAAGGATCCCAAGTATAAAGGATATGAGCATTGCAGCTGGACTTAAAGAGATTCCTTACGGTCTTTTAGGATATCCTGTTCTTATGAGTGCAGATATTTTAATGGCAAAAGCCAATTTAGTTCCCGTTGGTCGCGATAATGAATCTCATATTGAATTTGCAAGAGAACTTGCAAGAAGGTTTAATCATTTGTATAAAAATAATTTTTTTCCAATACCCGAATCTGTTTTTACGGATTCTCGTCCTTTGGTGGGTATTTGTGGTAAGAATAAAATGAGCAAGAGTCTTGATAATGCAATTTTTTTAAACGATGATGAAAATTTGTTAGAAAAAAAAGTTATGTCTATGTATACAGATCCAAATAGAATAAGGGCAGATATTCCTGGTAATGTTGAAGGTAACCCTGTTTTTATTTATCACAGTATTTTTAATAGTAATCACGAAGAAGTTGAAGATCTTAAAAACAGGTATAAGAAGGGTAAAGTAGGTGATGTTGAGGTTAAAAAGAAATTGTTTTTAGCTTTGAATAGCTTTTTAAAGCCAATCAGAGATAAAAGAAGATTTTATGAAACCAAAAAAAAAGATTACATTGATGAAATTATTTTTGATGGTACTAGCAAGGCAAGGTTTATCGCAAATAAAGTAGTAAAAGATGTGAAAGATTTAATAGGACTTTCAAAAACTTGGAATGGAATAAGATATAGTGCCGAAAAAAATAAAAAATGAAGAATGAAAATCATTGATTTTATGCTAGACTTATAGTGGTGATTAACTTATTATTTAAATCAAACAATATTAATTATTATGGTAGATTTGCCTTTTTTATTAAGCTTTTATTAAATTCTAGTAGCTTGAATAAAATGTTTCTTTTTGTATAAATAACTTCACTGAGAACCCTTATTACGGGTTCTGTTTTTGAGATTCTCATCCATAAGGTTGCAACAATTTCTTTATTAGTTTTTAACAATACCTTTAATCCTCCTGAGGAATCTCCTGTTCTAATCTTAGATTGTCTTGTACCTTCATAGTTAATGATTTCATAATCAACTATTGATAATTCTTGAAATAACTTATTGTTTTTTATCTCTTTGATCAATAGATTTTCATAATTGCTTTTTAAAATTTCTTGATTTTCTATTTTGAGATTTGTTAAATTGGCTTTCTCGGATGATACTATTACATTGCTATAAAAATTTGTTGTATTTAAAATATCTTTTAAGCTATATTTTTCTTTATAGTAGTTTTTAGATAATTTGCACCATATTTGGTAAAGTTCTTTCATTTTTAATAATTTTACGATACTAAGTAGAGTAGTAATTGGGTCTCTTACCCTTGAAGGATGTATTATACAACCCCCATTTGATCCCTCCCCTGAGATTTTTACAATCAATCCCTGAGCTCTTAAATCATCTGCCATTTCTGTTAGATTGGCTTCTCCAACTTCTACTCTATAAACTTTGGCGTTGAAAAAATTTGCAATTTTTTCAATATTTAGAGATGTTGCATCATTGGTTACTATTGCTATGTTATTTTTTATTCCTGTATAGTAAAGATAGCTGAGCTCCGAAATTACTACAAGTGCAAATATTTTTTGTGCTTCGATGATTTTTGGAGTTTTTGTAGCTTTGTCTATAAACACTAAATTACCCCTATCCCCATCACAATCAGGTACATATCCTAGTTCAAAAGAATTGTCTTGTAAATATTTTTCTTGTAGTAGCTTTTTACATTCATTTAAAGATTTTCCTTCAGGGATAATATTATGCTTGAAAACACCTATTTTGTCATTATATAATTCTACTTTTAAACCCAAAGATTCTATCAATTCTTTATCTATTGAATTGATTCTGGAGCTCCCATTCATTTCTGCTATTATTCCGATTGGATTTTTTAGTATTCTTTTCTTTAAAATTTCAATATTTTTATTGTTAATATCGTTTTCATATGTTATTTCATGTATTAATGATTTATATGCTTCGTAAGATTGGTTTTTATTGTGTTTTTCCAACTTTATTATTTTGTTATAATATTCTAAATGGGATTTATCTTCATCAAATTTGTTTAAAGTATTAATTAAATAGTTTATTAACTTTTCATTTTGGCTATTATTTTTAATTTGTTTTATTATTTCATGAGTTTTTGCAGAATTTAGCACGCCACCATCGTTTAATCCTATTTTTATTCCATTGTATCCTGTTGGATTATGGCTTGCAGAGATGTAAATGAAACCCTTCAAATCTTTACTGTTTTTTGTACAAGCCAAAATTTCAGTTATTGGAAGTATGCCAAAAAACCTAACCTTTTCTTTAGTTGTTATTAATATTTTCATTGTTATTTCTGCAATAATGTTGCCAGTTGGTCTTGAGTCTAATCCTAATCCAATATACGGAGGATTGGATTCATTTTTAAAATAATTTGATATTGTGAAGATTATTAGTGCTATTAGTACTTTGTCTTCATTATCTATTTCATTTTCTATTGAATCTTTATTTTTTGATTTTGCAAAAATTTTTCTAAATCCCGAAGGAGAAAATATCGTCTCATTAAAAGCTTTTTTAAAGTTTTTAATATTAAATGAATATTGTTTAAGCATGTAAATTTTTTCCCATTGATATTTTAGCCATATTATTGCTATAATAGTCAAAATAATATGGTAGTTTATATTTATTATACTTAAAAATTTATTTTTTTGCTTGTATTAATTCCCTTTATATTAAAGGTCTTGGTTTTTACTAATGAATGTTAAAGTTGATAAAATTTTTTCTGAAATGATACTTAAAAAACTTAATTCTGGCGAGATAGGGGTTAGTAATTTTGAATTTATCAAATATTTTCCTTGTGATGGTCATAAAAATATTTTTGATATTTCGGATAAAATTTCGAAGTTTAAGTTTAACAAAGGTTTAGTTGAAGATAATTTAAAAAAATATTTTCATGATTTTTCTAAATTTTTGAACTCAGAAGAAGGTGATTATTATATTTTTTCTTCTTGTGATCTTGAAAATTTGGGACTCATTCTTTTTCCATATCTTTCTTTCGGTATCTTAAATGGAGGCTCTGCGACAAGTTATTTTGATTTGGCTAAAAATAAAAAGTTTAATGAAGATTTATATATGTTATATGAATCTAAAATACTTGAATTTAAAGAAAAATTTGGAGAATTCCCAAAGGGGATAACCCCAGCTTATATTAACAAAGACGGTAGTTTTGGATTTTCATTTTTGGCTTTGAAAATCAGACATCTTTTAATGGTTGCCAAAAGATATGAATCTTGTTATGGTAAAAGGATTAAACCTTCAATATTTCAAATGACTAGTTGCAAAACGGATGAATTTATTTCAAAATTTTTGGACGATTTATTTGTAGATGATTTGATTAAAAGTGTAAATTTTTGCAATCTTAAAAAAGATGATATTTTTACAGCTGTCCAACCTTTAGTTTATTGCTATGAAAAATTAAATAGCTCTAATTATCAATATTTTACTTTCAATGATAATAAAAATAATAATTCTATTTTAGCTTTGCCTGCTGGTCATGGTCAAAATTTTAAAATTTTAAAAGATATTTATTTGCAGCTTTATGAATCTGGAAAAAGATTCATATATATTGGCAATGTTGATAATATGGGCTTTACAATTAATTTTAAAGCACTTGCTGTAATGGCTTTAACTAATTGTTCTTCTGGATTTGAATTTAGTTTTAAAAACAAGACAGATTTTAAGGGAGGAGTATTAGCAGTAAATGGTGAAAATCGTTTAACTTGTGTTGATATTGGCGGAGGAATTTCTTCAGAGGTTATACAAGAGTTTGAGAATAAGGGTAATAGACTGTTATTTAATTGTGCTACTGGGCTTTTTAATTTAGAGTATTTGATAAAAAATATTGATGAAATAATAGAAAAAATGCCTATCAGAATTATAGAGCAAGATAAAGAATTTGGTAAATATATTTCGGTTGAGCAAATAACATGGGAAGTGTTAAAATTAATGAAAAATCCATTAATTTTAACAGTTGACAGAAGTAAAAGATTCCGTCCTGCAAAATTATTTATCGACATGTTACTTAATAGTAATTATCTTGAAGATAGGTATGTATATTCTAAGAAGAGAGTCAATAATTTTGATGCTACTAAAGATTTAGATTGTTCTTTTTCTGATTTGTTATCAAAAGATTATGGTTTGCTGCGTGGGTGTTATAGATGGACTTTTTGAAAATTATAACTTTTTTATTTTTTTCTTTAAATTTATTTGCGATAGAATCTTTGCCAGAAATAGATTATGAATATTTTAATAGGGATAAATCAGATCTTGTGGATTTGATGAAATTTTTAGGTGAATTTGATTTTCAAACTATTTTAAAAGATAGAAATCTGTTTATTGGAATTAGAAATTTAACAAATTTTAATAATTTTCAAGGACTTAATACCGACGATATTAATAGAATCAAAAAAATTAATCCGATTGGTATAATTTTATTTAGAGAAAATTTAAAAGATGCTGAGCAGACAAAAAAATTGATTACTGCAATAAAAAGTCATATTGGACATGATATTTTTGTTGCTATTGATGAAGAGGGAGGGGTAGTTAGTAGGGCTAGTGAAAATAAAAAAATGGGGGTTTATAATTTTCCAGCCATGGAGTATGTAGGGGGTGTTGAAGATTTACATCTTATTTATAAAATTGGCGAAGTTCTTGCTAAACAATTGCGTAGACTAGGTATTAATTTAAATATGGCTCCAGTTGCCGACATAAAATTTGTACCACATACCCCTTTACTAAATAGAACATTTGGAGGATATTCTGCTTATAATATTGGGCTTATGGTAGAAGCTTTTATTGATGGCATGCAGAATCATGGAGTATTTTCGGCAATTAAACATTTTCCTGGATTAGGAGGAACGACCATAGATACGCATAAATATTTGGCGTTTTTGCCTTATAGTAAAAGTTTTTTAATGTTAAATAACTTTGTTCCGTTTGTTTTTGGCAAGGCTGCTAAATTTATTATGATTGGCCATGTAAATGTCCCAAAAATTTCCAAAGATATAACTAGCATGTCCAAGAGTATTGTTAATATTATAAGGGAAAATTTAAATATTACTAGTATTATGATAACAGATTCTTATGATATGGGAGCAATTACAAAAAGTTTTTCTAATGTTGAAAATGCTATTAAAAAGTCTTTAAGTTCAGGTATAAATATAGTTCTTATTCCTTAGTAGAATTATTTTAAAGATTTGTTGGTCTTTGTCGATTTGGTGTGTATATATTGGATAATCTCTTGTTTAAAATTTTTATGGTATAAATATAGAAATTCCTAGATCTAAAAGAATAAATTCTTTAAAGGAAGTTGATACTTTATAGTAAATGCTGTAGTTATTAGGTATGAAATCAATTTCAAATTTTAAGGTAATTATGGGAAAGATCGGATAGAGAAATGCATTAGTTGTTTTTCCTGTAAAAATAGTAGTTCTTAGAGTTAAATCGATTTGGGTTCCAATGAAGAATTTTATGGTAAGTGTATCAGCTAAAATTGAATATTTAACAATGTAAATAGTGAAAGCTAAATTAAAATAAGTATTTGAAATAAAATCTTTCTTTGTTGGGATAGTGAAAAAATTTATAGGACTGAACTGTATTTCAATCCATTCATTATAAGATGTTAATATTCCGATAAAGGCAATGTATTTAGGGTCTTCATTATAAAAGACAGGATTTATATAATTGTGGTAAATTATACCTATTTTTATTTTTTTTTTAATTATATCTCCTTTAGGAAATTCCCATTGAGAAGCAGTTAATTTATTTTGAAAACAAAATAAATTAATGCTACATAATAATAAGATTGATAAAAAAGCAGTATATTTCATTTCAACATAGTTATTTGTATATAATAATATTATTATATACAAACTATTTTTTTTCAACTAATTGTAGAATTCTTTTGAATTGTGAATCTTTTGTATACTATTAGATTATATCTAAATATATAATCTAATTGTATACAAAAGATTCACCATTGAAAAGAATTCTTCAATTAGTTGTAATAATATAGTTTGTATTT
>NZ_JACHGM010000003.1 GCF_014202295.1 Borreliella afzelii
ATTAAAAATTAATTAATGTAAATTAAATTACATTTTGATAATTTTAGTTTTAATAATTGGCGGTCACAAACAAAAATGAAAATTATATACCAAATCAACAGGTTACTTATAAAAAGTAACCTTAATATAAAAATAGGTAGTATAAACACTAAAATAGATAATGTGAAAGAAAAACTTAAATGTAAAAAACAGATTAATACTTTTTTAAAAGTAAAAACAGAACAAGCATTTTCTTGTTCAGCAATATTAAAATTGGTAAAATAATTTACGACTCAAATGCATATAAATCGCAAATAACTTTAAAGAATTTGATTCACATTTAAGATCTTAAAGATTTTAAATGCTAAAAGTTAAGATTTAAAACAAAAGACTTATTAAGTGATTATTTACAACTTTAAAAATTAAGTTTTACACTTATAACTTTTTTTGCTTAAAACAAGCTGATATTAATTTATTATAAATTGCGCTAATATTTTACTTGTCAAGACTTATTATTAGGAGATAATAAAAATATGAAAAAAATTTTAACATTAATATTGATTTTTAGTTTAACAATTCAAATCTTTGCCACACAAAATAAACAAGATAGAATTGAAAAAGGCATTGAAAGTTTTAATAAATACGAGAAAGAGAAAAAAGGTCCAATCGTACCATTCCTTTTGAATTTATTTTTGCCTTTTGGAATAGGGTCCTTTGTCCAAGAAGATTATATTGGTGGTGGATCAGTTCTTGGATTTAATTTATTAGGAGTAATACTTGGAGGAACTGGAATTATTCTTAACATTCGTGAAACACAATTAACTGGATCCATACTAATAGGAGTGGGAGCAAGTATGTTTGCAATATCTTACATAACTTCACTTATTATTCCATTTACATTTGCAAATAGGCATAATGAAAATCTTAAAAAAAGACTAAGCGCTGAGCTTGTAGGTTTTGAGCCTAATTTTGATATTGGAACAAATGGATTCCAACTGTCGTTTAAAAAAAGTTATTAAATAAATGTAAAACAATAATTTTTATAATCTAATATTAAAATTAATTTGCCTAAGAAGGGCGCATTTACATTTTTAACAATTAATAATAACAAATACTAATTAATATATTCTAAACATCATACTAAAATGATATAATTAATAATTATATTATTAAATAATATTAATAATTAAAACTACTTTTAAAGGAGACTATTTTGAAAAAAACGATTATTATATTTGCCATATTGGCATTTCTGTTTAATTGTACAAACAAAGATAATGATACAAAGCTAAATAATGGTGCGGAGGAAGACTCTCAAACACTACAATCTAAATCAGATTTAGTTGATGAAGATAGAATTGAATTTAGCAAAACAACACCTTTAGAAAAGTTAATAAGCAAATTAAATTTAAATTCTACTGAAAAAGAAACACTAACATTTTTGACAAACTTATTAAAAGAAAAACTATTAGATCCAAATGCTGGTTCAAATTTTAAAAATACCGGTGGGGATGAGAGCAAAATAGAAGAGGCTATACATCAATTTCTATCAGATCTGAAAGAAGATGAAATAAAAGAAATGCTTGCAAAAATTAAAGAAAATAAAGACAAAAAAGAAGAAAATTCTGAAGAGTTAAATACTTATAAAACCATACTTGCTAGTGGATTCGATGGAATTTTTAATAAAGCAGATTCAAAAACTGTATTAAATAATCTTAAAGACGCTGTATAATGCTAAACTAAGCCTAAAATTTGAAATTACTTTAAAAAAAGCTAGCA
Organism: Borreliella afzelii; assembly: GCF_014202295.1. NCBI lineage: Bacteria > Pseudomonadati > Spirochaetota > Spirochaetia > Spirochaetales > Borreliaceae > Borreliella > Borreliella afzelii. The sequence continues at coordinate 1,759 of NZ_JACHGM010000003.1, forward strand.
GTTAAAACTGCTAGCTCTTAAAACAACTTTCTAGTTAATCAACGAATTAAATGTTAAGCTTGTATTTTTTATATTAGGATATTTTTCAATTATTTTTTTCATAGTAACATTAAAAAGCTTAGAATCAAGTGAAATTCTGTAAACTTTTTCATTTTGTGGAGGGTTCTTAGACTTAATGGTAATCTCGGCAATCATATCGTTCCAAATTCCATTATTATAAAGGGCAGTAAAAGCCTCAACCACTCTTTTAGAATCACTAGAACCAAAAGGATACGCAGTTACAAGCCCAGATTCAACTGATTTTTCAGACATTGGGATTCCCCCTAAAAATCCCCCCTTATTGTCATTAAAATTTATATCGCTTCCTTTGTTTATTAATTTAAATCCAGAAACAGAATAAAAAGGATCACTTTCACTAGTAGTTTCAAAAATTATTAAAGGCATAGCATAAGAAATGTAGCTTCCATCAATAGGAGAAACAAGATAAGAATACTTAATGCCATTAAGCTCTTTAATACAATTTCCACGCTCATCACACAAATCTCTGGCTTTAATTTTCACCCAGCGAATATAAGTCGACCAAAGATACAAATTGACTGATTTTGTTCCTTCTAAAAACTCTATTTGGTTGTAATTAATAAATTTATTTTTATTCTCAAGCGCTTTTAAAGGCTCATAATTTTGGAAATTGGATCCCATCCCAGAATCATCTAACAATGACCTAAAATTCGATGAACCTAAAGCCCTTTTTTCTTGACCTAGTCTATCTGATCCATTTTCTTTAAAACCGCCACCCTCATTCTCCATTTTTGAATTATTATCTAAAGAACAACCAAGAATTAAAATCACGACGAATATAATGACTATTTTCAAAACGCTCCCCCTTAAAACTTTTTTATAATATTTAAAATTCTTAAATTATATTATTAGAAGCAAATGTAGAGCAATTAACAAAAAAAGCAAAATAAAAAATTTAACGTCTACTAATTTCTTTTATCAAACCGTTTAAAATGCGATTTATATAATCATAAAGTTTTTTATTTTTGCCAATATTTTTATAATAAAGTTTAAAAATTTCTAAAAGGGTATTTCTAACTTTAAGAATTACTATTCTTTTGTTTTTATTCTCAACAGACCCTAATGCCTGTTTGAAAGATTTGGTTGATTTCTCCATTTCTTTTAAAAATCTATTAACATTATAATTTAGCGTTATTTCTTCTAGCTTTCTCAATATCAACCTAGAATATTCTTTTCCAAGTCTTTTAAATAAATCATCAAGATTCTCAGAATCTAATTCTCCGTCTAATAAAACCCTACAAAATTGTAACGTCTCGTCTTCTTCGTCTGTTAAATTCCGCTTCCAATTTAAATACCAATCAAGCTCTGACTTTGTAGTAAGAGAAAAATTTTTTAATTCAAGAAGCTCTTTGCTAACGCTACTAATTTGTTGATCAACTGTTTTTTCAAGAGCAACAAGAATGTCTGTGTTTGAACCACTAGCATTAATTTTGGTTAAGTAAAATTGTTGACACAAATTCATATCTAAGAGAGAAATTTCATCTTCTCTATCACTTTTATCGGAATAGTTTTCAATCAATCCCACTAAAATACTTATTTTAGAAGACAAATCTCCCCAACGCTTTTTGCCTATATCAATCAAGAACTGATTAACATCTTTTTCGCTGTACTTATACTTTACTAACACCTCATCATTGTTTAAAAGCCATCCACCAAGAGCATATCTATTCTCATCATTTTGCAAAGATTTCTTGAAAAACTCAAAATTTTTATCCTCTTCCAAGTTTAAATGGGGAATCAAACTATCATCATGAGAATTTTTCAGCAAAGCTTTACTGTATCTTGATTTACCAATACTGTGCTTTGAAGAAGTTTTTTGCAAAGACTTATAATTATCTAAATTATTGCTAGCCTGATCTAAGTTTTGCGACATTGAATTTTTAGAATTTCTTAAAGTTTGTAAATCCCTTTTAGAATCTTTAAATTCTCTTGAGTTTACTTGGCTATTTTTTTTGCTTTTAAAATTACTTAAATTGGGATCTTTAGGCTTATTGTTTTTAGAATCCAAAGATTTTTTTTCATTAATGATTAAGTTTTGTTTATTGCTAGAAGTGGTAATTTTTGAATCTTCTTCTAAAGATTTGCTACTGCAATTAATAAACAATAGAAAACTAATAATAAATGAAATTCCTATTTTATTCATAAATTAAATTTCCTCTATTTAATTATAGGTTTAAATAAAAATATAGCTCACTTTACATACACTAAATGTATACAACATTTTATTTCTTATAATACAAGAAATTATACTTGCAATTGTTTTAAAAATTGTTTTTTTAAAACAAAAAAACGAATTAAAATCGTGCAAACAAAGCATTAAGCTTAAATTATTCTAATAATACCTTTTAAAACAAATTGGTATTAATAATACCCATTATTTTAATACGTTGTAAAATTTCAAAAATAAATAAAAAACATTAATACCAGCCAAATCATCTAAATTTGAATTTTTAAATTCAGATATATTTACAACGTAATAAGCAAAAATAAACATATGGGGAAAAATTAACTCTCCAAGGGAGAGTTAATCAAACAATTAATCAGCATAAAAAAGTTAAAACGAAGCAGATGCATCATAATTTTTCACAAGATTACAAGCTTCTTCAATGCTCTTAGTAGTTATAAAAGATTGTCGCAAATTATTTATGTAGGTTTTTTCAACCTGTAACAACTGCTGTTTAGCATTAGCAACATTTGCATCATTTGAACGCTCAAGCTTTATTTTGGCATTTCTTTTAGCTTGCAAACACTTAACAACAGTAGCAAGCATTTCTTTTACTTTGTCTTCATTCAAATTAAAAATTTGATTAAACTTATCAGGATTACTATCAAGAACCACTTGCTCAAGAAAAAACAAAGCTTCTTTTTGGTCATCATTCAAAGAGTTTACAAAAGACATTTCAACCTCTCCATTTAATGCGCTAGAAGAATTTAAAACCTTTGAAGATCTTCTCCTAATATCAGAATAATTAAATTCTTTACAAGAAAAGAATAATAAAATAATAAATAATAAAATATTTTTCATACAGTCTCCCACACCGTGATTACACAAATATTTAAATTAAAAAATTAAATAAACATTTTTTAAAAAAAAATATAAATTATAATATATCTCAACATTTAAAATAATAAACATTTTGTAAAACTTTATAGTAATATTGAATAAAATATGTTAAAATGACTTTGGTAGTTAAAAATGGATATTAAAATTGACGAAAAATTTAATATAGTATTTAATAATGACTTTAAATTAATAGAAAACATTGAAGAACAAAAACAGCGTTTATTCTTCTACCTTAAGACACCAAAAGGCAGCTTAAAAGAAAATCCAAATTATGGGTTTGACTACAGCTTTTACTTTAAGCTTTGCAAAGCTAATAAGCTAGAATCTATTAAAAATTTTTTTTTAAACCTTTCAAAAGAACTTAAAATAGATCTTATTAATGTAAAGCCAAGTATTAAAAACAAAACAATAACAATAAAATTTTTCTTTCTAGGAAAAGACACTTTAAAAATGGATTTTAAAATATGAGTATAATTTTTGATAAAAACTTAGGAATATTAGAAAAAACAATAGAAGAAATTCAAAATGAAAAAAAACATATCCTAAGAACAAAATACGGCATAAACATTAAAGACAATTCAATTTACGACATAATAAACTTTCCAAGCTCAAGCATTGACAAACAAATATCAGAGGTCTTGAGAGAACTTTTTTCCAAAATAAAAGAAAATGGAAGCTATTTTAATGCACTCAAAGAAGACTTAAGCACACCAAAAAGCTCAACTTATGAGGCAATAAGAAAGGCTCTGCTAGGCGTTGAGAAAGTTAAACACATAAATATTGTAAGTGGACCTGGAACAATTGCCCTCTACTTAATACTACAAGACGATTGTTTTCAGGATAAAGAAAAAAAACAAATTAAAATTGAGACTAAGCAAAACATTTGGCAAGCAATATACTATACAGCACCAAGCGGAACTGTTTTTAAAGGTGATATTGAGATTGAATTTTTAAACAAACACAATCAAAAAAAAACATACAAATTCAGCTTGGGTGAGAAAAAATATGCATATCTTAAAGCAATCTACAAAACAGAAGCAAAAGACGCAATCTACAAAGAAATAGATACTCAAATTAGAGACATTTACAATAAAATATTAACCGAAAAATACACCGAAATGGGAACATCTCTTAGATACCAAGACTTTCTTGCGCCAGTTAGCATTATCAGGGGAATAAAAGAGCTAAGAATTGGAACTTGCATTAAAAGTGATGATACAAAAAAAATCACAGAACTTAGTGAGAGTGATTTTACATTCAATAAAGACGAAAACATTAAAGAGAATGAAATTATCATTTTTGATACAAACAAAAGACTGCTTATTAACAGAGAATAAAAATGAACAAAGAGATACCAAAATTTTTAGAAAATACTCAAATTGAAAAGTTTATCTACAATGAGCTTAATTACAAAAAAGAGATATTAAAAGAACTAAAAGAACTGCTTGAAAACTTCAAAACAATCAATGTTAAAAACAGTATTAACTCTAAATATATTACATTACTAATGCTTTCAATATTTAACGCATTCCACTTTAAAAAAGAGTTAGATAAAAATCTTGTCAATTCTTTAAACGCCATTATTTTTGCAATCAAATCTATTGGTACTGATGAGAGCTTTATTGTGCTCTTTAAAGCCTTTTTACACGCAAATATTGAAGTCAGCTCAAACCAAGACGCTCCAGGAGAAATAATAATCAAATTGCTTGGAAACATTAAATCCCCGATTGAATTTAATATTGCAGCAAAAAATCAAAATAAACTAAAAAAAATAACTATAAAACACGCTGGATTTAAAAAAGCTCTAATTTCTCACCATATGCCCAAAGATTACAAAAATTCAGTATATGAGTTTATTAAAATATTAATTCCTATAGGAAGAATAGTAAAAATCATAGACAAAGAACAAATAGAAATAAAAAGTACAAGAACAAAACAATTTTACAAAGTAGATCATTTTTTTTGATCCACCAAAGTATAAATAATAATTTAAAACTAAAAGAAATTTAAAAGGAAAATTTATGAATACCAACGAACCACAAGAGAGTGTACAAATAAAAGATTTAAACAGAAAAACAAAAGTTAATCAAAGCGATCTTATTCCTATTGATGACGTAGTAGAAGATACTTGTGCAATCACGTATAAACATCTCCTAGAACAAATACAAAACGATACATTTTACAACAATGAATTTCGCTGCTTTAAAAAAGCAATAAAAGACGTAATTAGCAAGGAACTTTTAGAAAACACAGAATATATAAAAAACATTTACATTAAAGTATTTTCTACACTTTTAGGACTAAGTGCCCCACTTGAAAACATAGATTTTGATATTGTTTTTAGAAAAGTTCAATCTATGTTTATTTCAAGCTTAAAACATACAAATACAAAATTAACTTCAAATAAAATCTCAATTTACAACACAACCACAAAAGATCTTGAACTTATTCAATTTGAAATTTTTGTTGAAAGTTTAAAAGAAGTTCTTGCAGAAAAATCTGAATTAAATCAACTCAAAAGTGATTTAATCAATTATTTACAAATAAACGATTTTACAGATAAATTCCTAAACTCTTTCAAATCAATACCTAAAAAAACTTTTGATACAAAAAATGAACAAATTGTAAGCTGTTATCAAAACGGAATCCCACAAATTGTAGACACTCCTATTTGGTGGCAAGGAAAACCATATGGCTTTGGGGGACTACACACAATAGTTGACGACTCTGCAATATTAGAATTCCAATATAAGAACAAAGCCACAACCATTGTACTTAAAAACAAAAGCAGCACATCAATTATAATAAACGAATCGTACAAAGGAAGTTACATTTATTTACAAATTGACGCAGAAATCAGGTATTCAAGCTCTACAGAAGATCACAACAAACAATTTTATCTTCAATTCGAAAAAAGCTCTACTAAAATACTAATAGCCTCATTTTCTTCGCAAAACATGCCTACACTCAAAACACCAATTTACAATGGTTGGTACTACGTTGGGTCAGGCAGCCTAAACAAAGGCCAAGAAATGCCAATACTAAACAAAGTATAAAAATAAATTAAAAGGAGATATTTATGGATACAATACTTATTTTTTTGTCAACAATTGACAATACAAAACTCATTATATTGGGAGGATTTATTGTACTGGCAATAATGCCAATGATTTTAGCAATAAAGCCGCAGTTTAAAGAAAGCTTAAACTTTCTTATTAAAAAGCTCTTAAAAAATACAAATAAAAAGGAAACCAAATGAATAGTAAAATAAATATCAACTCTGGCGTTGAAGCTTTAAATAATTTATATGATTTTCTAAAAAGTGGCGATTCTCCAACAGAAATTAAAGTAGAAAAGGGAATATATTTAGGACTCAATCTCTACAGCCTAATAATGAGCATTTACAAAGACACAATCAACACCCTTGAAAAAGAAGAATCAATAAAAATATTAAATGACATTGAAAATGTTAATAATAAAATTACTCAACTTATATTAAGCATCAATGATGAGCGAGATGTAGGCATTATTGAGCATTTAAGAGAAGAAAGAAATGAACTAATGAAAATCAAAACTAAAGCACTCCAAGAACAAATACAAGGGTCCTTAGAAGACTTAAAAACCAACACTAATAACAAAGCCCAAGACTTAAAAGGAGATAAAATTGAAAATTAAAAATTTCCCCTTTTTGTTTTTATTAAACACGCTTGTAATCTTTTCATGTTCTACAATAGCAAGCCTTCCAGAAGAGCCATCATCTCCAAAAGAGACAACATTAAAGGCTTTAAGCTTATATGAAGCACATCTTTCAAGCTATATTATGTACTTACAAACATTTCTTGTAAAAACAAAACAAAAAGTAAATAGCAAAAATTATCCTGAGTTTAAACTTTTTGACGCTAGTAAATTAGAAAAAGATCAAACTCTAAAATCAATCAAAGCAAATATTGCTAATTTGAAAAATCACATTGACAAAATAAAACCAATCGCAATGCAGATTTACAAAAAATACTCAAAAAATATACCTTAAAGTTAAAGTCATTTAATTTTTCTTTTTTCCAAAAGTCCCAGAAATGGGACTTTTTTCAATAAAAATCCATATTAGATTTATACCTAATTTAAAATTATTATCATTTTATTTTTTTTTAATTTTCTATTTGTTATTTATTGATCTTATACTATAATTATACTTGTATTAAGTTATATTAATATAATATAAAAAGGAGAATATATTATGAAAAAATATTTATTGGGAATAGGTCTAATATTAGCCTTAATAGCATGCAAGCAAAATGTTAGCAGCCTTGATGAAAAAAACAGCGCTTCAGTAGATTTGCCTGGTGAGATGAAAGTTCTTGTAAGTAAAGAAAAAGACAAAGACGGTAAGTACAGTCTAAAGGCAACAGTAGACAAGATTGAGCTAAAAGGAACTTCTGATAAAGACAATGGTTCTGGAGTGCTTGAAGGTACAAAAGATGACAAAAGTAAAGCAAAATTAACAATTGCTGACGATCTAAGTAAAACCACATTCGAACTTTTCAAAGAAGATGGCAAAACATTAGTGTCAAGAAAAGTAAGTTCTAAAGACAAAACATCAACAGATGAAATGTTCAATGAAAAAGGTGAATTGTCTGCAAAAACCATGACAAGAGAAAATGGAACCAAACTTGAATATACAGAAATGAAAAGCGATGGAACCGGAAAAGCTAAAGAAGTTTTAAAAAACTTTACTCTTGAAGGAAAAGTAGCTAATGATAAAGTAACATTGGAAGTAAAAGAAGGAACCGTTACTTTAAGTAAGGAAATTGCAAAATCTGGAGAAGTAACAGTTGCTCTTAATGACACTAACACTACTCAGGCTACTAAAAAAACTGGCGCATGGGATTCAAAAACTTCTACTTTAACAATTAGTGTTAACAGCAAAAAAACTACACAACTTGTGTTTACTAAACAAGACACAATAACTGTACAAAAATACGACTCCGCAGGTACCAATTTAGAAGGCACAGCAGTCGAAATTAAAACACTTGATGAACTTAAAAACGCTTTGAAATAAATAAGGAGAATTTATGAAACAATATTTACTAGTATTTGCTTTGGTATTAGCTTTAATAGCGTGTTCTCAAAAAGGTACTGAGCCAAAAAGTACTTCACAAGACCATAATGATCAAGAAATTATAAACTCAGACAATACACCAAAAGACTCTAAAAAAGATCTTACTTTTTTAGCAGAAGAAAACTCTGTATCTTTATTTAATGGCAATAAAATTTTCGTAAGCAAAGAAAAAAATTCTGCTGGTAAATATGAGTTAAGAGCAACAGTTGATACGGTTGAGCTTAAAGGGGTTTCTGACAAGAATAATGGATCTGGCAAGCTTGAAGGTACAAAAGCTGACAAGACTAAAGTAGCAATGACAATTGCTGACGATCTAAATACAATAACTGTAGAAACATATGATGCAAGCAATAAAAAAACTGGAAGTGAAGTTGTTAAAAAACAAGGGTCAGTAATAAAAGAATCTTACAAAGCTAATAAATTAGACTCAAAAAAAATAACAAGAGAAAACGAAACTACACTTGAATATTCAGAAATGACAGATTCTAGCAATGCTACAAAAGCAGTAGAAACTCTAAAAAATGGTATTAAACTAGAAGGAAGTCTTGTTGGTGGAAAAACAACCGTAAAATTAACAGAAGGTACTATTACATTAACAAGAGAAATAGAACAAGATGGAAAAGTAAAACTCTACTTAAATGCTACTACATCTGGTAGTACTAAAAAAACAGCAATATGGAACGAAACTACTAACACATTAACAATTAGTGCTGACAGTAAAAAAACTAAAGATCTTGTGTTCTTAACAGATGGTACCATTACAGTACAAGCATATGACACAGCAGGTACTAAACTTGAGGGCAACCCAAGTGAAATTAAAGATCTTGCAGCACTTAAAGCTGCTTTAAAATAACATAAAAGTAAACATCCTACATCGGCTAATACCTTTGTAGGTGTTGTTTATTACAACTTAAAAATTGAATTTATATTTTTCAATTTGTTACTTCTGGGAAAAGTCTCTTAGGAGACTTTTCCTCTTGTAAAAAAGAAAATATAAAACCAATACACAGGTCGGCCCATTTAAGCCTTAAAATCAAACTAAAAAGCTTTAATAAAACTAAAATGCATGACTAAAATTAAGCAAACTAATGGGGCTAATTCCCCCACTCAAGCCTAACTCTTGAATGAAGGATATAAATAAAACAATTTAATCTAAATTCTTAATCATCTTAATCAAATTAAACCCATCGCTAATAAGCTTACTATTTTAAATAAAAATTAACGCGTAAAAATAATTTACTCTTAATATAAGTTAATATTCTATTATATTTTATTACAAAAACTTACTTTTGTAAAGTATATTTAACAAATATGTATTAAATATACTTTTTTTTATATTTTTTATATAAAAATACTTTACTTTTTTAAGAAACTGTACTATTAATTAATTTAGAATTAAAGAAATTACTTATATTAGGAGTATAAAATTGAAAACATCAAAACAAAAATCACCAAACACTACAAAAAGGGTAAAAAAAACTACAAAGAACTTCCAACACAACTTGATTGTATTAATCTCTACTCTCAACTTTATAAACTTAAACTTAAAAAAATACACACAAAAAAACATCCTTTATTTTCTAAATAAAAACCTTGAAAGAAATAAACAAAACCCCATAAAACTAAAAACACTACAAAACTATTTATACACACTAGAGAAAAAATTTAAAATTACACTAAACTACTGTAAACATTTGGGAAAAAATTCTGGAAGTGAAACTTATTATAAACTTAAATATGAAAAAGAAAAATGCTATTCAATAATTAACACATACTTCAAGGAAAAAACAAATAATAAAATTAATGAATTTCTGCAAAGAATAAAAAAATTTAATCAAATAAATAGCAGTGTTAAATGGGAGTGTATTAATAATACTAATAATAATATATATAAATATAAAGAATATAGAAATATATACAAAAATTCTAAAAAAACAACACCTGAGAAAATATTAAATAAATATTTAAGCAAATGCAATTTCAAAACAGAAATTCCATCTCTGATAATGAATTTAGAAACGACACACAAGATTAAAATCTATCATTTAAGAAACTTAAAGCACATTGAAAATGATCTTAAAGAAATAGACCCTAAAAAAATCGAAAAATACCTATCAAACGCAATAAAAGAAAATATAAACAATCCTGGATACTTATGTAAATTTTTCAAAAACAATGGATACAAAAAGTTAATAAATAAAATAAAAGAAACAAATAAAAAATATAAAAACAAAACAGAAATTTTAAAAAAAATACTTAAAGAAAAAATAAAAGAATTAGAAAATGAGCAATATAAAAAAGAAGATCTTGAAAAGTTTTTTAACAAAACATATGAAATTTACAAAATAAAGCCACATTTCATAATAGAATACAAAAAATATCCAGATTTAGATAAATTGGTTCAAAGGGCAAAAAAAGAAATTTGTAAAATTCAAGACAAAATGATACAGCTTAAAAGTATAAAAAACAACATTTTTAGTATATTATTAGAACAGTTAAGGCATAAAGTAGACAATGATAAACTAATCCCTACTTTAAAAAAATTCATTGAGAATGAGCCTGACCTTAAATATAGCAAGGTATTTGACAATTCTTACTATAATAATTTGATTAAAATAGTGAGCTGAAAAGAAAATGCAAAGTTTAGCTCTGATATTAAGGAAAAAGGAAAAAAATGACGGCTTTACTTGAACGATTAAAGCAAAAGCAAAAAGAATTAAAATTAAATACTAATGATAAACCGAAATTCAAAAAAGAAAAAAAGGCAAATGTTTTTTCTAAAATTGAGGAGGTTAAAGGTAGAAAAATATATCATACTAAAATTTTTAATGATTTTTATACATTTGGAATAAGCAAGAATGAACCCACCAAATTTTTCATCTCTTTAAGGGGAATCTTTAACATAGAAGACATAAGTATGTTTCATTTATTTTCCTTAAGAGAAGACGATGAATTTATGGGAATTTATTACGGAATAAGAAAGCTTGACAAAGCGTTTATTGTAAAGAATTTCAACAAAAAAGAAACTTATACATTAAGAAAATGTGAATATATTGAATTTAAGTTTAAAAAAGGTTCTGTTTTTTGTTATTTAAACGGTCTTCATATTTTACTTAAAAAGGATAGGGTCGACAGCCCCTATTATAATACGCTTTTAAATATTATTTTAGAGTTAGAAACCGAACTTTACGCTTTTTATAACAAAAAATTATCAAAAGGGGGAATTATTCCTGAATGGATAAAAAAGAGACAAAAGTAATAACAGTTGCAAGCATAAAAGGTGGTGTTGGCAAAAGTACAACAAGTTTAATTTTTGCCACATTGCTTTCAATCAAATGTAAAGTTCTTTTAATAGATATTGATACTCAAGCTTCAACAACAAGCTATTTTTTTAATAAAATCAAAGATAACAATGTAGATTTAATAAACAAAAACATATACGAAGTGTTAATATCAAATTTGCATATAGATAATGCAATAATAACAATTAACAAAAATTTGGATTTAATTCCAAGTTATTTAACATTGCATAAATTCAATTCAGAATCTATTCCGTACAAAGAATTTAAATTAAAAGAACAACTAAAGCTACTTAGTAATCATTATGATTACATAATACTTGATACAAATCCCAGCTTGGATTTTACTTTAACGAATGCTCTTGTATGCAGCAATTATATAATAATACCAATAACGGCAGAGAAATGGGCTGTTGAAAGTTTAGACTTGTTTACTTTTTTTATGAACAAGCTATTATTAACTTTGCCAATGTATTTAATCAATACCAAATTTAAAAAAAACAACACACATAAAGAACTTTTAAAGGTTTTAGAGAAAAATAATAATTTCTTAGGGACAATATCTGAGAGAGAAGATTTAAATAAAAGAATAGCAAAAAACGACAGATTTGATTTGACGAAGGATTACATAATAGAGTACCAAAACACGCTTGACGCGTTTTTAAATAAATCAGGTTACGTACACTAAGTGTACTCGATTGTAAAGGAGGAGCACAGGTGGATATAAAGATAAATAAAAGGAATTTATCTGAGAGTGTTAGAGAAGAAGAACAAGCGCTTATTCATTATAATAAGCTTAAAGAAAAATTAAATATTAATTTTCAAAAAGAAATTTATTGTAAACTAGAAGCAATGAAGGTTTTAAAAGAAATTAAAGATAAAGAATATTATAGGCTAGACAACTATTCTAATTTTGATGATTTTGCAAAAGACTATAGGCTTGCTAGAACTCAAACATATAAGTATCTAAAAATTGCAACAGCAATAGAAGAAGGTTTGATTGAAGAAAAGTATGTAGTTAAAAACGGGATTAATGAGACAATTTGTTTACTTAAAACAAAAGAAAGTCCGAGTTTAAAAAAATCTACCCAAAATCCAATAAAACCACTAAGATTTCAGCTCAAAAAGGAAGAATCTTATTCTTTTTATAAAAAAAATGCTAAGCTTACGAGCTTTCTTTTAGAAAAAATTTTTTTCGAAGAAAAAGATTTTTTATTAAAAATAATTAACGAATTTGAAAGTTCAAGGAATAAACGAAAATGAAATATTTATTTGCAAAACTTAAAAAGTTAGTGTATACTTTATAGGTACAGACTGACACGCAATGTGTCGCTCTTAATATAAGGACCTGTTACCTTAAAGGGTTTATTGGGGATTCTTTAAAAAGAAATTCCAGTAAACCCTTTAATTTTTGATTTAGTGTTTTTATTTTTAAACATTAATTTTAGAAAAATTTAGAAAAGTATTTACAAAACATAATTTTTTTTATACTATAATATTAGTAAAAAACTTATATTAGGGGTTAAGATGAAAAGGCTTAATAAGATTAAAAGGAAAGGATACTACAAGTTTTTAATTAAAATTTTTGCCATTAAAAACAATGGGTTTGAATGGCTTGGTTTTAGCAATATTAAAGATTATTCTTAAACTAAATATTTTCTTATTAAGCTTTTGGATTCTAAATTGAGATTTCTTCTTGCTGTAAGACCATTAAAATATAAAAAATAAAATATTGGATTGTCGATGTTTGCGCAAGTTTAAGAGTATGTCTTTATAAGAGATCTCAAATGTGTGTTCCTTATAAATAAAAATGGAGCAGACATGTTTGATTATTTAAAAATAATATTTAAAAATTGTTTATTTTAAAATATGTGAAAAACAAATTGTGCGTGCAATCACAATTTGTTTTAAGACAAGTTTAATTTTAAATAATAAACATTTTTACAATTTAAAGTTTCAGGAGAATTAAAAAATGTTTATTGAAAAAATATTACAAAACAATAAAGAGCTTTTAAAAGACATTCAGAAGTCCGGGTGTTATTTTTTATCTCTGCACTATTGGATATTTATTTTAACAGGTTTTGATTTTACGGAAAAAGACGTTAATTTAAACTACGAACGGTTTTTAAAATTAGGCTATATTAGAAATGATTGCTATATTTTAAATCCATGTAAAATTCTTAGTTGTTATAAAATATTTTCTCAGGTCAGATATGAAAGTCCGCTTTATTTGCCTGTAGCAGGCAAAGAGTTCGAAATAACAGAGATTAAGCTAAAAGATCAGGTTTTTGTTCATTTTATTGCAATGGATAATAATAAGGTACTTTACGACAGTCTTGATTTAAGGTCTAAAGGAAAGAAATTTGAAATAATATCAAAAAGAATATTTAATTATTTTGTTTGAAAAGAGGAATGTTAGCCAAATTGCATTAGCTTAATAAGGCCAAGCAACTTAAAACCTTTAGATTGCTTGGCTTAGTGTTTCAATTAGGTATGAAAACAGTGTTTATGTAGTAGCATTATTTTTGATTTTTAGTTTGTTTTTCTTTAATGTTTTCCACTTTTGCTTTCATTACTTTTACAATCGCAATTATCCCATTAGCTGTAGTTTTAGGATTTTCTTTAGCGGTATCTTCGACCGCTTGTTTCACTTTCATCCCAATTTTTTCTACTGCTTCTGCGGTTCTGTATATTAAATCATATATTCCTGAGAATTCATCTTCCCCCGCTCCATTTTCTTTAAATGTAATAGTTTCCTCTTCTGTTGCTTTTAGAAATTCGATTGTTAAGTCAGCGACGAGCTTTTTTGCGTCTCTTATTTGAGAGCCCGCCACCTTGCCACCTGTTTGTGTTTCTGTGAACGCGTCTGTATTTACACCAGCGTCTTTAGCTGCTTTTATAGCTTTATCTATTTCATTTGTAATGTCTTTAACTGATGATTCCAATCTAGCTTTTCCTGTTAAACTACATGCTGCTAACAGGCTAGCAAGTAAAGTTAGTGTAAGTATAATTTTATTATATTTAATCATAAAATCCCCTTTTTGAATTTAAATTTTAATAAAAGCATTTAATGCATTAAATTGTAAACATTAGGACGAGCTAAAACGTTATTTTTAGCTAATTCTAATTACAATGTGTTAAGATTTATTTCTTTTTTTTGCCTTTATTACTTTTTCTCTCCTTATTAAGATTTTGTTTTTTCTTAACCTCTTCCATCTTATTTTCTATTTGCACCTTAACCTCAATTAATCTTTCAGATGTGCTTATAGGGTTACATTTAGCTTCCTCTGAAATAAAGTCTTTTAAGCCTTTTATTCCAATCGGTTCTAATGATTCTAAAACTTCAAGCAGTAAGTCAAACAGCTCCAAGAATTGACCACTATTTCCATGTTCTTTAAGTTTTAAAGCCTCTTCTTCTATTCTCTTGAGAAACTTTTCCACTTCATTAATTGCTTGTATTTTTGCTTCTCTTAAAGCTAATCCCCCATTTGTCACTTTAGAACCGGTTTCACTGCTTGTAAAAGCTGCAAAATTTACACCCTTGTCCTCAGCGTCTTTTTTTATTTGTAAAATTTTATTTTTCACATCCTTAGAGGATGATTCAAGCGCTATTTTTGTTTCTTCCATTAATCCAAAATTACAAGCTGTTAATAGAATAGCAAACAGCGCCTCAATTATTAAATTGAACTTTTTCATTTTTTCTATAGTTGTTACCTCCATATTAAAAATAAATAATTTTAAATCTAAATTTTAGCCCACTTTATTAGAAATAAAATAAAATGAATTTTTCAATAAAGGCAAAATAATTTTTGGATTTGTACTGGATGTTAAAATTTTATTTTAAAGTCTATTATTTTAAATTTTATTTTGCCAGGGGGCGTAAATTTGTTTTATCTAAATATAGCAATAATATTATTTGGAGTTATAAGCTAGCTTAAAATGCAGTTTTTAATTTTAAGATTCAATGCCAGTTTGTCAAAATATTATAAATTGGTTATTTTGTAAATGCGATCAAAGATCTAAAAAAAATTAGATCTTTTTAAAAAAAAAGAGAAGCCATGCTCCCGCAATTTACTGGCTTCTCTTTTGACTCTTTTGACTATTTTGATTACTATTTTTTATTAAGGGGTAGTAGAGGTGGAAGCAGAGGCAGGTGCAGCGGGTTTAGAGGGCATAACAGCATCTTTCAAGCCTTTAAAGAATCGCCCTGTTTTATGTGCTCCAGAGACTATTTTATTTTTTCCTCTAATTATTATGTCTAGCAAACTTTCATTAGATGTGTTGTTACCAGCAGCTTCTATTAAGCTTTTTAATGCCTCATTTTGTTCTCTAACAACGATTTCTTTAATTCTTGTTTCTTGTTCTTGAGAAAATCCCCTACTGTCCATATTACAGGATAATATTAGCGCTGGCAATAAAATATATTTTATTTTAAACATTTCTTTCTCCTTTACCATTTATTTTGTTCTATTTAAAAATATAGATCTTTAAATTAAATATTCACAATAAAAACATTTAATTTTTCTTGAGTTTTTAAAAAAACTTAATTAAAATAAAATAATGATATTTAAAAATAGAAAAGAAGAATATATTTTTTTATTTAAAAAAGGTTTAAAAGATTTAGATATTGCTCAAATTCTGGGTGTTGGCGAATCTTTTGTAACAAAAGCACGAAACAAATATTTTAAATCCAATGATTCTGTTTGTAAAAAGAACTTTTTTTCTAGTGATTCAACAATAGAGAATGCTTCTAAAGCATCCTTTAATCAGGACGATTTTGACAATTTGGCGCTATTTGCTATAAAAAAGTCCTTTGAGTTAGAAAATGCTAAAAATGAGACTGAAAGATTATTTTATGAGATAGTTTGTTCTTTTATTGATTCCCATCACAGATATAAAAATCTCAGTTTAAAATCAATAAAAAAAGAGGCATTAATTTTAGACTTAAAAATTAGTAAGCTTCAAAGTGAGATTGAAAGCAATAAAAAAAGAGGCTTTAAAGGTGATGAAGGGCTTGAAATAGAGCTTACTTCCAAGATTAAAAAGAGAGAAGAGCTTGAAAAGGAGCTTATTAACATTTGCATGAGAGAAGATTATGATACCCTTGTTAAACTTAAATCTATTTTAAGTAGTAAGAATTTAAAATTGGAGTAAAATTTGAAATTTTCAAGATCTTTAATCTTTCTCAATCTTCAGAAAAAGTTTAAAAATAAATTTAATATCAATATTTTGGATTATATTAAGCCAAGACCAATCAATATTGGTTTTAAAGATTTTGAAAACCAATATTTAACCACTAAGCAGAAAGAAGTGCTTTTTGACATAGAAAGTCATACTTATTCAAAAGTAATATTTAGTGGCGGGATTGCAAGTGGTAAGACATTTTTAGCCTCATATTTGCTTATTAAAAAGCTTATTGAAAACAAATCTTTTTATGAGCAAGATACTAATAATTTTATTATAGGCAATTCTATTGGTTTGTTAATGACAAATACTATAAAGCAAATAGAAAAGATTTGCGGGCTATTAGGAATTGATTATCAGAAAAAGAAAAGCGGGCAATCTTTTTGTAAAATAGCAGGGCTTGAGCTTAATATTTATGGGGGTAAAAACAGAGATGCTTTTTCTAAGATTCGAGGGGGCAATAGTGCAATAATTTATGTAAATGAAGCAACAGTAATCCACAAAGAAACTTTGCTTGAGGTAATGAAAAGGCTTAGAAAGGGCAAATCAATTATTATTTTTGATACAAATCCCGAAAGCCCAGCACATTATTTTAAAACAGACTATATTGAAAATACAGATGTTTTTAAAACATATAATTTTACAACGTATGACAACCCTTTAAATTCAGCAGATTTTATTGAAACCCAGGAGAAGCTTTACAAACATTTTCCTGCTTATAAGGCCCGAGTACTTTATGGAGAGTGGGTGTTAAATGAATCTTCATTGTTTAATGAAATGATTTTTAACCAAGATTATGAATTTAAAAGTCCAATAATGTACATTGATCCTGCATTCTCAGTAGGTGGGGACAATACAGCTGTTTGTGTTTTAGAACGCACTTTTGATAAGTTTTATGCATATATTTATCAAAGCCAAAAACCAATAAGTGATAGCTTAATGCTTAGCTCTATTCAAGTTTTAATAGAAAATTTCAATGTAAATACGGTTTATATTGAGGAGAGAGATAGTACCAAAGGGGATGGAATTTTGACCAAAACAATTCTTTTTCTAAGAAATAAGAGTTTTTGTTATTTTAGAGTTGCGCCAATAAAACCCTTGAGCAATAAGTTTAAAAGAATATGTGCTTTAATTCCTTTGTTTGAAAGCCGCAAAATAGAATTTTTAAAAATAGTAAGCAAAAATGTAATAGCTGATATTTACAGCTACAAAGGCGACGGCAAAACAAAAGATGATGCACTCGATTCTCTTGCAAATTCTTATCTTCTTTTAACATTAAATTATAAAGAAAAATTATTACATTTTGGAAAGTTTAAATATTTATAATTTGATCTAAATTTTTAGTTATTAATTTAAGTTTGTAATTAACAACCATTTTAAAATTTTTTATTTTTCGTACTCT
The DNA here is from genome assembly GCF_014202295.1 of Borreliella afzelii. Classification (NCBI taxonomy): domain Bacteria; kingdom Pseudomonadati; phylum Spirochaetota; class Spirochaetia; order Spirochaetales; family Borreliaceae; genus Borreliella; species Borreliella afzelii. Next base: position 19,902 of record NZ_JACHGM010000003.1, read on the forward strand.
CTTTGATTAAAATTGGCTTTGCCCCAAGCTAAGGTAAGATTAAATAAATTTAAAATAATTAAATATTTTTTTAAAAAAATTGCAATTTTTTTAAAAAAAACAAGGCCAAAATTAAATATTTTAAAATCTTTGAAAAATTAATTTTTAATTTAATTGTTTGGTAAATTTTATTTACATGAATTATAATTGAATTTCTATAAATTCTTATTTTAAGGAGTTGTTATGAAAAACAGATTTTTTTTTATATATTTATCATCAGCTTTAGTTTTTTTGTTTAGCTGTAATGGTTTTTTGACACTTGAAAGCAAAGAAAGATCAAGCTTTACAGATAAACAAAGAATAAGTATTTTAGAGACCATCAAAAACCACTATAATGGCGACTCTGAAAAAATAGCTAGAGTTGACAAATATTTTGATCGATTAGAGGATTCTCAAAAAGATGTTTTTTTACAATTGTTTTCGGCTGGATTTGACTATATAAACTCTAAAGAATCAGAACCTAAAGAATCAGCAAATAGAAGAGCTAATTTAGATGCTTTAAAAAGTAATTTTGAATCCAAACTAAAACAGCTTAATTACACAGAAGAAGATTTTAATAAATTGGTAGACGACTTTAATGAGTTTGTTGATCCTAAGCCCACTTCTTAGCAGAATATATTTAATTTAAGAAAATTTAAACAAGTTGATTATAAAAATGTATTATTTAATAGTTTTGATAATTTAAAAAGACCAATTAGGCATTTTTTATCTATTCAAATTGTATTTCAAGGGGAGAGAAATATGAGAATGGCCTTTTTACTTTTTTTTTTAATATGGCTTTTTGGTTGTAGTTCTTTTAATGCGCACAATAAAGATTCATTAGCATCCCATAATAAGGAGAAAACCTCTAATTATAACAGAGAATATTATCAGAGGAACAGAGAAAAACTTAAATTAAGAGCAAGAGAGCGATATCGTAGAAATAGAAGGAATTAAATTAAATATAAAGAATTAAACTTATTAAAAATTTAAAAGTAATTTTAATATTAAGCAATATATTTAAGTTGATTGGTGAATTTATGTAAAAGATAGATGTGTTAAATATTTAGAATATTTTATGGTTTTGAAATAAATTGAATTTTAATTAGGAGAATATACATGAAGAGATATATTTATGTGTATATATTGGTAATAATAGTAAATTCTTGTTATTTAAATGATTTTTCTAGTATGAATAAAAGTAGCCTTAATAAATATGATTTAAATTTTAATAAACTTTCTTTACCTGAAAGAGAAAGTGCTATTTTAAAAGTTCAAAGAAAATTTAAAAGTCTTAATGATAAAATAAGCTCTAGAATTTCTAATTATAATGAGATTAAGGTTAGTAATTTCTTTAACGAATCTAATGAACAAAAAATTAATCTTTTAAATAAAATATTAGAGATTTTAAAAGTACAGCACGGTTTAATGGAAAAAAGTAGTAATAGTATAAGCAAACTTAACATGTCAAGTGGAGGTAATTATACTGTTTTTGATCCACAGCCAGAATTACGACTTTTAAATCAAAAATATTCAGATATAGATGAAAAATTAAAAGAAATATGCAATTACATTCTTAGTAACAATGTTGACTTTAATGAGGTTTTAAAAGATCTAACTTCTTTGAAAGAGAGCTCTTTAGCACTAATGCAAAAATAAGTTTTAATTTATTAATTTTTAAAGGCTCATTTTTAAAAAACCTTTAAAAAAATAGAGCCATTTTTTTGACTCTATTTTTTAAAAATCATTTAATCTTCTAAAGGTTTTATTTCTGATAGGGCAAATCTTTCTGAATTGTTGGTGTTCCACCCCGTCCATTTATCATTTCTAAAAAGATAGTTTCCCGCAGCGCTGTATATTGGAATTACTGGGTAATCATTTTCAATAATTATTTCTTCAGCCTTTTTAAACAATTCTAATCTGATTTTTTCATCCACTTCAAACTTAGATTTACTTATCAGTTCGTTAAGCTCAGGATTTGAATATCCGTAAGATGAAAAATGAGTGTTTTCAGTTTCAAACATATTAAAGAATGCCATGGGATCTAAATAATCTCCTTGCCAGGACCTTATTGAGATCTCATACTGTCCTTTTAAAATGTTTGATACGTAATTATTCCATGTTTCAGGCTCAGTTTCTATATCAATATTTAAAACTTTTTTCCATTGGCTTTGAATAAAATTAGCAATTTCCTTTCTAAGGTCATTTTTATTATATTTTATTGTAAGGGTTGGAAATTTTTTTCCATCCGGATATCCAGCTTCGGCTAAAAGTTTTTCTGCTTTTCGTGGGTTGTATAGTTTTAATTTTTTCCCATAATTATAATTATTAATATTAGGAACCATTTTTCTTGTTGCTTTAAAGTTATTATCAAGCACTCTGTAAACCAATGTTTCTCTGTCAATCGCAAGAGACAATGCTTCTCTTACTTTTGGATTGTTAAGAGGTTTAACATTTGTGTTTAATGAAAGAAACCCAATTTGGTTAATGTCAGTTGAATAAAAGTCTTCTCTTAAGATAAGCTCATTAATAAGGCTTAAGGGGATGTTGTTAAAAATAGCATCTATTTCGTTGTGTTCATACATGCTGTAAATTCTGCGGGCGTCGTTTATAGTAACAAATGTAAGCTCACTAATAGCAACGTTTGCAGCATCATAAAATTTTTTATTCTTTTCAAGAGATATTTCTTCGTTTAAGATTCTTCTTTTTAGTTTAAAAGGCCCGCTTGTGACCATGTTTTCTGCGCTTGTCCATTTATTTCCAAACTTTTTAATAATATGGATAGGAACAGGCATAAATATTGGGTTTGTAAGTATATCAAGAAAATATGTTGTTGGTTGAGAAAGAGTTATTTCTAAAGTTTTCTCATTAATTACTTTTATTCCAACTTCATCTGGATTTAATTTTGTTTCGTAAAATTCTTTTGCATTTTTTATTTTTGATGTTAATAGGCTAATATTTGGCAGGCTCTCTTCAGTTTCTAAGGCCATTATGTATGAGCTTTTAATAGTATCTGCTGTTATTTTAACACCATCACTCCAATAAATGTCGTCTCTTAAATGGAATATATAGCAAGTGTTATCGTGAGAAATTTCCCAGTTTTTTGCAAGTCCTGGTCTGTATCCACCTGTTTTAGGATCTCCTCTTAAAAGTCCAATAAATAGTTCATTTATAATTAAAGTGCCAAATTTATCACTACAAAACTGCGGATCAAGTGTTGTTGGTTCGTTTCCAATTCCAACTCCAAAGATAAAATCATCTTTTGTTTTAGAAATTGTACACGAGTTTACAAATATAATTAACAGCGTTAAAAGTGGGATTTTTTTTTTGTTCATAATTATAAGCTCCTCTCTTTATTGTCAATAATTAATTTATTTTATAGCAAATTATATTGCAATATATTTTTTTAAAATACATTTTACATTTTTGTTAAATATCTTAAAAGGTTTGTTTGGTTTTTTTGGTTATTAATTTAAACGTTTTCAGTTTAATTAAGATGCAATTGAATCTAAAAAGAGCAAAAGAGAATATTCTTTTTTAAAGAAAAAAAAAGATTAATTGGGTTTAAAACTACAAATAGGGCCTTAAGGCCCTATTTGTAGTTTTAAAGAAGTTTTCAATGAATTGTTAATTTATAACAATAAACAAGTATATATCTCACTATAGTTTTTTTCAAATAAAATTTAGACTTTTATTTTGGGCCTTAGAACTTTTGTAAGAAATAAAATTTAAGTTTTGATTATTTTATTTTTAATAGCAAAGAACAAAATTAATCAGGGTGATTTTTTGTATTGTTTGATAATGTTGAAAAATGAACTATAATGGCGACTTATTTCATGGGAGGTTTTAATGAAAGGAATAAGTATTTTATCATTACTATTATTGGCATTTTCTTGCAAACAATATGGTAGTGTTAAGGCACTCACAGAAATTGCTTCTGATTCTGGAGATAATAATTCTCTTGTCGTTAGTGATAATTTAGCAGCTAAAGAGCTGATTGCCGAAAAAGGGCCTACTTTAACATCACAGGAATCTGAAAGATTAGAGGCTTTAAAAACCTTTTTAAAAGACGCAATGGGTGTTAATGGTAAAACAGGCGATACAAAAGCCGAGTACGACAAATCTTATAAAGAATTTTTTGATTGGCTTTCTAAGGATGTTAACAAACAAAAAGAGTTTGTAAGTTGTTTTAACAATATTTGTGGCATTGTTACTAAAGCAGTAGATGCAAGCAAGCAAAGGTATAAGGGCAATCAACAATCCTTAGGTTTTAATGAATATGTTTGTTATGATATTAAAACCAGAACTGGAGATGATTTAAGTTTGTTTTTCCAAAAAGTAGCTGATGCATTTGGTACTGAAGAGTACAAAAAGAAAGATGAGGATAATGATGAGAATAATCAAAAGCCTGAGAAATGCAATGAAGAGATTTTCAAAGTAATCAAAAGAGTGTTTACAGAAAGTGATAGTAATAATGAATTGAGAGATTTGAAAAATTTAAATAGTTATAATTTAAAGAGTAATAAATAGGAATGTTTAACATTTGAGGTATGTTTTATATAAAAGGCAGGTTCTAATGAGAACTTGTCTTTTTTGTGCTTTAAGAGACTTTTGAAGTACCTTTTCAAGGTTGTATCTTTTTAGGTTATGGGTGATAATAACAACGCAAAGAGTAATTTTCAAGATTTTAAATTTAATAATGTTGAATTTGCCAAAGAATTATCAACGCAAGTTATCAAGGCTTCTTTAACAATAGAGGCCAATTTAAATAAAATTTTAAAGACAAAAAATTTGGATGATGCTTGCTTAAAGGCCGAAAACTCAAAATTAAAACTTATTTCTACGGTTAAGCTAGCTAAAAAACTAAACAACCATTTACTCTTAGAATTTGATAAAATTCCTTTTGATTTTGATATTCCCATAACATTTAGCATTGTTGACAAGATTTTAAAAGTATTTTATTGGACAATAGTCAATTTTGATTCTCATACTGTAAATGAAATTGAATTAATAGGGTTAAAAGAGCTGGAGTTTTTATATGAAGAGGAAGAAGGAATGAAATCTGCAGAAGAAGAGATTAGTAATATTAAAAATCTTAAAGAAAGAGAATTTCTTTCCGGGTTGCTTTTAGTTATGAAATTTACATTTCAAGCAGACAAAGCCTTAATAAAAGCAATCAAGGCGTCTCTTTTAGCAACGGCATTTATTGCTCAACGGGGAATAGAAGGCAAGCAGATTTTATTTTTTTATATTTAATGTATATTGGTTTGATTTTCAAATGTGTTTAAATATTAAAAGGTAGAGAACTGGCTCTCTACCTTTTTAATATTTATTGGGATTGGATAAAGTATTAATTTATTTTCTTTTTAATATCAATTTATAATGTTCATCTTTTAACAATGCGTGTAACAGTAAAGAGAATATTTTGTAAATTTTTACTTATATTCTTAAATTAATATTAGCATAAATATGCTAAAACGTATTAGTTTTTTATAAAATTTTAAATGAATTTTGATATTTAAATCATATACATAAATATTATTTGATAATTCATATTAAATAATAATAATTTGCACAAAAGACAGTTTTTGATATAATAATATTTAATGATATTTAAAAAAATGATTGATGAATTTAAAATGGAAATAAAAAACAATAAATCCAAAATTAATCCTGTTGATGTTTACCGGTATTCAATTTTTTTTAGGAATTACATAGACAGTACAGCAGAAGATGCGCTGAAAAATGGAATTAATTTAAGCTTACTTGAAACTTCTTGTTTAAAAGAAGGTAGAGATTTTCTTTCAAGCTTAAAGGTGGAATTAAAAGAAGCTCTTCTTGAAGCAATGATAAGCTATAGATTTAATGGAGCAGGTTATATTTTAGTAAAACCCAAAGGTGAGGATGAAGATTTAAGTAAAAAAGTTAACAACGAATTACCTACGGGGTTTAAATATTTAGATTTTCAAAAGATTGTTAACAAAAGAGAATCTGAGTACATAGAATATTTCTCCAGTTCAAAAGACTTAGATGGTGTTAATGAGAAGGCAAGGGTTGTAAAAATAGATAAAAGTAGAGTAATAATTTATGAAAACTATGATTATGTTTTAGGTTCACACGAACCCTCTTATACACAAAGTTTACTTCTTAATATTTGTCTTTTAGAACAAATTTATTTAGAGATAGAAAAAAGAATAAGAAATTATAATTTTTTGTTCTACAAAGACGAGCATTTAGTAGGGCTTGTTGAATCTTTAGAGCTTGCAAAAGAAGAAATTAGCGTTTTAGCAAACAATAATAAAGGCATATTTTCCACCTTTTTTAAAGGTCAAGATTCAAACAAAAGTTGCTCAGCATTAAGTAGCGCTTCTGAGCAGCTTACCAGAGAGCTTAGCAAGATTAAAAGCACCCTAAACAATGATGGAATTTTTTATACAGCATCAGAGAATGCACGCCTAGAAGTAATAAAATATGATTTAGAGTTTTTAAAAGACGCATTTGAACTTGTTAAAGCAAAAATTGGTGCTGATACTAAAGAGCCGCTTACTAGAAGTTTTAATGAGCAGGTCAAAGGACTTGGCAGCAGTGGCAAGGGAGACAAAAGCAATTATTACGACTATTTAAAAGGCGTACAAGAATCTGTTGCTAATGCGTGCAATCTTAAGCTTAACAAATATTACCGATTAAATATGAAGTTTAACGAGCTTGAAGTTTTAAGCTATGAGCAAAGACTTGAGAGGGACAATTTACTTCTTGATGTTTATTGCAAATATTTAGAGTTAATTAAAAATGAAAATCTAAGTCACAAGGCAAGAGAAAATTTAAAAGAACAATTAAGTTTAGTTATTTAAAAGGAGTAATTATGGAAGAAATGGCTTCAAGTATAGATTACAAAACTAAAAGCGACCAAGAAGATTCAAAAAAGTTAAGTTTAAACAATGAAGTTTTAAATAATGCTTTGCTTGAGGAGTTTTTAGAATATAAAAATCTTAAAAGCGCCAATAATAATTCAATCAGTTTTTCTCACAATGATCTAAGAGAATCTGTTGAGATAAATAAACTTGCAAATGATAATTTAAGTTTTGAGTATAATACAGAAAATCTTTTAGCAAAAGGGTATTCTTTTAAAGAAGTTGTAAAAGGCCAAGCCGAAGAACTTATTAGAAAGTATGTAAAAGCAACTCAAATCTTAGCAATAGCTGGAACTAACAATCTTGATGAGATTGACTTATCGTCTCGTGCAATACTAATAAGGGTTGCAAAGACCAATATTGATCAGAATAAGAATGCTGAAAATTCATACAAAATAATAAATTTTCAAAGAACAAACTTAAATCAAAAAAACAATTTAAGAAACAAAAATGCTTTTTTTAGTACACATCATGATTTAAGAAAAGCAATGTTTAACGAATGGGAAGAGCTTAAGCGTGAATTTTATTGTAATAAAAAAGTATTAGCTTAAATTTTTGCAATTTAAGCTTTTAATAAAAAATTAATTTAAAAAAGGAGATTATTAATGAGTGATTCAGTTGATTTTAAAAAAGAGATAGAAAAACTAAAAGCATCAAAAGTAGAACTTGAGAGTCAGCTTGAAAGTTTAAAAAAAAATCAAGCTCAAAAAATTGTTTTAGACAAATTACAAAGTGTTAATGCTAACAGTTGCCCTGTGTTTGAGAGCAATTCTAAGTTTCAAGATGAGGGATTTTATTTTGCTCAAAAAGGCGGACTTAAGAGATCTTCTGCTGATAAGTTTGAAAATTACCAAGCTCAAGATTTTTGCTACAAATGTGGGGTTAAGCTTATTGTTAATGGTTCACATTTGCAAATAGCAAGAGGCGGCGGCAGTGATCTTTATGGGGTTTGTGTTGACTTTGATGATTTTTCAAGAACCGGGACAGTTGTTCCAATAACTTGTAGTTTTGAATGTGTTTTGATTGCTAAAGATAAAACAATTAAAGCAGGAGATAAATTAATAATAAACAGCGAAGGGTTTTTAGAAAAAGCTTTTGAGAATGCATCAATTATTCACGCTTTAGCATTAGGATCTGCTGAAGAATTTAAAGACAAAAGAGATGTTTATGGTGTTAGAGTTCTTTTTTTGGTCAAGCAAATAAAAGATGCAATTTAAAATAGGAGAATTTAAAATGGATGAGAGTATATTAAATAACGATGAGTATGTAAACGTAGTAAGGGATGTTTTAGTGCAGGAGTGCCCAATTCCGGAATATTATCATTTTTTAGATTCACAGCAAATAGAAAGCAGTAATATTTCTCTTGGAAGCGATAGAATTATCAAGTGGTATTCTAATTTAACAGACATTCCCACACTAAAGGTTAATGATTTTAACACAGTCTCAACAATAAAGTTTCAAAGACAAATAGTAAAAATCAATTATTTACCTTTTCAGTATGCATTTACGTACTATGCACCAGACGGGAAAGTTAGTGTAGAGGCAAACACAAATATTAACATGAGAGAAGGACTACTAGGAGCAATAATTGAGATACAAAAGTTAATGAGTGCTCATTATTTAAAGGGCGGACTTGCACTCTCAAAAGGCAATAAAAGAACGCTTCTTGTTGATGAGTCTAACAATGAAACTATGTACGGACTTTTGAATTTGCCAAATCAAATAGATAAAACAGTTAAACAGACAAACATATTAGATCAAATAAAATCAATAAATGATGATCTTGGAAAGATTAATTTAGAAGATGAGAGAAAAGTGCCTTTTAAAATACTTACAACTAGTAAAATCAAAGGTCGTTTACTTGAGAGGCTCCCAAACAATAATTATTCATACAAGGACATGCTTTTTGATTTTATAAGTGCAATTAATAATGATGCAAATATTGAGCTTGAGACTACAAATTTATTAGACGATGAAATTTTAATATATCCAAGAAGCAGTAAACTACTACTTTTGAGAGACGGTCACCAGCCGATATTAAATTCATACACAGAAATCTCAAGTAGCAATTTTAGAACAAGTTTTCTTGACTTTTCTATTGGAACAATTTTGGCAACAAAAAATTCAATCCTTAGAATAAAATTGAGCTAAAAATGAATGAAAGCAAAATCGATACTGATCAGGTTCTCAGCACAAAGTTAAAAACTCTAGATAGCGAAAATCTAAGCCCAGCTTTACAAACAGTATATGAGCAAATACTTGAGCTTTTAATGCTTGACTTTAAAGATCTAAGCATTAAAGAATTTTCTTTGTATTTAAATTTACTTGAAAATATTTTAATTCTTAAGCGAATAAGAATTAAAAGCTTAAATGATTCTACAATGTTTGTTTTAATTTATTATTTTATTGGCTGTGAGTTAAAAAAACGAAACAGATTAAAAGGTTTTAATTTAAATAGCATCAAGTCTGAAAAATTTAAAGAGATATCATTAGAATATTTTCCCACAACGCTTAGTGGTAAAAGTTGTGGGGGGGATTTTTGTGAATATTTAGATAGTTTAATAGAAGAGTTAAGAGTAAAAGACTCTTTAATAGGAGTAGTTAAGTGAAGTCTTTAGAAATGAAATCTTTAGAGATGATTAATTTGGGTTTAAGTAATATTATAAAAACATATTCACAAGATCTTTTTTTTTGTAAATTTAGAACAATCAAAGATCCAATGAATGCATCTTATGAAACCAGATTTCAAAGTTCTGATACTGTTGCTTTTAAAGGCATGTTTTTATTAATAAGTCCAGAAGAAGTAGTTGAGATTGAAGGTGTAAATATTTTTGACAAAAATAGTTATGCCAAGGTGTATACTCTTGAGAATTTTGAATTTGAGTGTGGAGATTTGATTAAGGCCCATGATGATTTTTATTCGATCTTAGGGGTTCAAAAGAGCTACAAAGAAGGTTTAAATTACAACACGCTAGTTTTAAGGAGTTCTTGTTGAGTATAAAAATTAGATTTAAAGACATTTATTCTTTTAACACAGAAAATAGTGTTAATATTAAATCGGAAGAACTTGAGAAAGAGATTACTTTTAAATTAGCAAAGGTTGCGTACAAAGAGTTTTATTCTAATATTGTTTCAAACAAGGGAATAAAAACTGCTTTTAGGAAATCTATTAACAAAGGGCTTGTTGAAATAAAAGATCAGTTTAGAGTTTTTTGTAAGAATTATTTACTTAGCAGGCAAGGCCTGCAGTCAAAAAGAGCTTTTAATACTAAAGAATTTAAAAATTTGATTAACAATATTGAAAAGCTTAATCTTTTAAAAAATAAAACAAAAGGACAGTTATGATTGTAGGACTAAATGAATCTGTACAGTTTTTAATAAAAATACTTACAAAATTTAAAGAGTATTTAGATCTTAAAGAAATAGAATTAGAAATCCTAAATACCTACAACCACCCTTATTTAGAAAAGTTTGCTACAAATACCAGCAATTTAATTGTATTAAAAAGCGAATCTTTTGAAGGGCTTACTCCTAGAAATCTAAGGGGTAGAAATTTCTGTAAAACATCTAATGAGTTTAGATTAAGGTTTTCGCTTTATTTTTTGAGTTTTACGGTATTAAAAGCTTACAAACATTCTTATGAGAGTGTATGCAGAGTGTATGAGCACTTTTTAGAATTTTTACATGAGAATAGATTTAGGTTTGAATTTACAAAAGAGCTTGATAATGTTTCTTATTTGCTTTTAACTTATTATCTTTCTTCGATTAGTGATTTAAATAATGATGGGCTACTTGGTGTTTCGAATATGAGGAGCAATATGTGTTTTAGTTTTAATCAGATTTTTGTTGCAAACATACAGGTTTTAAAACAAGAGAGATAAATATTTAAAAAATAAAAAATTTAAAAAATAAAAAAATTAAGTTAAAAAAGGAGGATAAATGCCAAAAGATACAATAAGCGTTAGTTTGGCGCAAAACAGACTGGTTACCAATAATATTAATTATTACAATCCGCTTTTAATCTACAAAAGTAGTGTTTTAGCAAGTAAATATTTGGCATTAAGTGTTACAAATTTTGAAGATCTGCTTAAAAAACTTGAGATACAAAAGGGTCAAGAGTCCGATTCTTCTAAGAAGAAAATAGCAGAGGAGCAGTTAATTGCTTTACAAAAAGCAATGGGTGATTTTTTTGGACAAGACGGACTTAAGTCTGTTGATTTTTATGTTTACAATCAGATTAAAGAGATTAAAGATTTTTTAAAATCCAATTTACATCCGTTTGTAGTTTTTGTAAATGAAGCAGAAGACAGTATTAGTGGTGATTTTGAAGCTATTAGAAAAGCTTACAATTTTATTGTAATTTCCACTAAAGACAATACATTAGTGAATGTTTTAAAAGGTAAAGACAAAAGTGAGTTTAAAAATATTATTGCTATTTACAGCGACAATGAAAATTTGCATCTTAAGTTTACAGCAATGTATTTGCATCAAGCAAGCATTTTCCATGCTGTTAATCCTTATGGGATGATTTTAAATTCTACTCCTATTTATGATGATTCTCTTATTGATTCTCTTAGAAAATCCAATATTAATTTTTATTCTCTTCTAAATGAAACTGGCAATGATGGCGTTTTAGCTTTCAAAGAAGGAGTTAGTCTCTCAGGAGATCCAATTGACGAGGCTTTTACGCTTTATTATATTAAGAATGAATCAATCAAAGAGCTTATTAGGATCTGGAATAAAAACAGTAGAGCTAACAGTAAGCTTAGTGCTTTAAATTTGGACGGCAGTTTACCAAATGAATACACAGCAGGGCTTGAATGTTTTTTCCACGAACTCAAACAAAGAGGTCTTATTGTCTTTTACAAAGAGATTAAAGTCAAGATCAATTCTTCTCAAGGTTTGAGTTTAAGCTTAGAAGTTGCGCTTAAGTATAATGACAGCTTTAATAGTGTTAATTTAATAATCACTGCACAAGAGATAAATGAATATTTAAGGAGAGCATCATAATGAAAGAATATTATTCATTAGATTTAATATTTTTTAGCTTTAATGACAATTTAATAGACAGAGGTATTCTTGAGTACAGTACAGAGCCTAATATAATGGCCAAGGCAAGCACAGAAGACAGAAATTTTCCAATTCCAAGCTTTAGAGATCCAAGAACCGTTGTGCATATTTTTGATTTAGAGGTAAGCAAAGGATCTTTTGATTACAAGCTCTTAACAAAGCTAAGCAATGAGCAATTTTATGGGAATTTATCAAAAGCTCAAAAGTTAAAAAGATTAGTGTTTAACGATCAAATGGGATTAAAAATCATTTCAAATAGTGCATTTTTTGCAGAAATCCCAACTAGAAAGTATTCAGCTGACAATGATACGGTTAAGTTTACAATTCATGCAATCAATTGCGATGTTGAGAAAGCAAGTTAATTGAATAATAAAAATGTTTTATTAAAGGATAAAAATTTAAAATGAGATATAAGTTAAAAATATTAACCAGAGCCAAAACACATACATACATTTTAAAAGATATTCCTATGTATGAGTGGGACAATGTTTTAGGATTTGATGTTGAGCGAGATGAACTTATTAGCAAGCTTAACGATCTGCAAACATTAAAAGAAATAACTAAATTAATGATCTCAAGGGGATTTTTAGATGAATTTTATGAAATCCTAAACAAAGAGAGAAGATATTCTGAGCTTTATAAGTATGCTCTACCCACAATTCTTTTTTCAGTTCAGTATTCACTTTTCCAAACAATAGCAGGTTTTAAACAACCCGGTTTAGTTTACATTGAAAGTTATCAAGATAAAAACGGCGATTATATTAAGTACGATTACATTGACAAGCGCTGGAGTTATGATTTTTTAATTACAAATAGCAACTCTTTAGGCGCAAATCAAGAAGATTCTCTAGAAACCGGTCTTGAGTCTTTATTGCAAGAAGGTGTTAATGAATAAGGCAGAGATTGCAACCAATTATTTTAAATACATAGATTATTTGACAAGAGAAGCTAATAAGTACTATTTCCCTATTGTAATGGGCATTTGCACATACAAAGACGTTAAGAAAATGCGCTACAAAGAGCTTTTAGAGGTTAATCGAGTAGCTAATTTAAAGCTTAACAAAGAAATGTACGAACGGTTTTTATCCTTTAGTGGCATGCTTTAAAGGTTTTTATGTACGAAGAAAACAATAATGAGAATAAATTTACAATTACATTAGAAGGCGTGCTTGACAGAAATGCCACTAAGAGTAATTTAAAAAAAGAGCTTTTAAGTTTAAAAAAGGAAATTTTTTTTAATCAGACTGGTTTAAGTTCTAAAGGTGGTAAGGATTTTTTATCCTTAAGCCTTGAGAAACTAAAAAGCCCCGAGAGGCTTAAAAACGACAATCTACAAAAATCATCAAATTTTAAATCAAGCATTTTTAAAGGCAATCCTTTTAAGGATTTTTTCAGCCTAGATCTTTGGAAAAACAACTCAGAGAGTGTTTTAAAAGATTTATATTCTTCAAAAGAAAAAATCGGTTTAGCTGGTAAGCATTCGGCTGACAAAAAGAACAATATTAGCTCTTATTTAAAGCCAAAAGTAAATAAATTAGATTTAAATTCTAAGAGTCAATATTCATATTTTAAAACTGAAAATATTAAAAATACTTTTAAGCAAAATTTAATTGACAACTTTAATAAAGATCAACCTAATGCAACATTGAAAGATTTTAGATTAAATTCTAATTTTGACAAGGTTAAGCTTAGCTTTGCCAAAGATGATTTACAAAAACCATTAGGTTTAAAAAACGAAAATAATCAGATTGTTTTGGAAAATTTAATGTCTTTTAGAAATCTCTTAAGAGATTCAAGTCCGGTTGATTTTTTGAATATAAGAGATGGTTTTAGTGATTTTAAATTGTCTTTAAAGGAATTTCAAAATTTAAAAGACAAAAAGATTTTCCAACTAAGTCTTGAAAATTTTATTTGCAAAGATGATCAAAGAGAAAGTGTAAATAAAATGCTAAAAGGGCAAAGATCTTTTGAAACAGAGTTTGAGAGAAATGATTTTTTAAGAAAACTTTATATTCTTCAAAGTTCACAAAATTCTAATTTAAATGATCTCTCGTTTATGGTTGAGCTTGCGCAGAAATTGAAAAACGAAGGTCATGCAAAAAATGATTCAAAAGCTATTAGCCTAATAAGCGATTTTCTCAGCGGCGAGAATAATTTAGAGAAAGTTTTAAGCTTTAGCATGCCAACGATTTCTCTAAAAAATCAGTTTAAAGGTGAGCCTGAGGTTTTAAATAGCAGTAAAATAATCAACAGCGCTTCTGAGCCAAGATTAGATCCACTTTTAGAAAAAACTGTAGAACTTTTGGAATGGGCTAAAAGTTACGATTTTACTAGCAGTGTATTAGAGCCTTTAAGAAATACTTTTTCAAATCTTGGCAATCTATTAGGACAGGCATTTGAAAGCTTGCCTTTGGTTGAGTATATGACAAATGCATTAAGAGACGGTGCTGGATTTAGTGCAAGAGGAATTAATGATGATTCTAGAATGCCTTAGTAAAAAATAGTAAATCAAAAGAGGTTTCAAGTGATTAAAAAACAAGCTACCAGATTAATAGAAGATGTTGTAAATCAAATTTCAAGCTTATCAAGTATTTCTAATTTTGTTTTACTTTTTCCAAGGCTTGATTTTAAAGGACTTGGGTACATTCCCCAACTGTTTTTTATTTTTGTAAAGCATGATCTAATAGAAGAGAATCTCTCAAGCATAAGTTCAGACCGTGCGGTAATTGATTTTACAAATACAAAAAGTGAATATGTGAACTTTAATATTACAACAAGGCCTGAGATTGTAACAATTAATAAAGGGATTTTGTCATCTATTTATGATAAAACTTTACTAAGAGCGCTAAAAGAAACCCCTTTTATGAATAGTGTTTTAGAATTTAATAGTAATTTTATAAAAATGCAATTTAGGCAGAGGTTTAACTTAGGGGTTTATTACAGCATGTACAGTCCTTCAGTAGGATTTCACGAGGTAGTAAGTATTAATTTGTTAAAGCTTAAAGACACAGTTTATTTAGAAGAGGTAGAAGTTAGTTTGCAATTAAAAATTTGCAAAACGTTTAATATTTTAACCTATAAAGGTTAAAATATTAATTAAACATAACTTAATATTGGGAGAATATTAATGAGCCAATTTAAGCTTATTTTGATATTTGTTTTGTTTATTGTTTCAGCAACATATGCAACTGTGACAAGACCATTTGATTTTAAAAAATGGAATTTTAAAAAAGATATAGATTTGGCCTATGTATTAATGTATGATATTGATAATGGGATTTTAATCAAATCTCAAGATAAAGCCGGCAACATTAAAAGTCAAGAAATACTTGCTAAACTTAATAAGTTGAATGTTTATTCTAATAGTTTGCATAAAACAATAAAAAAAAGACTTGCTAGGCGTAGATTCCAAAAAGAAGTGGAATTCCCGCTACTTAAGATCGTTAGAAAATATAAATATTTAACAAAAAATTATAAAAATAAAAGGTTTATTGAAAATCCAGAATATACAAAACTTATTGTAGAAAGAAGTATTAAAAAAGTTCTTTTTTTGGAAAACTATTTTCAATCTAAGTTTAAGAATGTGAAATTTCGTAAAAAGATTAAAAAAAGAATAGATGCTAATCAGAGTAGCTTAAAGTCTTTAAAGGGTAAAACTAACAGTCCAGTTGGATCGAAGTTTTCAAAGTCTAAAACACCAAAAAGATTACAAGGTTTAAAAAAATGCAACAAAAAACGAATCTTAAACAAGTATAATCTTAATAAGGTATATGACGAGTATAAAGACGAGCCAGAAAGCAGTACTTCAGACGAGCCAGAAAGCAGTGCTCCAGACGAACTAAACGGCAAAACCTCAGACGACGAGCCAGAAAGCAGTGACTCAGATGAAGACAGCCAGTACAATGGGTTTAATGAAGAGACTGAAAGTGAAGATGAATTTTTTGATCTTCAAGAAGATCAATTTAACTAAATTTTTTTAATTGAATATTTTATTTTGCTTTACTTTATAAAGCTTATCAAGCTAAAATAATTTTTATTTGGAGAATATTAATGAAAAAATTAATTTTAATTTCTTTTTTTATTTTAAGCGTTACTGCGTATTCTTACGATCTTCAAGATGATGAAGAGATTGCAGTCAAGTTTTTATACGAAGAAGTGAAAATTAGTGGCAATTTAACCGAAAGCCATTCTACTATTCCTTCTATTGAAAGTTTAATACAAAATATAATTAATAAAATAGGATCTGAGAATATTTTAAATATTGAGCACAATATAACTTTTAATGGTATTTCTGTAATGGTGACCTATAAAGTTAAAAAGCGCAGTTAGCAAGATTGCAGGTTTAAGGTGAAAGATTTGTGAGAGAAGTTTTTTTAATTTTTATTTTATTTTTTTGTTTAGCTTGTAATTTACATTCCTATACTATTGGGAATGATGAAATTGTTAAGGTTGAAATTTTCAATTTTAAACTAAATCAGCAAAGATCTTTTGAAGAATTGGAGAGAGATTTAAAACTTTTCATTCAAAAGATAGGTTCAAAAAATGTTTTAGACATTAATCATAAAATCTTGTTCACAGGAGTAGAGGTTGTAGTGATGGTGATTTATAAATCAAATCCAGAAGAAGATTAAATTTTGCTAGTGATGTTAATTATTAGTTTGTTAATTTAAAAAAGGAGTTTTATTTAAAAAGGATGTTAATATTTCAATATGATTTTAAGATTGAATTTTACAATACAGTCGATTCTAAGAATAGTATTGGTGGGAGACTTGCAGGCTTAAGGCCCAGAGTTGTTATTGTCACTCAAAATGGTGCTCCCGATTTGAATATTGTTATTCAAAATACATATTCTTTGAATAATTTAATAATTAGCAAAAAAACCAAACTTCAAATTTTTAATGTACCTTTAAATTTTTCTGATTTTAAGAGTGCAGATATTGTAAAAATTTATTATAAGAAGTTTACGCATCAGCAAGAGTATCAATTTATTATGGCTGGGTATTTAGGAGCACCTGTTGAAAAAATTGGCGGGTCTGAGAATTTTAGTTTTGAGTGTGAACTTTACCTTTTATCCAGGGATACCTTTTTAGAGAGAAAGTTTGAATATAAAAATTTTAAGGGGAGTACTATTGCTGATGCAATAAATTATGTGTTTAAGGACAAAGCAATCTTTTGTATGAATGAACTTGAAAAAACAAAAGTAATTAATGAGAGCTTTGCTTGTAATTCTCCAAAAGGATTAATAGAGCACTTAATTCGACTAGGATACGTTGATTCTGTTATTGTTGAGATTGGAAATCTTGGGCAAGACGTTGATTCGAAATTTATTTTTACGAATTTTGGACAATTTATTTCTGGTGAGTACAAAAGACTTGAAGATTATGGACTTTTGTTTGTCCCCCAAAGAGATTCTGAAGTTTTTAAGAATCCTAATTTAAGCTTATATCAAGCACAAGTAATGTTTACGCACAACATTAAGATTGGAGACAATCTAAGCTTTAAAGACAGGCAAGGGAATAATATTTATTGTAAGGTTAAAAATACTAGTGCTAGACTAAGTAGCACTAGGGAGTGTGTTTTAAATCTTGAGCTTTACTGTGAAGATAAAAAAGGAATGTATTATGGAAAATAATGTTTATGGGTTGGGTAGTTTAAAAGGTTCTTCTGTTGGCGCGTTAAAGCAGTATTTTTTTGAGAATGTGTTTATTTGCAGAGTAGGTATTATTAAAAGTTTTGATTTTAAAACCCAAACAGGGATTGTTACTATTAAAGAGTATGAGGGGTTAGAGATTAGTACTAGAAATATATCTAATTTTAATCTTGATTTAGCAGAAGAAGATGAAGTGGTTTTGCTTCAAAGTAATTTTAATATTTTCCAAGAAAGCGATAATAATCATTTTGACAAAAATTATTATTATATTTTAAGTGTTCTTAATCCCAAGAAAATTGGTATTAAGCTTAATGAGCTTAAAGTGAGCCTAGAAGAGTTTGATACACAAAGCGAAAATATAAAATTTAAAGGGAAAAAATTGATTATTGATGTAGATAGTATTGAAATTAAAGGTAATTTAAAGATTAATGGAACTAATTTCGAGAATCATATGCACAGTTCTGGTACTTTAACGTATGTTAATAGCAGTGGTGCGCCAACAGTTACAACTGGAAAAACAGGTCCTCTTGTTTGAATAAGTACGCAAAATCACTAATTCACAACTTAAGATTTAAGTATAAGCTTGTTAACAAGGTTTTTAGTGGGCATTTTCTACTAATGAGATTAAATTTCTTACTTGGCTTGTAAACTCTTTTGTTGCGTCAATTATTTTGCTGATATTGCTGGTTGTTAATTTAGAGTGAACTTCTAGCTGATCTTTTGTGTTTTTGTATTCATTTTTTACTTTGGTAAATTTTTCAGCCAAAACTTTATACTCCTGGGCTACTGATTTGTTGTAAAGCTTTGGGTTTGGATGAAACTTTGATCCTAAGTCCCAGTTTATTTGGCTTGAGTTTTCTTGTTCTTGCCATTTGTTAGCAGCATCCAGGACTTGTTTTATGGTGCTTGTTCCTAAAGGATCTTTAGTCTCTTCAAAAATAAGTTCACTTTTTTTGAGCTTTTCAAGCAATTTATTTTTTGTTTTTTCTATATTCTCAGTATTAATATTATTGGCGGACGTGTTGTTTGATGTGTTTGCAGAGCTTTGCTCTTTTGATAAATTTTCAATTTCATTCTCAATCTCAAGATCTTTGGATGTTTCTAAATTTTTTATTGCATTTAGTGTTTTATCTAGAGATTCTCTAACTTGTTCTGCGTATTCTTTTGTTATAAAGTTGCCATCTTCGCTTAAGTATGTGCTTTGTTTTTGGAATTGAATTTGTGTAGAGGTTTTTGTACTTTCGTTTAAAGTGCTATTTTCTTCTTTTTGGTCAAAGATTTTGTCTTTGATATTAATGTTAGTCTCTTCTTCGATTGGATTAAGTATTTCTTGCTCTTCGGCGTTGCTTGAAATTTTGAATTCTATTGTGGTTAGATGTAAAGGCTTTTTATTTGGGTCTAATTCTTGCTCTGCAATTTCATCAGGAGCCCCGATTAACAATAATTTTTCTTGTATTTTTGCAATTTCTTCTTCTGATTTGGCTATATTTGTGTCTTCTAGTGGGATTAAGATTTCGCTGTTTGATTCGGATTTTAATGGAAATTCTTGTTTTCCAAGTTCAATTTTTTCAATTTCTAAAATAGGAGGGGTACTTTTATTTATATTTGCTTCAAGTTCTTTTTTAAAGTCTGATTCAATTTGTAAGCTATTCTTAATGACTTCTGAAATATTTTGTAATTTATATTCGTTTAAGGCTTTGTTTTTGTCATTTGTATTCATATTAGCATTACAGCTAATAATCAGCAGTGGTGCAAGCATTAAAAATTTGTTTAAAATTTTAATAAGCTTGTCTTTCAAAGCCTTGTACTCCTTTTAAAACAGAATATTGAGAAACATTATACTACATTTTATTGGATTTTGATTAAGATTTTAATATTAAAACATAAAAAATCCCCTATCAAGGGGATTTAAGGGGGTATCATAGATTTTATGTTATTTTTTTTAATTTTTTATTCTTACTATTTGTAGAAATTCAATACTTTTTAGTGTTTTACCTTTGGTTTATCTGTAATTTGGCGTCGAAGTACTGGCGCTGCTTTAAATTATTTTTACATAATTTTTTCAAAACTCTCAGCACCATGCTTCTCTTTTAATATTGATGCAAAGGATTTGCTTTGTACTAAGTGTACAGCATACTTTAAATTTTTCAGATTTATTAACAAAGGAGAACATCGGAGGTAATTCGATGTTCCTTTGAATATATTAAAATATATTTTAATATAAGCTTTAAATTATTAATCTTATTAATCTAGTAAAATATTTTTTAAATATTAAAATGATTTGATTATTTTACTCAAGCTCTTCTGCAGCATTTTCGTCGCCGTCTTCTTCCTCTTCTTGATCATTGGCATTTTCTTTAGTTTTGGACTTTGAGCATGAACTTTTATTTTGTGCATCTTTTTTTTCTTGGTCCAATTCGTTCACCATATTATCAAGAAGATAATCTATTAAAACCCCACGACCAATTGCGCTACAAGACATCATAAATATTAAAAACGAAATAAGTATTATTTTTTTAACCATTTAATCATTCCTTTAACCTAAGCAATTTAAATGTAATTATATATCATATGATTTTAATTATCAATTAAATAGATGTTATTTTAAAGTTTAATATTATTAGATATATTCATTTTGAATGACCGATTTTAGATTATTTTTATCTGTTAATATTTCTAAGATTTTATTGAAATTTTTGTTCATTTTAAAGATTTGATTGTGAGGCAATAGGTCTAATTCTATGCTGTTTTCGCGAATAGACACTTTATTGTAATCTATTGAATGGTAATCTTTTTTATTTTTTATTTGGAATCTATAGATAGGATTTGTGTACTGCTCACCCACACCCTTTTTAATTATATCTTTAAGTCCGAGTAAAACATAATCTTTGGGCTTATGGAAGTCGTTTGGGGGATTGAGCATAATGTTAATAATATTGTTATTATTTTCGGGTTTAAGGTTTAAAACAAATAATAGATCTTGATTTTGGAAAAAATTCTCAATATTTTGAATTTCTTTAAGTTTTTTAAAAGTAAATCCTTTAGTTTGTTTTGAGTCTAACAATTCTTTATTTATTAAGATGCTCAAAGATTCTACTTTTCCTTGTGTAGATAAGATTTTATCCTCTGCTTGTTGAAATTCATGTTCTCTGTTAATGCTAAAATCAATAGTGAATGTTTGAATCGGATAAGCTTGTTTATAGTAATTTTTAATGCTTATTGGGTTTTGATTTGATGCTCTTATTTCGACTCTTTGAATCGATGCTACCGAGATTATTTTTGCTGCGGGTTTTTCTTCTTTAATTTTTTCTTCTTTGTTTGTAAATAGATTACAGGACAATATTAGAGTTTTTAACAATATTAAAATTACCTTTTTACCCATTTATTGCTCCTTACCCTTTATATATATTATATATTATTCATAATAATTAATAACTTATATTAAGTTTTATTAGATTGAAAATATTAAAAATATTAAAAATATTAAAAAATAGTAGACATTAATTTTTGCAAAAAGAAGTTCTTTAATACAATATAAGAACTTCTTTGGAGGTATTAGAAAGTATAGTGTTATGTGTATTATTTTAACAAGCCACAGTTTTGGTATAATGTTGTGGTTATTAAAGTATAGCTCATTTTTTAAAAGATGAATTTTTACTTATTTATTGAAATTTATACAAAGAGGACTCGCAGTAAGAGCCTCTTTGAAACGTGTGTGGGAAGTGTTTAATAATTGATTTTTTATTTAAATTATTTGATAAATTCTCTTAATTTTGAAGCATCGGTTAATATTTTTAGTGTATCGTAAATGTTTTGACTTACTTTGATGTAATATTTTTTATTAGAATAAGGAGAGTAGATAAGTTTAACCTTGTATAGGCTTTTTTGGAATTTAGTAAAGTTTAGATATTTCCAGCTATAATTGGTTGATACATAAAATGAGCTTCCAAATTGCAAATCACCAGATTTATCTTTATTTAGGATAGCTTGATTTATGCTTAATAAGCTGTGGTAATGAAACAAAGGCATTAAATTGATTTCTCTTTTTTGTTTATCTTCAAAATTCAAACAACATCTTATGTAATTATTTTCATAAAAATAATTAAAATCATCATGGTTTTTCAATTTAAGTAGATTTTTCAAACCTTTTTTATCCATAGTATTTTTGTGAGCCAATATGCTTATTGATTTTAGCTTACCTTTTGTGAGTGTGATTTTGTCGTATTGACCTAAATATTGTGCTTCTGATTTTATTTCAATTGATGCATTTGATTTGATATTATAAGTTCTAATATAAAATTGTGTAAAAAGAATAGGATTTAAGGGTTTTATATATTTTCTTTTGTAAACCAGATTATTTTTAAATAATACATTCATATTTATCTCTTATAATATTAAAATTGTTTAATTTTTTTTTAAAACTGTTCAAAGTTGTGTACATATCAATAATTTAATTATTCCTCAGTCCAAATCTATTTACATAGAATATCATTTTATACAGATTTTATCAATAGTTTGTACATCATTTTATAATATTTTTTTTTGAAATAAAAAACTAATTAATATTGATTATTTTAAAATTATATTTTAATATAGTATAAATTCTAAATAAGGAGAATTAAATAATGACAAAATTAATGTATACTATGTTTTTAAGTGCAATATTATTTGTTGCTTGCGAAACTACAAAAATTTCAGATGAAATGGAAAATACTCTCGAAGAGGATTCAAAAGTTACAACTCCAATGCCAGAGAAATCTATGAAATCAACAACTAAACAACCTATGAAGTCAATGAAAAAGTAATAAGTTTTACTTTTTCATGAATTTAGAACACAATACTAGCAATTATTTTAAAAAACTTTTTTGATAAATTTTATTAAAAAAGTTTTTATTTATTACAGTTTTTATGTATTACCATTAATAATAGAAAAGTTTTTAAAAAAATTAAATATAAAAAAAGAAAGAGACCCAAAGAGTCTCTTTCTCATTTTGGATCGCAAACCAATATTACTGAATTGGAGTAAGAATATTGGTGGTTGTGTTAATTAAATTTAAAATTATATCGTGAGTATCTGCGAATAGCGCTTTTGAATTTTTTAGTTCCACATTGTCATGTAATTTTGAAATGTCAGTTCGTAATTCGGGATTAGCATTGTAGTCTTTAATAATGTCATCTACATCTTTTAGCCATTTTTCTTTAAGTTTTTCAAGTTTGTTAAAATCATAGTAGAGTGTTTTCAAATCAGGTTTGTTTAGATGTTGGATTTTGTCTTTTACATTCAATACTTTCAAGCTGATTTCTTCCATTGCTAATTGAATACTAAAGCCTCTGTTTATAAGAGTTTCTTTAACTAAGCTTCGGTAGTTTGAATTTTGGCTTAGTTTTGATAAAATCTTTCCAAGATTTAAAATTGTGCTTTCGTTGAAATTTAAAGATGTGTAAAGCATTCTTCTTTCATTTAGATATTCGTTTTCGTCAAAATGTACTGTTGAACCTGCATTGAAAAATATTTTACTAAATATTTCTGCTTTCATTCCAAATTGGTCATCAGGTTCGCCTTTGTTAGAATCAATTTCGCCTATTTGAACAATATTCTCAGATCTGTCTAATATTTTTTGTATTAACTCTTTAGCCTCAGGATCTACTATTTGTTTTGGAATATTAACATTAGCATTTGCATTGTTAGGCTGCTTTAAGGCTGCTGGATTTGCTTTGTTTTTAATATTGCCAGCTGCGATTTTTGGTGGGTTTTTTAAAGCGTTAATTGCTGTAAATAGATTATCTACTGTTGGTTTTCCATTTTTAGCGTTTCGAGACGTTTTTTTAATGTTTAATGAGTTTTTTTTATTTTTAATTATTTTTGCTTTTTTATTTTCTTTCTCTTTATTATCATCTTTGTTGACTTCTAGCGAGCAAGAAAGCAAAATTAGCACAGTTAATATATGCAATAAAAATATTGCAATTAATTTATTATTTTTCAAAATGTTATCCTTTAATAAAAATTTTAAGTAATTAATTATTAATTAAAAATTTTAATTACCCAATTAATAACTTTAATTCAAAATTGCTATTGTGCAAAAAAAATCAAAAAAAAAAGAGAGCCAGCGCTCTCTTTGGGTTTAAGGTCTTACGTTCCCCAGAAATTTTTTAATTATTATTCCATTTAAATAATGTGTCCAAGGAAATTAATGCTTGCTCGGATTTCAAGCAAAGAGAAATTATCTTATCTTTATATAGTTGTTGAATATGGTCATGTAGCTTTTCTATATTGTTTTGTAGCTCTAAGGTAGCGTTTGAACTTTTAATCAATGTTTCTATTGTATTTAGCCATTCTTTTTTTATTTCGATTAAATCAACAATTACAGCATAAATTTCTTCTAAAGTATTTTTATTTAAAGCATTTTCTTTTAGCGTATTCATGTTAATTGCTAAATCTTCAAGCGCAACTTCAAATCTTTGTTGAATTCGTATGCCCCCAGATATATTTTTTATTGTGTCGTGGGCTTTCGGGTCCTTGTAAAGCTTGTTTATAATCTCTGCTAAATTAAAAATGTCAGTAGTGTTGTAGCTTAGGGATGAATAAAATTGTCTTCTCATTTTTTGAGATTCAAATAGGCTTGAGTTCATTTTTTCTTTGAGTTTTGCTCCAGTTTGAGAATCTGTTTTGTAAACATTGATTAGTTCAAACATGCTATTTTTTAGTCCAAATTGGCTAGATATTTCTGTTTGAAGCTTGTCTCTTTTTATTATTGCCGTTTCTCTTTCTAATATTTCAAAGAGCTTGTCAGTTAGATTTGTTTTGTCTTTATTGGGAATTTTTAAGTCTTTTGTTGATCTTTGATGTTCTTGTTTTTTTGCATCTTTTTGAAGATTTAATTCATCAAATTTAGTTTCTGTGAAACTTGCTACTTTGTTTTGAATATCTTCGTAGTTTAACTTACAAGAGAACAATATTAGTATCCCTAATGTTATAAATATTGATAATTTTGTATTATTCAAAATTTACTCCTTTAAAAAAATTAAGTAATTTTAATTATTTAAAATTAATACTTAATGATTTAAATTTAGTTCAAATTTGCAATTGAACAATAAAATAAAAGAAGAGATTGACTCTCTTCTTTTATTAAATAGTTGTAAAATAGTTTATTTTCGTTTTTTAAATAATCTATTTAAATTCTGTTATACTAATGTATAATTCAAGAACAGCCTCGCGAGAACTTTCCATTCTATCTAAATATCTGTTTTGAATGTATTGCGCTAAAGTATTAGAATCGCTTAGGCTTGTATTAGAGCTTACATTGGTAATTAGAGCGTCAACTTGTTTTGACCATTCATTTCTTTCAATTAATATTTGGTTTAATTTGGAGTCAAGCTCTTTCATTTTAGCGTCAAAGTCAAAGCGGCTAATTCTATTGTTTGAATACTCTTGGCTAAAGATTTCAATTTTTTTCCCTAACTCTTCTAGTGAATGCTCTAAAGAAATTTGTATTCCAAGTCCTGATATTATTAATGATCTGATTAAGCTGTGATTTTGATTCTCTTGGTAAAGAATTTCCATTATTGATCCAAATTGTGTGGTTTTTGATTGATCAAAATCCATAATTGCATAAAATTTATTTCTTTCATTTTCTGCTTCTGGTGTGTTTGAGTTAAGCTGTGGTGCGTAACTTCGATCAAAAACTGAAATATTTGAAATAACATCTAATAGCTCAAATGCAGAGTCTTTCATTTTAAATTGATCGTAAGTTTCTCTAAATCCATTATTGTTTTGTATTTTGTTTTTTTCTTCATTAATTCTTCTAAGAAGGTCATTTTTTGACGCTAGTGATTGACTAATAGTAGAAGATGTTTGAATAAAGCTTGGTTGAGCTTGTTTGAAAATTATAGAAGAATTATTGTTTTGTAGATTATTAAAGTTTGATTGGCTTGAACCGTGATTAAGGGCATATTTTCTAGGCTGTCCAAATCTTAATCCTCTAGTAGGAATAGTTTTTACACCTTTGCGTGCAGTTGTAACGGTTGGGGTAGGTGCTATTTGTTTTAGTGGTGTGCTTTGTGCTTTTGTTGGTACATTTCTAATATTCTCCTTTGGTTGACTTGCTTGGTTTACTCGATTTACCCGATTTGCTGGATTTGCTGGATTTACGTTGTGATGCACAATATGTAAGCTTTTGTCTTTTAATTCTGGTTGTTTTTGTAGCCCCGCTACTTGTGCTGCTGCTTTATTAGTGTTTGTTTTGTTTTTAGCAGCATTTGAGTTTGTTTTAATACCTATTGTTGTTTGATCATCTGTTGTACTATTGAGAAGTTCTTCTACTTTATTTTTATAATCTTCGTTTAGATTAGCATCAATCGTGCAAGAAGACAAAAACAAGGCTATGAACTTTAAATGTATTAATGATTTAATTTTCAAAATATTATTCCTCGATTTATTTTTAATGAATTTTAATAATTAAAATTAATTAAAATTTAAAATTAATTACTAATTAATAAAAACTTAGTGCAAATTAAGAAATAATCAATAAGTATAAAAAAAGAGCAAAGGTCTTTGCTCTTTTTTTGTGGTGTGCTTATAAGTTTTCTTGCAATTCTCTTCCAATTTCTATCATTAAATCGTAAATTTCATTTGAATCCGGTTTTAATATATCTTCATAGGTTGTTTTTAGGTAAGCTTCTAATTCTTCGCTATTGGTTTGAAGAGTTGTATCATCATTGTAAGTGATAATAATCCTATCTATATTTTTCATCCATTGTTGCTGCATTCCCAGAATTTTGTTGATTTTATTTTTAATGTTGTTTAATTTTTCTTTGTTATTAAAGTTAATAAGATCATCTTTTCTTTGATTTATTTCAAGAATAGCAGTTTCTACTGGATTTTGAACAAAAAGTGATCCTCTGTCGATTATTAACTTGATCAAAGGTACAAGTTCAAGCTTTTTTGTTATATCTTTTTCTATTTCTATAGCTTTATAAAAAATTTTTATTATGCTTGTAATTCTTATTTTATTGTACCCAAGAGATGAATAAAACTGTCTTCTGTAATCTTTGGAAAGTTCATCGTTTTTTTGAATAATCGCAAAAATAGTTTCTCTTTCATCAAATTCCAATTCTTCTTCTTTGTTGTCGCTTTCTATTTTTTCTACTACGGGTTCTATTATTTTTTCTATTTTCTCGGCAAGTTCTTGTTTTGAGCCAATTGAATTACATGAACACAAAAATAATATTATTGCTGTAAGTTTAATAAACCCTAATTTGTATTTTTTCAAAGTATTCTCCTTTTATAAAATGTATTAGATTGTTTGATTTTAAATAAATATGAAAAAAATGGACCAGCTTTAACATATTAATTTTGATTTCCAGGTATTGTTAAAGTTGGCAAATTATAATTAGGATTTAATATTTCTTTTATTTTTGTAATTTCAGCTGTTGCATCATATTCTTCCGGGTTAATTTTATGGCTAATATGTTCTGCCAAGCTGTTTGCGTTTTCTTTAATTTTTTCTAAATTTTCGTTATAGTTGAGAATAATCTCGTCTACCTTTTTGATCCAATTTTGTTTGATTTTAAAAAGTTCTTTTATTGCAGTCTCAAGAGTTTTTAGGTTTTCTTTGCCCAGATTTTTTAATTCATCTTTATCATCAAATATTTTTAAAATCGTCTCTTCAAGGGTTTTTTGAATGCTAAAATATCCTATTTCAACAACCTCTTCAATTAGTTGATGGTATTGTTGCTGTTTGTAAAGTTGTGTGAGTATTTTCCCAAAGTTTACAATTCTTGCTTTATTGTAATCTAGAGAAGAGTAAAATAGCAGTCTTTCATTTTTTTTTGAGTCTGAGTTGAGCTTTGCAAGCTTAAGGGCACTCTTATCAATATTAAAGACTGAATATTTCATTCCAAATTGATCAGAGTCTTCAGTTTTGTCTTTATATTGTTCTACTTTTTCTTTAAATCTTTTTATTTCTGTGGATATTCTTTCAGTTATTGTTCCTTGAAATAAGCTGCAAGAGCACAAAAGAAGTATTGGAATGACAATATTAGTTAATATTAAATCATTTTTTTTCAAAATATTCTCCTTTTATAAAAATGTAATAATGCGATACAAAATAATTTTTAGTACATATTACAAATGTATATCAAATTATTCAAAGTTTAAGTTTAAACTTTAATAAAAATTAAAAACATTATTGTTTTAATTTGAATTTAAATTAAGTTTTTTTTCAAAAAAAAAAGAGAAGAATTAACTTCTCTTTTTTAAAAAATATAAAGTGCAACGTATTAATTTTTTGTTTATTTAGTATTAGATGGGTTTTAAAGAAGTAAATTCTTCGTAATTTTCATTCATATGGGCTGCTAGTTTATCCTCATTAGTTTTAATGCTTTCTGAATTTTTATTGTAAGCCGCAATAGTTTCGTTTAAGGTTTTTTTAAACCTTTGTTTTAGTATTAAGTCGGATTTTACGTTGATTAGTAATTCCTCGGCTTCTTTTTGGCTTAGAGTAAGCAATTCATCTTTTATTACTTTTAAATGTTGGTTTAGGCGGAATTGAATACTCCATGATATGTGATGAATAAATCTTCCGAGTATTTGATTGTTTGTAGATTTTTTTTTAAGTTTTTCAAGAATTTCTTCTAATGTCTTTATTTTTTTTGTTTCGTAATTTAAAGATGAGTAAATTATTCTTTTCATTTCTATTTGATTCTCTTTTACAACAAGTTCAAGAGGACCAATTTTAAAAGTATCCAGGAAATCAGATTGTTCGGCAGTAATTTTAGCTATTCCTTCGTCTTCTTGCTTTTTTTGAGCTTCTAACTTCTTACCAATTGCTTCTAATTCCAAGAGTATAGTTTCTAGATCTTTAGATTCTTGATTTGAAGGTGCTAGATCTTTAGATTCTTGATTTAAAGGTGCTAGATCTTTAGATTCTTGATTTAAAGGTGCTAGATCTTTAGATTCTTGAAATAAATTTTGGGTTTTTTCTTTTGCATTGGTGTGTTTTTTTGGTTTAGGATCAATTTTATTAATAGGCGCGCATGAAATGCAAATTAAAGCTAATATTGTTGTAATTATATTAAGCTTAATTATATCTGATTTAGTTTTTGTCAAAATATTCTCCTTTTATATTAAATTAATATTTATTAATTTTAATATAAAAAGAGAATATAATCATATTATTTTATTTATTAAATAATATGATTATTATTTAATATTCAAAGATTAAGCGATTTTTTTTAAAAAAAAAAGAGAAGAATTAACTTCTCTTTTTAAACAATAATAATTACAACGTATTTTTTTATTTTTATTATTAATTAGTAGGCTTAAAAGAATTAAGGTTGGTGTAATTTTCATCCATATGTTTTACTAGTGCTTCCTTATTGGTTTTAATGTTTGCCAAATCTTGATTATACTCCTCAACAGTTTTGTTTAAGGCTTTTCCAAAGTTTTCTTTTAGCTTTAAGCTATATTCTATTTCCATTAGTATTGCCTTATAATTTTTTTGGGTTAAGGTGTTTAATTTATTTTTTATTTTTTCTAGCCCCGCATTTAGTTGGGATTGAATAATTAGTGATATGGAGTAAAGGAATCTTTCAAGTATCTTTTGGTGTTCAGAATTTTCTTTAAGTTTTTCAATAATTTCTTTTAATGTTTTTATTTTTTCGATTTCGTAATTTAAAGATGAGTAAATTATTCTTTTTATATTCATTTCTTCATTTTCGCTAAGATCTTTATAGCGTTGAGTTTTTAAAGAACCTAGGAAATCAAATTGTGCAGTATCAATTGTAGCTATTTCTGCAGTGTCTTTTTCTTCTTGAGTTTTCAATTTTTTGCCAATTTCTTTTAATTTTGAGATTGGATCTTTTTCTTCTAGAGATTTTTGATGTGAAGTTTTTAGATTTTGAGATTCATTTAAAAGATTTTTAGTGTTTTCTTTTGGATTGGTTTTGTTTTTTGATTCTGAATCGATTTTATTAACGTCACATGAGATGAAAATTAAAGTTAATATTATTGTAAGAATATTAAGCTTAATTATATCTGGTTTAGTTTTTTTCAAAATATCCTCCTTATAAAATAAAACTAATATTTAATAAATATAATACAAAATAATACTTTAACTATATTATTTTATGTGTCATATAATATTAGTTTTAATTTGTATTAAAAGATTAAATTTCTATTTTCCGTTTTTAGGTTTTTAAGGCGCATTTGCTTGTTTTTAGTTTTAGCCTAGATTAAGCGAGTTAAAAAAAAAAGAGAAGAATTAACTTCTCTTTTAAAAAAAATATCAAGTGCAATGTATTTTTTTATTTAGATTACTAATTAATGGGATTAAAAGAATCAAGGTCTTTGTAATTTTCATCCATATGTTTTGCTAATTCTTCATCATTATATTGAATGTTTTGAGAATTTTGATTATAAGCCTCAAGGGTTGCGTTTAAGGTTTCTGCAAACCTTTGTTTTAGTTTTAAGTCAGATTCTACTTGCATTAGTAGCTCTTCGGCTTTTTTTGGGTTTAGAGTGTGTAATTTATCTTTTATTGCTTCTAGTATTAAGGATAAATCTATATTTAGTTTGTATTGAATAGCTGGCGATATTTGATAAATGAAGTGTTTAGCTGTTTGTTTGTGTTTAGGATTTGCGTTAAGTTTTTCAAGAATTTCTTTTAATGTCTCTATTTTTTGTTTTTCGTAATTTAAAGATGAGTAAAGGATTCTTTTTATTTCTATTTCTTCATATTTGGAAAGCTGATCATAATGATCGGCTTTAAAAGTGCCCAGAAAATCAAAATGTGCAGTGTCAATTTTAGCTATCCCCATATATTCTTGTTTGTTTTGATCTTCTAAGTTCTTGCCAATTATTTCTAATTTTGAGGCTTTAGTTTTTTGAGATTCCTGAAATAAATTTTGGTTATTTTCTTTTGAATTGGTGTGTCTGTTTGATTTAGGAGCAATGTTATTAACAGGTGTGCATGAAATGCAAATTAAAGCTAACATTATTGTAACAATATTAGGTTTAATTGTATTCAGGTTGGTTTTTGTCAAAATATTCTCCTTATAAATTAAAATCAATATTTATTAACTTTAATACAAAACAATATTATAACTATATTATTTTGTATGTCAACTAATATTAGTTTAACTTTGTATTAAAAGATTAAATTTAGATTTTGAACTTTGATTTTTGTTTTTCAATATTTAATCCTTTAATACACACACTACTAATTAGTAGTGTGTGTGGTCACAACAGGCTTTTAGCAATGTTTCAATATCATTTGCAATTCGCATACTTTCATCTGGGTTTAATTTATGATCGTATTCAAGCCTTAACATTTCTCCTAGAATCATTCCGTCAGCTTTGACATTTGCTATATTGTTGTCATATTCGTCAATAATTTTCTCTACAGTTTTTATCCAATCATTTCTATTTTGCATTAGTTTTTCAAATTTTTCTTGAATATCTTTTACTGTTTTTGTATCAAAGTTAAACATTAGGCGTCTTTGTTCGTTTTTAGTTAAAAGATTGACAGCTTTTTCAAATGATTCTTGGGTTTTAAATCCTGTCCAAAAAATTAAGCCAATAACATTATAATGGTAGCCAGTTGAGCTTGATGCTTGTTCAAGTATTGAGATCAATTTTTTGATTTTATTTTCATTATAATCTAGAGATGAATAAAATAATCTTCTAATTTGATTATCTTTTAATGTTAAATTAAGTATATGACTTTGAGTATTTTCCGGGAATGTGTTTTTATTTATTCTAAATTGATCAATGGGTTCGATTTTTAAAACATCTTTATTTATTTTCGGAGCAAATATAGAAATATTCGGTCCTATTTTTTGAATTAATTTTTCATTTTCATTTAATCTTTGTGTAAAGTTTTTAATTACCATTTCCTTTTCATTGTTTAGGAGCTGGTTTTGTTGTAAGTTTTGAATATTTTTAAGATTTTCTGTTTTCCCAATCCCAGAGTTTTTAATTTCAATGGAGTTTTGTTGTAATTCACTTATTGCTTCTGTGTTGTTTGATTTAGAATAAAAAGAACATGAGAATAGTAAGGTTATTGTAAATAGCTTTAATATTTTATAAACGGTATTTTTTTTCAAGACATAATCCTTTAAAAAATTTAATCATTAGCGTTATTTATTTGGCAAGCTCAATATTTCTATATAGAAATATATTTCAATTTATTTAATTTTCAATGCTTGTTTTAGTTATTTAAAATAAAAGATATTAAATTAATCATTTAAAATAATTTTTTTTTTAAAAAAAATTAAAATTTTTCGTTTGATTTTTCAATTTATTTGTAGTGCCATTGATATGGTGTTGATATTGTACTTGATAAGTTATATTAATTTTAAAAATTTTTATTGAAAGCTTTGTTTTTGCTTGGGATTGCATTATATTATTTCATGTGTTATTTTATAATAATAATAAATCTAACTATTATAAAATAACACCGTTCTCCCCATATTAATGTAAAATTAAAGTTTTATAATTCCCGTTAAAAATCTTTGTTTTTGGAGTCTGGATCTTTACTTAAAAGAGTTAATTATATGTTTTTATATAAATATGTATTGATTCTAATTTAGTAATGTTTTAAAATATTAAAAATAAAATATTTTAAATAAGGAGAATTAACAATGACTAAAATATTTAGGAATTTAATAATTAATGGATTATTGTTTGGATTTGTAAATTTAAATGTGTTTGCAGATTCTAACAATGTAAATATTGTTCAATCTGAATCCAACGTTTTAGAACAACCAGATCAAAAAGATAATAAAACCTTAGATCAAAAAGATAGTAAAACCTTAGATCAAAAAGATAGTAAAACCTTAGATCAAAAAGATCAGGTTAATCAAGCCCTAGATACTATTAATAAGGTAACAGAGGATGTTTCTAATAAATTGGAGGGGGTTAGAGAATCATCTCTTAAATTGGTAGAATCAAATGATGCAAGCATAGTTAAAGAGTTCGTAGGTTCAATGTCTTTGATTTCAGATGTTGCTAAGGGAGCTGTTATTGCGTCAAAAGAAGCAACAGTTGTAGCAAAGTGTTCAGGAATGGTTGCTGAGGATGCAAATAAGGTTGTTGAAAT
Source organism: Borreliella afzelii (assembly GCF_014202295.1). Classification (NCBI taxonomy): domain Bacteria; kingdom Pseudomonadati; phylum Spirochaetota; class Spirochaetia; order Spirochaetales; family Borreliaceae; genus Borreliella; species Borreliella afzelii. Next base: position 52,649 of record NZ_JACHGM010000003.1, read on the forward strand.
GTCTAAAAAAGCTGCTCAAGAAACCCAAAAAGCTGTTTCTGTTGCAAATGAAGCTATGTTTTTAATAGAAAAACAAATAATGTCAAATAAATCTCCAAATAATAAGGAATTGGAATTGACAAAAGAAGAATTTGCTAAAGTAGAACAAGTTAAAGAAACTTTAATGGCTTCTGAAAGGGCTTTAGATGAAACAGCTCAAGAGGCTCAAAAAGTTCTCAACATTATTAATGGTTTAAATCCATCAAATAAAGATCAAGTAGTAGCAAAAAAAGATGTTACAAAGGCTATTTCTAATGTTGTTAAAGTAGCTCAAGGTGCAAGAGATCTTGCAAAAGTAATGACCATTTCTTTATATATGAGATAGTTTGATTCTATAAATTATTTATAAATAATTAGAGGTTAAAGCAAAAAGGTTTGAGGCTAATTATAGTAGTCTCTGCCTTTTTTTATTTTACTAAGATCGACATTGAGCTCCCCATTAAGGCTATTCTTATGATATAATGTTTGCATCCTTGGTTTTGCATTATGAAAAAAAGTTGACAAATTTGTCTTTAAGTAGGAGTATTAATTTTTGAATAAAGAATATAAAATTCTGGATAATGGCTTTATAAAGCTTATTGATTTTATGGGGAATGATAAGAGAATAGTTGAGGCCGCAAGGATTTCTTATCGAGGAGACAGTGTAAAAAGGAAAGATGAGGAACTTATTGACTATTTAATAAGAAATGGACATACAAGTCCATTGGAGCAGGTGGTTTTTACATTTCATGTTAAAGCTCCAATATTTATTGCAAGGCAGTGGATGAGGCACAGAACTGCAAGGATTAATGAAGTTTCTGGATGTTATAGCTTAGCAAGAGAAGAATTTTATGTCCCTTTAGAAGAGGATTTGAAGTATCAAATTTCTAGTAATAGTCAACCCAAAAGAGAATTTGATTCTTTGGAAAAAAAATTATCAGACAAAATAAAATATCATCAAAAACATTCTTATAAGCTTTATCAAGATATGGTCAATTCCAATATTCCAAAAGAACTTTCAAGAATAGTTTTACCCTTAAGTTTATATACTGAATGGTATTGGCAAATTGATTTAAATAATCTTTTTCATTTTATTAAATTGCGATTGGCTTTAGATAATCCAAAAGAAATTAAAGAGAATTCGCCAAAAGAAATGCGTGAATATGCTAAAGCATTGATAAGTATAATAAAAGAAATTGTTCCCATCTCTTTTAACAGTTTTGAAAATCATTTTTTAAGGGGAAAGAGATTTTCTCGTGAAGAGATAATAGCAATTGTTAATGCTTTAGACTTAAACAAGCTTAGTATGGATGCTGAAAAATTAGACTTACTGAAAGATAAGTTGGGAATTGATTGATTTTTTGGGGTATTATCTTTTTATTTAATAAATAAAAAGATTGAAAATTTAGAATTTGCGGCTAGAATTGATACTGTTAATTAAAGATGATGTATATTTATATGTTTATTAGTAAGCGTATATTATACTAATAAATACTTAATATATTAAGTATTTATTAGTATAATATACGCTTACTAATAAACATATAA
>NZ_JACHGM010000004.1 GCF_014202295.1 Borreliella afzelii
TTTTGGGTTAAAGTTTGGAGCCAAAATATCTATACTAATTAAAAATTATAAATATAATTTTTAATTAGTATAGATATTTTGGCTCCAAACTTTAACCCAAAAATCATAAACTTTAAACATGAAAGCTAAAACTTTAAACATGAAAGCTAAAACTTTAACCTAATTTTTCAAGAAAACGTAAATTTTAACCATAAAAATCAAAAACTTAAAAATTGGAGGAAAAAGTTTACAAACACGATTAATAAAAATCAACATATATTATATAATTATAATAATATTAATATTATTAACTTTTGCAAACTAAAAAAGGAGGCTTAACAAATATTCAATTCCCAAACGAAATTAAAGCATTTAAACGTACTACTACTACTACTAAAGACTCAAATGCCACTACTAATATAGATAATCCACCCCATATCACAACTATCTTGAAAATAGAAAAACAAAATAACGGAAACATTATTATTACTGAAGCAAATACAAAAATAGCAGAAATTCAAAAAGACAAAATTTATAGCTTTAAAGAGGCGATTGAATACGGGGGTATCTTTAGCGTAAAAGATACTAGAACAAACCAAAATAAACAAAATAGCCATGATTTTAATGATTCTATTCTTGTATCAAGTTATAGAAACTATGTACGTTTTAGCCCGTCTGTTATTACTAATATATCAACAGATAATAATACAACTATTTATACTCATTTAAAAGAAACATACACGATGAAAGAAGACGATTTATTAAGAATAGCTAATAGCTTATAAAAACCCAAAATTAAAAATTAGAAATATAACAAGAATGTCATTTTTTTAAAAAAATTGTCCCTTAATTTGCAATTATTTTTCTGATTATTTGTATTTTTTATTCAATGCATTATTATTATATGTATAAAATTTATAGTTTTATTTTCAGCTTGTTGTATTTATAAAATTTAGATATTAAGTACACCAATAAGGCACTACATTATTTACAATTCATACAAACAATAATGACATATACACTTAAGTATAAAATATTATAAAATAATAAAATGTATGAGTGCTAATAAAGCTTATAAGTACAAAATATATCCCAACGTTAATCAAAAGAAATATTTTTTAAAAGTATTTAGATGCGTAAGATTTTTGTATAACAAAATGTTAAGTGATAAGAAAGATTATTATGAAAAAATAAACAAAGTCTTATTACTTATCCAAGTAAATATAAAGAAGAATTTTCATTCTTAAAGGAAGTTAATAGTTTAGCTCTTTATAATACCCAACTTGACTTAAATTATGCGTATAGTAATTTTTTTAGAGAAATTAAAAAAGGAAATAAAACACAAGGATTTCCTAAATATAAAAGCAAGAAAAATAGGCAAACTTTTAGAACTAATAATCAAAAAAATTCAATAAGAATAGAAAATAATTATATAAAGTTGCCCAAAATAGGATTTGTAAAGTTAGCTTTACATAGGAATATTAAGAGTAATGAAGTTGTTAAAAATGTAGTATTAGAAAAAGATACCGATGATAAATATTACATTTCAGTAGCAGTTGAGTACTTAGATGCTAAAAATAACAATAAAACTAAAGATAATAAAAAAGAGGCGATTGGTATTGACATAAGTATGAGGCACTTTCTAGTAAGTAGTGAAGGTGAGAAAACCAATCATCCTAAATATTTACTAAAAAATGAACGCAAACTCAAGAAATACCAAAGAAAACTATCAAAAAAACAAAAAGGTTCTGTTAATAGAGCTAAATCTAGATTAAGAGTTGCCAAGTTGCATAGGAAAATTTCAAACCAAAGAAAAGATTTTTTACATAAATTATCTTATTATTTTGTAGCTAATTATAAAAATATAGCAATAGAAAACTTATCAATTAAAGGCATGCAAAAAGGAATGTTTAGCAAAAGTATTAATGATTTAGGATGGCATGAGTTTGTAAGACAATTATCATATAAATCAGAGTGGTACGGATCCTATTTACATAAAGTTGATAGATATTTTTCATCAAGCAAGCTATGCAACAAGTGCCACATTAAAAATACAACTCTGAAATTAAGTGATACTAGGTGGACTTGTAGGAGTTGTAACACTTTGCATGATAGAGATATAAATGCAGCTCTAAATCTTAAAGCTTATTATTATAAGGAAATAAAAACTAAGGCAAGAACTGCCTGAAATAAAGCTTGTGGACCATGCTCTAGTGGATGACCGTTATTGTAGAACCTAAAAAGCTATCATGGGATGAAACAAGAAGCTATTTCTATAATCTTTAATTTAGAAATAGCAGTTCACTTCTTGTATTTCAATTCCCGACACACTTTTAACAAATAATAACAAAGAAGTTAATTCTTCTCTCTTTTTTTATTCATATAAGCTAACCAAGCCCAAACCAAAAACAAGAAGTAGAAATTAAATTTTTAATATCAAATAAGTTTTATTATTAATTGAAAATAATATTAAATTGATATATTATTTTTTTATATTAAAATTAATAAGTATTAAATTTAATATAAAAGGAGAACATTTTGAAAAAAAATAAATTAAATATCGTTAAGCTTAACATTATTACAGCAATATTAACATCAATTTGTATATCATGTGCACCTCTTGACAACGTTAATCCAAACAAGCTAAAAAGCCATACCAATCCTAGAAAGCTAAAAAAAACAAAAAGCCATACCAATTCAAAAAATCTAGCAGAAAATAATCAAAATCTTAAAAATGAATCTCAAAATCCAAAATATTCAAATCAAAACTCTCAAGAAAAAATCTTACTCTCAAAATTAGAAAAAATTGATAAAGATCTGAAAGATCAAAAAAAACAAGAAGATATACAAATAGCTAATATTGATGCACAAGATGATTTTCTAGAAACTTTTAAACTTCAACAAGATGAGGTTTTTATGCACATTACAAAAATGATATTAAAAAGAATAATTTACTCATCCTTAAATTACGAAAAAGAAAAAATATTGCTATTAAAAGAAATTCTTGAAAAACTTGATAACAATGCGCAAAACCGAAAAATAGCTCGTACGTTTCTTGAAACATCTAGAGATATTCAGCTTCTAATAGAAAAAATACATTCAATCAACATAGAAGATATAAGCAAAAAAGAAGCCGAAAAGCTACTAGAAAATAGGGAACGTAGTTTAAAAGCAAAACAAAATTTTGCAAAAACATTAAGCGCAACCATTGACGCTTATAGTAAAGATTTCAACAACCTTAAAACCAATCTAAAAAATCTAGCAACTCACATAAAAGATAAATACTACCATATTTCTCTTTATCTAACCGAATAAATAAGTCTATTAAACTGCTATTTCTAAATCAAAGATTATAGAAATAGCTTCTTGTTTCATCCCATGATAGCTTTTTAGGTTCTACAATAACGGTCATCCACTAGAGCATGGTCCACAAGCTTTACTTCAGGCAGTTCTTGCCTTAGTTTTTATTTCCTTATAATAATAAGCTTTAAGATTTAGAGCTGCATTTATATTTCTGTCATACAAAGTGTTACAACTCCTGCAAGTCCACCTAGTATCACTTAATTCCAGAGTTGTATTTTTAATGTGGCACTTGCTGCATAGCTTGCTTAATGGACAATATCTATCAACTTTATGTAAATAAGATCCGTACCACTCTGATTTATATGATAATTGCCTTACAAGCTCATGCCATCCTAAATCATTAATACTTTTGCTAAACATTCCTTTTTGCATGCCTTTAATTGATAAGTTTTCTATTGCTATATTTTTATAATTAGCTACAAAATAATAAAATAATTTATGTAAAAAATCTTTTATTTGGTTTGAAATTTTCCTATGCAACTTGGCAACTCTTAATCTAGATTTAGCTCTCTTAACAGAACCTTTTTGTTTTTTTGATAGTTTTCTTTGGTATTTCTTGAGTTTGCGTTCATTTTTTAGTAAATATTTAGGATGATTGGTTTTCTCACCTTCACTACTTACTAGAAAGTGCCTCATACTCATGTCAATACCAACCGCCTCTTTTTTATTATCTTTAGTTTTATTGTTATTTTTAGCATCTAAGTACTCAACTGCTACTGAAATGTAATATTTATCATCGGTATCTTTTTCTATTACTACATTTTTAACAACTTCATTACTCTTAATATTCCTATGTAGAGCTAACTTTACAAATCCTATTTTGGGCAACTTTATATAATTATTTTCTATTCTTATTGAATTTTTTTGATTATTAGTTCTAAAAGTTTGCCTATTTTTCTTGCTTTTATATTTAGGAAATCCTTGTGTTTTATTTCCTTTTTTAATTTCTCTAAAAAAATTACTATACGCAGAATTTAAGTCAAGTTGGGCATTACAAAGAGCTAAACTATTAACTTCCTTTAAGAATGAAAATTCTTCTTTATATTTACTTGGATAAGTAATAAGACTTTGTTTATTTTTTCATAATAATCTTTCTTATCACTTAACATTTTGTTATACAAAAATCTTACACATCTAAATACTTTGGAAAAATATTTCTTTTGATTAACGTTGGGATATATTTTATACTTATAAGCTTTATTAGCACTCATACATTTTATTATTTTATAATATTTTATACTTAAGTGTATATGTCACACAAACTAACTTTTAATAATCACTGCGTATATTCTCTATTAATTATCACCTAATATTAGTTACTAAATATAGGCATAAATGCATAAATGCCGAGCTTTCATTTTCTCTTTACCAAATAATACTTAATATATGTTCTTTATGGAAAATAACCCTTAATGAATTCAACCATGATAAGGATCATATTCATTTACTACTAGAATTTACCCCCAATATTCAACCTTCTAAATTTATCAATAATCTAAAAACAGTATCTTCAAGGCTTATAAGGAAAAAATACTCTACTTATTTAGATAAATATTATTGGAAACCTTATTTTTGGTCTGGAAGTTATTGTCTTATTTCTACTGGAGGAGCTTCTATTGATATCATCAAAAAATATATTCAAAATCAAAATAAATCTATCTATTAACAAATTCATTGATTTAGAAAAAAGTTAAAAGATAAGCTTAATATTGAGTAATAAATAAAGTTTTCTTTTATGGAATAATAATAACAATGAAATACACTTATATAAATCAACTTAATTTTATTTTATATACTAGGACAACTAAGGGGTATAAATCTTATGTATAAGAGATTTGTATTTATATTTTATGTGATTTGTTTTGTTGTAAGTTGTGATGCGTTAAAAAATAATAAAAACAATGATCAAAACCGCTTATTACAAGATGTAGAAAGTATGAATTTAAAATTGGATTGGAAAAGTAATCTTGGACTTAGTAATGAAGAGCTTGATACAATAACTTTTTTTGTCAACGCGTTAAAAAGTGAATTGCCAAAGGCACATACTGGTGCGGCTCATTTTAATATTTATTTAAAAGGAGATATATCTCAAATAGAAGATTATGTTAAAAGGTTTTTATTCAAACTAAAAGATAAGGGAAAAGTTAAAGAACTGATTAGCTATATTAAATATGGTAGAGATAATCAACCCAATGTAGAGGGTAGAGATGAACAACTTGGGATAGATGCTAAGGAGCATTATAGGATAGAAAGTAGGCTTGCTGGTGTTTTTGATAATTATTTTATGTTTTTAAATCCCCCCCCTCCCCCTCAATCTCTTCAAGAGAATAGTGAAGAACTAAGTCCTGGCCCTCCCCCTCCTCCTACTATTAATGGTGATGCTGAAGATATGACGTTAAATGACATTAAAAATGTATGTTATAAGTTTAGAGGTTCACATTAACTAATACAATATATTTTTAGTAATGCTATTTTTGCTGCTTTTTGGAGAAGAATATTTACTTATTGTTAAATAAAAATCTATTAATTCAACTCTTTTAAAGAAGTGATCATAAAAAGTAATTTTTTTTTGTTTTAGAAAAAGTTTTATGACTTTCTAAAAAGGTGGAGAAAAGAATATAATGAGCAATTTATTCACTTCTTTTAATATTTGGAGATAATTACAACCATAATAAGTACAGAAAAATATATGATACATTAATTATTAAAAGATATTCGAATTAATATTAATGTTAATTATGGCACCATTAGCTTATAATTACACATGCAACTTGTTTATTTTATATTCTGTTTGGTTTAATTATGAGAATTATTTTACACAAAAACACCAAAATCTCCTAATTTTAATTTTAAAGATTTTCTTATGCTTTTGAATTGTTGATCAAAAGTAGACCTTATAAAAACCTCATCAAAATCATTTTCATCATAGTCTTCAAACATAGATAATAAAGATAAGATAGAATGATTTTTTTGTATTAAAGAAGAAACCTATGTTTGTAATTTCATAGAAATGAAATATCTTTGCATTAAGCAACTATGAATTTATAAATATTCTCACAGGAGAAGATATGAAAAAAAATATTTTGGCAAAATACATATTAATATTAGTAAGTTTATTATCATGTAATATAAGTGACCCTAATGAATTAGGAAACAAAAAAACAGAAAAAAAGGGAGGTGGGGGTGTTTTAGGCTTTATAGAGAAAATTCAAGAAGAAAGTATAGAAGGTGTTAAACAACATATAGAAAAAAGAGAAAAACAAACGATGCAGACGGCTTCTATAAAACCTGTTAATGTAAATAGAAATTTTCTATATTATCCTCAAGAAGAAATAGCAATAAAAGAAGGAGCGTTAATTCCAAGTACTAATGAAGAAAAAAGAGTAGATAAAGCAATTAGCGATGGGCGTCTTGAATTTGATAAATTAGTTTATGACGAAAATAAGCTTAAAAATGAATTTGAGCAATTAGAATCTAGTTTTAATAACGTTTATGATAAAATCTTAAAACTTAAAGATGCAATACAAACAGAGGCACATATTGTAGGAAGAATAAACCATATAATAAAAACAAGACCTGAAAAAAGAGAATATCAGAATAGAGTAAGGCAGAATCAGTCAGAAGAACGAGCTCTAATTAATTTGTTCAATCAATTATTAGAAAAGAGAGGCGATATTGAGGAACTTCATACTCAATTAGATAGCGGACTTAGTGAAAGAGCATCTGCAAAATACTTTTTTGAGCAATCCCAAAAAACTTTAAAAGATGCCATTACTCAGAGAGTAAAAAGCGAACATAGAAGTTGGTCAAGAAGAACATATGGTGGTAATTTGACAAGAAAGGCAAATCGTGAAATAGATAATGCTTTAGAACAATTAAAAACTTCTTCTTCTAAGATAATTAAAGCAATGGAAATAAAGGAAAGGATAGAACAACTTCTTCAAGAAGTAAAATCTTTTCTAGCTTCTTCAAGAAGCAAAATCTGCTTTCATGAGATAGATTTGTAATTTTTTAAAGATAGAAAAATAAAAAAATATATTTAATAAGACTAATATTTAAATTTAAAGCTTTCCTTTAAAAGAAAGCTTTTTATAATTTTATTTAAATAATGAATAGCTTGATACATTAATTTTAATATTCTCTTTTTTAAAGAATTTTAAAATAAATATTAAAATTATATGCACTACTGATATATATTTTTAGTAATTCATCTTTTAATAGAATTTAAAATATAAAAATATATTGGGGGGATTTTATTAAAGAAAAACCATAAAGATAGGGTCAAAGAATAAAGCATTCAATAAAAAAATTTTCAAGATTATTAAAAATTGGATACTGCTCTAGAAGCAGTATCCTTAATACATTTAATACCCATATTCAAAAAAATAATTGTTTTTTTATTGCTAAGTCTATTGATACAGACATATTCCAAAAATATCTCGATACATTAAAAAAAAAATAAAAGTTACAACCACCTTACTACCAAAATAACCTATAAATATATAAGTTTATCCAAATACTATTTTTACTAAACTTTTAAAAGCTTAATTTAAGCGCGCAGCATTACAATTTTAATTATCTTTTACAAAAGCAAGTATTTAAACTTATAATTCTTTTGTTCAATAAAATTTAATTTTATTGAATATCATTATTATTTAATTTTTATGCATGTGTTTATATATTAATTTTATAAGGATAATATTTAATACCTTTAGTTGATTTTTTTAAAATCTATTTATATCTTTCATTATTAATTCTTCCTTATTTATTATTTTTAAACACAATATCGATTTAATCCTTATCGTCATTATTAAAGAGCCTTAAAAATTAATCAAAACATTATAAAACTTCTGGCAATGAAAATATTATTATGATTATTACAATAACCTATATTCAATACAGTAAAATATTATATTAAGTATAAATTGATAATAATTATTATATTATATTAATACTGCATTATATTAAGTATTATACTTTAAGTAAGGAAAGTATTTATAAAATATCATATAATTGCAAGCATGTTTGTCTTTTTATTTTTAATTGCCTGTAACCCAGATTTTAACACTAATCAAAAAGATATAAAGTCTCATTCTAGCAAAAAAAGACTAAAATCCAATAAGCAAAAATTAAAACCTAAAAAAGAAGTAACCCAAAATCAAGAAGTAACCCAAAATCAAGAAGTAACCCAAAATCAAGAAGTAACCCAAAATCAAAGAATGAAAAAAACGCTGCTTAATGATCTAAAAAATTTAATAGAAACGGCTAGCGCAGATAGAGAAAAATATGTAAAAAAATTAGAAGAAGAACCTGCGAACCAATATGGAATATTGGCTTTCAAAGAATTGTTTTGGCCAACATCACCAAATGAAGATATAGCTGATAATACTGAAAGATCTAAAAAATATAGAAAATACGTTTATTGCACCTTAAATGCTATCGATACCAATAAATTAAAGGAACTTTCAGAAATCATACTGTTGTCAGCCCAAACAGGCGCCCTATTTAACATCTTTAAGGAATTAGGAAATACTATTGACGACGTGATTGTTGGCCTATATTCTAAAAAAGACGCTCTAAACAAACTAGAGATTTTAGACTTAGAGAATCTTAAAAATTCATTTGAAAAATTATTATCTACAAAAACAATCGTCTCAGAAATGTTAAGCCAACTTTTATTAGATTATCTAAATGATAAAAATCTTATAAAAAGAGATAACACTAATCTTAAATTTCACGTACATACACTCTTAAAACAAATTGTAAAAAAAAGTGAAGAAACAGAAAAGCCAAAAAGTGAAATAATTTCAATATGCGACCTTTAAGGTATGTATTAAAATTATAATAATGCAATAATAAAGCCTATCTTTAATAAAAAGTAAGCTTTACCTTTTAAATAAAAATTACAAACTTATTTCACCTATAATTTACATAAACTTTGGGTGAAATAAGTTTGCCAAATTGATTTATTGGGGTTTATACTTCTTTACGATATCTATAGAAACTCCTCCAGTAAAACTAAGATAATAATCTTCATGTTAAAAATAAGATTTAAATTCCTTATTAAAGAGGCACTTTTACAAACTTCCCCCTGACTAACACAATAGCTATAAAGCTGCACTTAAACCTACAAATATAGGTTTAAATTAAAAGCCTTTGCAATTAATTATGAGCAAAGAATTCTTTTATTTTTTTGATAAAATTAATCATTTTGATTTTGTCTTGCAAGATGAATGGGTTTTACTATAGGAATTTGAAACATTGGTTTCTCTAGAAGAATAAGAACGCCTTATGCCATTATTTACATCTAATTTAATTTGAGAATTTTGAATTCTAGCTTCATTTTCACTTAAACATCCATAATTCAAATTATCTAGATATTTCTTTTCTAAATTAGAAATATCATCCATTTTATTTTCAGCATCATTGCTTGATAAATCACAGCCTAATACCAATAAGAAGGCTGATATTGTAGATAATAATGAAATAGCAAATTTTTTATTCATAAATCCATTCTCCTTCGATTTTTATAATTAAAAGTTACTTTACAAAAACCATAAAGCAATATAAATAAATATACTTTAAGAGTTGGGTATTAAAAGCCCTACTACATAGAAATTATATTTTAAATTAATCATTTTTTAAATATTCATTGGTTTTTATTTGTTAAGCTGCTGTTTGCGATTTTCAAACTATTAGATGAGTTACTATTTCTAAAACTTTGATTTAGAAATAACGGAGGTTTTTATAATTTTTAATTAAAAATTTAATTGGGCCCCAATTTTAATTGCAAATGACATAAATGGATGAAAATTGCAAAAATCTCTTATTTCATAAACCTAAATAACAAAACTTATCAGAACAAATTGCAAAGCAAATTTATGTATTGATTCCAACACTAACTTATATTAATAGGCAAATATTAAAACGTAAAAGTAATATACTTTATTATTTCAATGAAAATTTTAAAAAAATGGCAAATCACCCATCATCTTATTTTTAAGCAATTTTAATTATTATTACTATTATTTTAAAATAAACCATAACTTACAAAGCAAAGCACAAGAAATATACACACAAATATACTACTATAAATAAGCTTTGCACCCTTAATGGTCTCACATATAAAATTCAAAATCAAATTATAATCTAAATCTTAATTTGATAAAATGAAAAAATTTTTAAATCAATCTTATAATACCATTCTGTATATAAACTTAAGAATAAAGTTATTTTATATACTTCCTTTAAAACATAAAATGTATCATATTCTGATATATCCTGTAAACAGTGTTTTTAACTTTATCTAAATTAATTAATTTATCTACAAATTAAAGAAATTCTATTTTCCAATCCATAATACTTTTTACAACTAGAGCTTTTTTTATTTAATGTTAAACAGGCTACAATAATATGTAGCCTGTTTAAAAAATAAACTAATTATCAAAGATTAGTACCAAACACCATTCTTATCAATGACTATTTCGATTATTTTAAGAGAATCTTTCATTAATAAGATTGACCTTACTATTGCTTTATATGCCTCGTATAAATCAGATTGTCCTTTGATCTTTAAAATTAAATTTTTTATTTCTGTTTCAATGGCATCTAATTTTCTTTTTGAATATATTTCTCTTGCATATACAAAATTTGTCGCAGTCCTTGCACTCACTTGAATATAGTTCAATAAGGTCTTAAGATCTTTTTCAAGTTCTTCTTTTGTAAACTTTTTAGCTTCTTCTCTAGCTTTGGCTTTAGCAAGGTTGTCAAGACGTGTAGAATACATTTGGGTTTGCTTTGTTGAAAGTAAGGTATAATTATCATATATCTTAACAATTGTTTTAATTGCTGAACTTACATTATATTTAACACCCTCTAGATAAGATTCATATCTATTACTTAATCTTGTTTCCTCATCATAATAATAATCTTCTTCTAAAGAATACTGATCATAATCTTCTTCTTCTATTTCATCAGTATATGAAATAGAATTTGAGCCTGAAATAGCTTGTAAATCACTCTTCAGTCTTAAATCAGAATCTATAGTAAAATCAATTTCATTGCTTTCAATAGTATCCTTCAATTCACCACTTTCACCACTAAGAAAACTTAAACTTCCTTGAAGCATCCTTTTATGCTCATCTTGCTGTTTTTGTATTTCTTCTTTTCTAGTCTCAGGTCGTTCTCTTAATAATTTAGTTTTCAAAATTTCTTCTTCCGATATCACATTTTTTTGTGATAGATTACTATTATTAACAGACTCCCTCTTTACATGATGATTAAACGGGTCTTTTTTAACAGCATTACCTTCAACTTTCTTTCTAGCAACCTTATCTTTGCCTTTCTTATTAAGAGACTTTTTAACAGATTTGTCACCGGTCTCTAAAATAGAACTTTCCTCATCACACAAGCCAAGAGATTTCTCTTTTATTTCATCTCTTATGAATAAATCACAACTGATAAAACCAAAAAGTAATCCCAAAGCTAAGCATTTACTTTTAATTTTCATGCTTTCTCTCCTTTAAATTTAATATTAACTTTAAATCATTTAAGCTGGATTCCAAAAATTAATAAACCTTTCTTATTAAAAGAGATAAAATTACACAATTTTTAAAATTAACATTTATGCCACACATAGTAACAGTTCTTATAAAAAATACTTTACCAAGTAAAGTATCAAAATCTACAATAAAAGCATTAATTACAACAGCCAATGAACTTAATATTGGATCAAATATATTCAAAAAAGTATTATTTCGTTCTTTGGCTATACTGTTTAAAAAAAATCTTCTATTTTATTTTTATTAAATTTAGAAAGATCTTTATTGCTATTAAATGCTCTAGTATCAGCATAAATTTTAGTAACTAAATACTATCTTTACTTTAAGACCATATTTAGGTTTAGTATTATCTTTTCTATCTTTTTAATTATTTATTAAAAATTTATTACTATTTTCATCTTGTGTTGGGGTAGTTTTGTTCATTGTCATAAATTTAACAGCTTCATTAAAGAAAGTTTTTCTTTCTCTTTTTTTGATATATTTACAAGACCACTGCCCTGCTCATTCATATTTCTTACATTTGTCTAACTGTGCTTAAAAATTATTAAAGATAGCATAATAATCTGTCTTTTGAAAAACAGAAATTGTAGAAATTAAATGTTGAGAACAAAATGAATCTAAAATAAAATCAGCGCTTGACCACATAAAAACTCAACTTACTATATTATAAATTATAAAAAATACATAATTTTATTCAAATTCTTTTTCACTTATAGAAGAAGCAAACGTATAAGGGAAAAATGATGGGATTTTTATTGGAATTAAGAAATTTATTGAACTTTAAAATAAGAATTTAAAATTTGAAATTTAGTGTAATCAAACTTTATTTAGATTAAATAATAAATTTATAAAACGAAAGCTACAAACTTTAAAATAAAAAATTTAGAAGAGGGAAGGCAATTATTTTAGAGTGAATGTGAAATTTATAATGATATTTAAACCAAGACTTATACTAATATTTTTTTATTTATACTTCTTTTATTGTTTAACTAAAAATCATGAATAGAATATTTCTATAAGAAATGCATTTTATTAATGTAATCATTTTTTTGGCTAACATCCATGTTAATCTTTGATTTAACGGTTTGGCCAATTTTGCCTTTATTTAAAATTTTTGTAATATTGATAACAAATAATTTTTTAATTAACTTTAATTTTGTTTATCTTTTTAAGACCTTTATGATCGGAAAAAAACACACTTATTCTGTTATCGGAATTAGGAATATTCTTTTTGTTTCTTATATAGTTACTACAATATCTTTCTTTTGAACTTTTATTTAAGAACGTTTTCTTAAATCTTGTTTCCCAAATTTCATTAAAGTCATTTATTTTATCGGTCTTTCCGTTCATCATCCATATTTTTTTACTATATTTATTTTTAAACTCTTTTATAAAATGATTTGAAATGTCTTCAATTTTGTATTCTTTATTATATTTTTCTATTGCTAGCTTTAAGTTTCTTAATGCATTTATGTAAGTTTTTTCATTGTTGCTTATTTTTAATATTTTTGTTATTTGAAATTTTTCTATTTTATGAACTTTTACTAGCTTGCTTGCAATATATTCTTTATAAGGCATTTTCTTTATTTTTTTATTATCTATTTTTATAGAATTCTTTATCTTATATGTATCCTTTATACCTTTAGGTATAACATCTGCAATTGATTCATCTGCAATTGAGCTTTTAGATTTTATATTTTTTATATTAGTTTTGTTAATAGCATTGTCAATTTCTTTAGAGAAATTAGATACTATTTTTTTATCTTTTAAATATTCTTTGATTTCTTCATTAATTGCTTCTTGAATAATTGTAAAACGGTGTTTCCAAAGATTTTTATTTTGTATATAAAATGCAAAGCTTCCATTATCTTTGCCTAAATGTTTTAGTTTAGTTGTTATTAATAGCACTTGATTTAAAAATGATATATCATATTCTAAAGTTCTGATTGATGTTTTTTGATTATCTTTTGCAAGACATTTATTAACTATATTATATATTTCTATTGTAGAATATGTTCTAAGTTTGTTAGATTTATAGTATTCTTTGTTTTTAAGATCAATTGCCCAGCATACCTTAAGTATTCTTTGGTATATGGCCTTTTTTTTAGTTAAATATGATTTTAGTCTTGATTGCTTTAGTTCTATTAAATTAGAGGCTGTGTTTTTTTGGTTGTGCTTTATAAGCTCTTCTAAAGTTATGAGATTGTTAAAATTTTTATTGACATTATTTCTTATTTTTATTATCATTATCTTATCCTGGCTTCTGAAGTGAAATTTGTTGTAGTTTCAGAAGCTTTTCCAATTATTTGGTCTGCACTCTAAATTTTTATTGTATTACAAACAAAATAATTAGCTTTTGACTACATTTTATAACAATGTTTTTAAAATGTCAATATAATGGATTATAATATATGACCTATGGGTTTAGAAACAATTTGTATTTCATGTTTTGTAGATTTTCGGTTCATTATTTTTTTTGCTTGCTCAATTCTTAATTGGATTGTTTCTTTTATGCTATTTGTTATAGGTTTAGGTCTTCTGAAATCCATTAAAAAATATGTACAAAAATCTTCTAAAAGATAAGGGCGGTTGTCCACACGGATTGCGCATTTTAAAATTTTTGATTTTTTAGATATAGTATTTTTGCTAATTGAAAGATTATAAGAATCTTCTAATATATTTTGGAATTCTTTTAAAGAATAAAGTCTTACACCATTAATACTTAACATAAATGCCTCATTAGCTTTATTTTATTATATATTGTATGTTAGTTTCAAGGAGGTAGGTTATATGTTGAATACTTTTAGTAGAGTTTTTATTAATAATTACTAGATTATATATCTGAGATAAATTATGTAATATATCTGATTGAAAAAATTTACACCAAGGTGATATTTTTAAGAAATGGGTTTATGTTTGGGGATTGGGTTAAGTATTTTTTTTCAATTTTATCTTCTAGTAAAGTGATGTCAATTCTGATATAGCTATTTTCTTGTATAATATTGATATCATTTAAAATAAAGTCTAAGTTATTTGAGTTTAAATTTTTAGTCAGAAAATTTGTTTTTTCTAAAAAGATTAACCTTATTTTGCCTCCTAATCCGTTCTCGTTTTCAATAAAAGATCTTAATGTTTTGAGAATTTTTTGTTTATTGTTGATAGTTTTTATTTGATTTGAATTTGTTAGAATTAGTTCTTCATAGATTTTTGTGCTTAGATTTAGTAGTATTCTATTTGTTGCTTTAATGTTTGCATTTGAATTTTCACTAGTTTTTATATCAGCTTTATTGATAATTTTGATATTTGAATAGCTTATTTTTGTCAAAAAAGGAAGTTGAATAGTTTTATTAATGCCCTTTAATAACAAATTAACTTTTTGGTTGTTTGCTTTACCTTCAAAAAGGTAAGTATTATTATTTTTTATAATAGGAATAAACGCATTTTCTACATTTTCTTTTCTATAAATAGAACCAAGTATTTTAAGTCCGATTAGGCAAATTTTATCTTTGTTGCTAGCTTTTAAATCAATCGTATAAACTTTTACTATCATCATGTCATAAACTATTTTAAGTTTTTCTTCACTTACATAGTTAATATAAAATTCAAGTTTCCCCTTTAGAATGTCTGTTGGTAATTTAGAAAATTCATTTGACCTTAATTTTAAATTAATAATTCCACCTTTAAATGTTTTAAGGTCGATATTCTCTTTTAAGTTTGTTTGAATAGTTTTTTCAAAATTAAGTTCAAATTTAAAAGCTATGGGGTTGATAATGAATATTTTTTTGTTTTTTACAAAGTAAGTATTAATAATTGACCTTGGGTCAGTATACACGATTTCTCCTATAGATGCACTTTGAAATTTATATAAATTGGGATTAGACATAATCTAATCTTTTTAATTGGTTTTTGTTAGAACAACACCTAATAATAATAGTTTTTTAATTTTAATTCAAGCTGTAAAATTAGAATGTTTTTATTTAAATGTATTATATTATTTAATTTTCTGATTTCGAGAAATTTTTTAAAAATAAATATAAGATAAAATAAAGGGAGATTTTAATGAATGCAAAATTTATTGTAAAATGTTTTATTTCGGTATTTTTTTTAATTTCTTGTCAAACTTATCAAATAGCTTATGATAGGTTTTCTCAAGTATTAGATTCTCAATATGATATTGGGGTAAATTATTCTAGAGATGGAATATTTAGGTCTGTAATTTCGATTAAATATGATAAGTCAAAAAATAAAAAAGAATATTTTATTTTGGTTAAAGTTGAGACTAGAAATTCTAATCAAATAAAGATTGAAAAGATAATCACAGATACTAGGTTTGAGTCTAAAGGGGAGCTGGTTTTAGAAAATAGTAAACGCGTTGTTTATTATAACGATTTTTATGATTCATATTTTCCTTATGATTCTACAACGGTGATTACTGAAAAAAATATTAAGGTAGAAATTTATAAATTTATTATTCCAGAAAGCGAGTTTATAAGATTTGTTGCTTTGGGTAATGATAATATAGCGGCATTTAGAATTTATGCGTTTAGGAATGATGTTATTGTGAATTTTAATAAGATTCCTTTCAAAGAATTTTTGGATGATTTTAACTCAAAAGTTAAACAACTTGGTGGAAGTTGATTTGAGTTTGAATAATTTTTAAGCTTAAGCTAAATGATTATTACTAGGAAGGAGATATATTAAGAATATTTAGTATAAACAAGTTTTTTTAATATTAATTTATAATAATATTGACTTTAAAATTGTTTTTATATTATTTTTTTTATTACAATCAATCTTTTGAAAGATTAATGTATTCTAGTATAGCTTTTTCGTTTCTCAGTAGGAATAGACCTTCTCTTATTCCATTATGGAATTCTTCAAAGGAAACCAAGATTGTTTTTAAATTTTTATCTTTATTATCTATATTGTCATAGTAAAAGATAAAGTAAGGTCTTCCAGTAGTATCTTTAAACCCGAGAAAATTTACAAATATTGCTGTTTCTTGAAAGTCTGTTTTTAAATTATACGAGAGACCATTTTTGTATAAAAAAATTCCATTGCCTTCAAGATTTTTAATTTCAGAATTATTAATTGTATTTTTAATTTTAGTAAAACTTTCAATTGCTTTTAAAATATATTTTATTGATGAAAATTTGGCATAGTATATGCGGTTATTAATTTGAAATTCTAAAAAGATTCCACATTCATTTCCAGCTTTAATTACATCTTGTTCATTTTTAATAGAAGCCGCAATTTTCTTGTCAATAACAAGATTGATTTTGAATGTGGAAATATGGTTTAAGGTTTTTACATTATCAATTGCTAAATTTTCTGTTAGATAGACTTTATAATTAATAAATATTCCTTTTATATTTTTAATTTTATTTTGTTTAAATTCATAGTTTGTGCTATGAGAATATATTGCTAAATTTTGAATTAAAAGTACTAAGAATATAAAAGTTTTATTTTTCATTATATAACTTATTATATGATAGCAGTCTTGAATAATTTTAGTAAACCGTTTTTATCTATTAAGTGTCTGAAATTTATAAAAAATTTAGGTATATAAATAGTTTTTGTTAATTTTACAGAGAAAATGTTTTCAATATTTTATAGAAATTTACGTCAGATATTAAAATTATTGGCTAGAATAAGTTGAAGAGCCTGTGTACTTTCTTGGTAAAAACTTTATGTCAAATAAATTAATTAATTTTCTCTATATAAAAAGAAAACCCCTTAAAAATAAGAGGTTTATTTAAAAGAATGTATGGTATGAAGTAAATATTGATAATAAATTCTTTTAATTTTAAAAAAGGAGAATATTTAATACTCAATTATTAGTTCAATAATTGAGTATT
Organism: Borreliella afzelii; assembly: GCF_014202295.1. Taxonomy (NCBI): domain Bacteria; kingdom Pseudomonadati; phylum Spirochaetota; class Spirochaetia; order Spirochaetales; family Borreliaceae; genus Borreliella; species Borreliella afzelii. Next base: position 17,762 of record NZ_JACHGM010000004.1, read on the forward strand.
ACCAATTATTTTTTAAATTTTTTTTAAAGAATAATATTTTTGCAGAGAAAATCAAATATTATTCAATCTTAAATTTTATTTATTGTTAAGTTTGATTTTGTACATTTATTTTTTTGGGAGATTATTTAGATCTTAATCATCTTATTAAAATTTATATTTCCTATTAAGTAAATAGGAAATTAATTTTTAGTTAATTTACGCTTTTTAGATTTTCATTTTTTTTATTTGCTATAAACTTAGTGTTTTAGACCTTGAATGTTTTAATTCTTGGTAAAAAAAAGAAGTCCCTACCCCTAATCTTATTTGGAGAGGATTAATAGGGGTGTTGGGGACTGTTGGTAGATAGTTTTCTACCTTATATGTATATAATATTTTATTTTTTTAATTTTGTAAATATTATTTAATAATAATAAATAAAATATAACATTTTAATTTAAAATGCTATATTTTGGCTTCTTTCCTATTATTTCCTTTTAATTTTTTAGTTTTGCTATTTGGTTTAGCGTGATTTTGTTTTGGGCTATCAATTTTATTGATAGCTTTTAAAAGCTTTATATGCCCTTCATTAAGGGCCTTTTCTTCATTTTTAAGTTTTAAGGGGCTTAGTTTTTGATTCATTGTTTGAATTTCTTTAATTTCTGCTTCAGTTGGTTCATAATTTATCCATTTTTTATCTATCCAGCCTTTTTCCCATTCATAATAGTTTTCATTGAAGGTGGTTTTGTTTTGTTCGTCGTAGTGTCTTGCCAGTGCGGCAATTATTTTTGTTCCATATTTAAGCATTTTTTCTGTTTTTGTTTTTGTAATAAATGTGTCGTAATCGTAATTTTCTCCAGTTTGCATATTGATAATGTCAACTATAAGTTTAAAAGTATTTATGCAATTCATTGCAATATTTGTGGATGAAAAATTAGGGTCACTAAGGGCTTTAATATTAAGTTCATATTTTTTCTTTAAGCTTATGGGAATTTTAAAAAAGTCGATTATAAAGCCATTTATTTTTGCCCGATAATTAGCCTCATATTGGGAATTCCCAAAGAAAGTTCCCTTTATGCCTCCAATTGTATATTCATTATAGTTTCTTGTTGTTTCTTTTTGCATTTTTTCCTTTAAAAAATATATTATTATAATTAATATATTACAATATAATATAATGTATTAATTGATATTATATATCAATTAATACACATTACAAATAAAAAAACATTTGTAATTTTGTTTTTTTTCTAAATTGTTGTAAATTTTAACTTATCTTTAACCTTTAACCATTTATAAAAAGTCCTTAAGAAAGAAATTTCTTAGGACTTTTTATTGATTTAACAAAAAATAATAAATAGATTTATTTTGACTCTGAATATGCTTTTCGATAAGATATCAATAGAGGCCCCTTTGGGGGGAAATAAGGCACAATACCTTTTAGCTCAAAAATAATGTTTCTAATAATATTTATCCAAATAAGTAGAATATTTTTTCCTTATAAGCCTTGAAGATACTGTTTTTAGATTATTGATAAATTTAGAAGGTTGAATATTGGGGGTAAATTCTAGTAGTAAATGAATATGATCCTTATCATGGTTGAATTCATTAAGGGTTATTTTCCATAAAGAACATATATCAAGTATTATTTGTTAAGGAGAAGATAAAAGCTCGGCATTTATGCATTTATGCCTATATTTAGTAACTAATATTAGGTGATAATTAATAGAGAATATACGCAGTGATTATTAAAAGTTAGTTTGTGTGACATATACACTTAAGTATAAAATATTATAAAATAATAAAATGTATGAGTGCTAATAAAGCTTATAAAAGTACAGAATATATCCTAACACTAATTAAAAAAAATCAAAAGTATTTAGATGTGTAAGCTTTTTCATTATTCATTCAAGTAGATATAAAGAAGGGTTTTCATTTCTAAAAATAGGTTAATAGTTTGGTTCTTTGTAATTTTTAACTTAATTTAAACTCTACACATAATAATTTTTTCAGAGAAATTTTAAAAAGGAAATAGGAATATTAAAAACGATAAATTTCTTAAAAATGTAGTATTAGAAAAAGAACTTATGATAAATGTATATTTCAGTAGCAGTTGAGTATTTAGATGCTAAAAATAACAATAAACTTAAGAAATGTCAAAGAAAACTATAATAAAAACAAAAAGTTTTTATTAATAGAGCTAAGTCTAGATTAAGAATTGCTAAGCTGCATAAAAAAATTCAAATCAAAGAAAAGACTTTTTACATAAATTATCTTACTACTTTGTAGCTAATTATAAAAACATAACAATAAAAAATTTGTCAATTAAGGGTATGTAAAAAGGAATGTTTGGGAAAATTGTTGATCATTTAGGATGATATTGGTGTAAGATAATAATAACTTTCCTTATTATATAAATCAAAACGGCAGGAATCCTATTTGCGTAAAGTAGGTAGATATTTTTAACAGGTAAATTATGTACTAATTTTGGTATTTAAAATACAGCTCTAAAATTAAGCGATACTAGGGAGACTTTCAGTCGTTACAGTACTTTACATAATAGAGAAATAAATGCAATTCTAAATTTTAAGGCTTATTATATAGAAATAAAAAACTAAGGTAGAGGCTTTCTGAAGTAAAGCTTGTGGATCAGCTTTAGTAGATGATTATTCTTGTTGAAAAGAGTCTAAAAAGCTATCGTGGGATAAAGCAAAAAGGTAATTTCTATGATCTTTGGTTTAAAAGTAGTTCGTAGAATGCATTAGTAAATGATTTGTTTGTAAAATTTAGAGGAAATAATAAAAAGTTTTTGAAGATAATAAATCCTTTAAAGTTCTTAAGGTCTTAAAGAAGTAAGGATTTTTTTGCTTGTTGTTTATTTTGATAATAGTAATGTGATCTTAATAAGCTTAAAGCTCAAAAATTATCATTTATAATGATATTGTGTTTAATTTATAAGATAAGCTTAGGTTTAATTATGTTAGCCGTCTTTTATCAAGGAGAGCGTAAAGGATAGTAAATGCACTACTACTTTACATAGTTTTTAAAACTATATCAAATCTGATTTATGAAGCTCTTTTATAAAAGAGCTTCACTAGTAGAGATTAAATTAATTTTAATTAATTTAATCTCTACTAGTTGGTTTATATTGAGATAATTAATATATGATATAAAGTAATTAATATATGATATAAAGTAATTAATATGTGATATAAAGTAATTAATATGTGATATAAAGTAATTAATATGTGATATAAAGTAATTAATATGTGATATAAAGTAATTAATATGTGATATAATATAATTAAAAGGAAGTTTACATGAAAAAAATAGCATTTCATATTCAAAAAGGTGGCGTTGGAAAAACTACCTTAAGTGGGAATATAGCAAGCTATTTGTCTAAAACAAAAAAAGTTATATTAGTTGATTGTGATATACAGCAAGGAAGTTCTTCTACATGGTTTCTTAATCATGAAATTCTTAGGTTAGACATTAAGGATTCTCTTTTAAATAAGATAAATATAGATCAAGTATTAAAGCAAATACAAAAAAATTTTTATATTTTGCCATGTGTGCCGAGCGGAACTTTTAGAAGAGATGTTCAGCATAAATTACAGGATTTTCCATATTTGATAGATGATTTTTGCTTAGAATTGGAAAAATTGGGATTTGAATTTGCGATTTTTGATTTATCTCCCAGTTTTGAGCTTTGGGAGCGAAGAATTATTCTTGCAATGTGTGAAGTTATTACTCCATTGACTCCAGAATTTTTAAGTCTTGAAGGAATTAATATTTTTAAGGAAGAGTTTGATTCTTTGTTAAAATCTTATAGAAAAAAGGTTAAACACGAGAAGATTATTTGTAATATGCTCAATAAAAGTTTTAAAAGACATAATTTACATTTAAGTCAATTTAAAACTTTTGGATATGATCTTTATGAGATTGGGCAAGATGCTAAAATAGCAGAATCGCAGTTGTATAAAAAGTCGATTTTTGATTATTATCCTGAGAGTAAATCTATCTTAGAACTTTCAAGATTGGGGGATGCTTTATGCCTATAAGTAAAGAGGTTGATTTGGAAGAAATCATTAAACAAAATGTTGGTAAATCTAAATTTGCTTTTCGTGTTGACAATGATGTTATTAGTAATAACACATCAAATGTTAAGCCTGGTAGATCAAAGATGACGATCAAACAAATAAGTATAGGATTGAAATATGAATATTGGGTTGAGTTTTATTCTATTTTAGATAAAAAGGGATTAACAGCTTCTGGTTTTATAAGAACTTTAATTATGGAATATATAGAAACTTCTAAGAAATAATATTTTTTAGTTTTAATTTATTATTTATTAATAGATGGATTTATTTTGATTTTGAATATATTTTTTGATGATATCAATAGAAGCGCTTACAGTAGAAATAAGACAATAACTTCCAGACCAAAAATAAGATTTCCAATAATATTTATCTAAATAAGTAGAGTATTTTTACCTTATAAGCCTTGAAGATACTGTTTTTAGATTATTGATAAATTTAGAAGGTTGAATATTGGGGGTAAATTCTAGTAGTAAATGAATATGATCTTTATCATGGTTGAATTTATTAGGGGTTATTTTCCATAAAGAACATATATTAAGTATTGGTAAAGAGAAGATGAAAGCTCGGCATTTATGCATTTATGCCTATATTTAGCAACTAATATTAGGTGATAATTTGAATATACGTAGTGATTATTAAAAGTTAGTTTGTGTGACATATACACTTAAATAAAATATTATAAAATAATAAAACATATGAGTGCTAATGAAGCTTATAAGTACAGAATATATCCCAACGCTAATCAAAAGAAATATTTTTCAAAAGTATTTAGATGCGTAAGATTTTTGTATAACAAAATGTTAAGTGATAAGAAAGATTATTATGAAAAAAATAAACAAAGTCTTATTACTTATCCAAGTAAATATAAAGAAGAATTTTCATTCTTAAAGGAAGTTAATAGTTTAGCTCTTTGTAATTCCCAACTTGACTTAAATTCTGCGTATAGTAATTTTTTTAGAGAAATTAAAAAAGGAAATAAAACACAAGGATTTTCTAAATATAAAAGCAAGAAAAATAGGCAAACTTTTAGAACTAATAATCAAAAAAATTCAATAAGAATAGAAAATAATTATATAAAGTTGCCCAAAATAGGATTTGTAAAGTTAGCTCTACATAGGAATATTAAGAGTAATGAAGTTATTAAAAATGTAGTATTAGAAAAAGATGCCGATGATAAATATTACATTTCAGTAGCAGTTGAGTGCTTAGATGCTAAAAATAACAATAAAACTAAAGATAATAAAAAAGAGGCGGTTGGTATTGTGATATGAGTATGAGGCATTTTCTAGTAAGTAGTGAAGGTGAAAAAACCAATCATCCTAAATATTTACTAAAAAATGAACGCAAACTCAAGAAATACCAAAGAAAACCATCAAAAAAACAAAAAGGTTCTGTTAATAGAGTTAAATCTAGATTAAGAGTTGCCAAGTTGCATAGGAAAATTTCAAACCAAATAAAAGATTTTTTACATAAATTATTTTATTATTTTTTAGCTAATTATAAAAATATAGCAATAAAAAACTCATCAATTAAAGGCATGCAAAAAGGAATGTTTGGCAAAAGTGTTAATGATTTAGGATGGCATGAGTTTGTAAGACAATTATCATATAAATCAGAGTGGTCTAAATCCTATTTACATAAAGTTGATAGATATTTTCCATCAAGCAAGCTATGCAACAAGTGCCACATTAAAAATACAACTCTGAAATTAAGTGATACTAGGTGGACTTGTAGGAGTTGTAACACTTTGCATGATAGAGATATAAATGCAGCTCTAAATCTTAAAGCGTATTATTATAAGGAAATATAAACTAAGGCAGGAACTGTCTGAAGTAAAGCTTGTGGACCATGCTTTAGTGGATGACCATTCTTTTAGAACCTAAAAAGCTATCATTGGATGAAACAAGAAGCTATTTCTATAATCTTTGATTTAGAAATAGCAGTTCACAGCTTTAATGTCTTTAAGTCGCTCAATATAAGGTTTATCAATAAAAAATGTTTTATTATTGATATCTTACCATATTTTATTATTTTATATTTAATTTATATTAAGGCTTTTATTGGTTAAAATAATTAAAGCTATTAATATTATTATAAATATATAAAACTTATTGTTAATAATTAATAGATAAAAAATTAATTTTAACATTTCTGTTGATAAGAAAAAAATATCAAAACATTTTTTACAAAATTTTATTAATTTTGTAAAAAATGTTTTTAATTGCATGTGAAAATACACTATACACATAGTTAAGCATGAATATACTATTATTGCTGTCATAAAATTTTAATTCTCCCTTAATTTCTGATAAATTTCAGTCTATCTCAATTCTTAAAAAATTCCATTTTTATTTATTTAAAGTTTTATATTATTTGCATGCATTTATTAAATGCATATTATAATCTTAATATTTAAAGATACTATTAAATATTAATAGCCATACTATTTTTTGAAAAGTTTCCATCCAAAAAATTTTTTTGTTTCCTCTTTTTTATTTTTTCTACTTAGTTTGTCACCTTTAATAGGTATTCTTTTTTCTCTAGGTTTTGCATTAAAAATAATAAGTATATTATCTATATAATCTTTATTTAATGTTTTAAATAAACCATATTGATCTAGATCTAAGACATAGTTAGGATTTATTTTTTTTAAAATTTTAAAATAATAGGACTTGCCTGGTAATATTATTGGATTTTTGTATATTTTTATTGCAAACTCCTCAAACGTTATAGCATTTTTAACTAATTCTAATAGATTGTACTTGGGAAAATATTTGATGGCATTATAGCTTTTTAAAAAGTTTGGTGTTATAAAATATTTTAAAATTTGTTCTTTGGGATATAAATTAATACTTTTTTTGCCATATTTCTTGAAAGCTTTTATATTTTGCGATGGTTTATAAGGGGTAATTTTCCCTTGTTTTTCTAATCTAAGCAGTTTTATATAAATGGTATTTTTTTTTATGCTTTTATTTTGCATGATTTGTATTTCTTTTAAAGTAAAATATTCTTGATTTTTATCATCAATAAGCATTGTTAAACCCCTTATATTTTGTATGTAGTTTACTATAAGTAGGTTAATGTGTCAAATGAAATGATAGTGAAAAGCGATTATTTCCTCAATTTCCAAATTGAGTTTTAAACTAATTAATTATAAATTAATTTATAATTAATTAGTTTAAAACTCAATTTGGAAATTGAGGAAATAATCGCTTTTCACTATCATTTCATTTGACACATTAACCTACTTATAGTAAACTACATACAAAATATAAGGGGTTTAACAATGCTTATTGATGATAAAAATCAAGAATATTTTACTTTAAAAGAAATACAAATCATGCAAAATAAAAGCATAAAAAAAAATACCATTTATATAAAACTGCTTAGATTAGAAAAACAAGGGAAAATTACCCCTTATAAACCATCGCAAAATATAAAAGCTTTCAAGAAATATGGCAAAAAAAGTATTAATTTATATCCCAAAGAACAAATTTTAAAATATTTTATAACACCAAACTTTTTAAAAAGCTATAATGCCATCAAATATTTTCCCAAGTACAATCTATTAGAATTAGTTAAAAATGCTATAACGTTTGAGGAGTTTGCAATAAAAATATACAAAAATCCAATAATATTACCAGGCAAGTCCTATTATTTTAAAATTTTAAAAAAAATAAATCCTAACTATGTCTTAGATCTAGATCAATATGGTTTATTTAAAACATTAAATAAAGATTATATAGATAATATACTTATTATTTTTAATGCAAAACCTAGAGAAAAAAGAATACCTATTAAAGGTGACAAACTAAGTAGAAAAAATAAAAAAGAGGAAACAAAAAAATTTTTTGGATGGAAACTTTTCAAAAAATAGTATGGCTATTAATATTTAATAGTATCTTTAAATATTAAGATTATAATATGCATTTAATAAATGCATGCAAATAATATAAAACTTTAAATAAATAAAAATGGAATTTTTTAAGAATTGAGATAGACTGAAATTTATCAGAAATTAAGGGAGAATTAAAATTTTATGACAGCAATAATAGTATATTCATGCTTAACTATGTGTATAGTGTATTTTCACATGCAATTAAAAACATTTTTTACAAAATTAATAAAATTTTGTAAAAAATGTTTTGATATTTTTTTCTTATCAACAGAAATGTTAAAATTAATTTTTTATCTATTAATTATTAACAATAAGTTTTATATATTTATAATAATATTAATAGCTTTAATTATTTTAACCAATAAAAGCCTTAATATAAATTAAATATAAAATAATAAAATATGGTAAGATATCAATAATAAAACATTTTTTATTGATAAACCTTATATTGAGCGACTTAAAGACATTAAAGCTGTGAACTGCTATTTCTAAATCAAAGATTATAGAAATAGCTTCTTGTTTCATCCAATGATAGCTTTTTAGGTTCTAAAAGAATGGTCATCCACTAAAGCATGGTCCACAAGCTTTACTTCAGACAGTTCCTGCCTTAGTTTATATTTCCTTATAATAATACGCTTTAAGATTTAGAGCTGCATTTATATCTCTATCATGCAAAGTGTTACAACTCCTACAAGTCCACCTAGTATCACTTAATTTCAGAGTTGTATTTTTAATGTGGCACTTGTTGCATAGCTTGCTTGATGGAAAATATCTATCAACTTTATGTAAATAGGATTTAGACCACTCTGATTTATATGATAATTGTCTTACAAACTCATGCCATCCTAAATCATTAACACTTTTGCCAAACATTCCTTTTTGCATGCCTTTAATTGATGAGTTTTTTATTGCTATATTTTTATAATTAGCTAAAAAATAATAAAATAATTTATGTAAAAAATCTTTTATTTGGTTTGAAATTTTCCTATGCAACTTGGCAACTCTTAATCTAGATTTAACTCTATTAACAGAACCTTTTTGTTTTTTTGATGGTTTTCTTTGGTATTTCTTGAGTTTGCGTTCATTTTTTAGTAAATATTTAGGATGATTGGTTTTTTCACCTTCACTACTTACTAGAAAATGCCTCATACTCATATCACAATACCAACCGCCTCTTTTTTATTATCTTTAGTTTTATTGTTATTTTTAGCATCTAAGCACTCAACTGCTACTGAAATGTAATATTTATCATCGGCATCTTTTTCTAATACTACATTTTTAATAACTTCATTACTCTTAATATTCCTATGTAGAGCTAACTTTACAAATCCTATTTTGGGCAACTTTATATAATTATTTTCTATTCTTATTGAATTTTTTTGATTATTAGTTCTAAAAGTTTGCCTATTTTTCTTGCTTTTATATTTAGAAAATCCTTGTGTTTTATTTCCTTTTTTAATTTCTCTAAAAAAATTACTATACGCAGAATTTAAGTCAAGTTGGGAATTACAAAGAGCTAAACTATTAACTTCCTTTAAGAATGAAAATTCTTCTTTATATTTACTTGGATAAGTAATAAGACTTTGTTTATTTTTTTCATAATAATCTTTCTTATCACTTAACATTTTGTTATACAAAAATCTTACGCATCTAAATACTTTTGAAAAATATTTCTTTTGATTAGCGTTGGGATATATTCTGTACTTATAAGCTTCATTAGCACTCATATGTTTTATTATTTTATAATATTTTATTTAAGTGTATATGTCACACAAACTAACTTTTAATAATCACTACGTATATTCAAATTATCACCTAATATTAGTTGCTAAATATAGGCATAAATGCATAAATGCCGAGCTTTCATCTTCTCTTTACCAATACTTAATATATGTTCTTTATGGAAAATAACCCCTAATAAATTCAACCATGATAAAGATCATATTCATTTACTACTAGAATTTACCCCCAATATTCAACCTTCTAAATTTATCAATAATCTAAAAACAGTATCTTCAAGGCTTATAAGGTAAAAATACTCTACTTATTTAGATAAATATTATTGGAAATCTTATTTTTGGTCTGGAAGTTATTGTCTTATTTCTACTGTAAGCGCTTCTATTGATATCATCAAAAAATATATTCAAAATCAAAATAAATCCATCTATTAATAAATAATAAATTAAAACTAAAAAATATTATTTCTTAGAAGTTTCTATATATTCCATAATTAAAGTTCTTATAAAACCAGAAGCTGTTAATCCCTTTTTATCTAAAATAGAATAAAACTCAACCCAATATTCATATTTCAATCCTATACTTATTTGTTTGATCGTCATCTTTGATCTACCAGGCTTAACATTTGATGTGTTATTACTAATAACATCATTGTCAACACGAAAAGCAAATTTAGATTTACCAACATTTTGTTTAATGATTTCTTCCAAATCAACCTCTTTACTTATAGGCATAAAGCATCCCCCAATCTTGAAAGTTCTAAGATAGATTTACTCTCAGGATAATAATCAAAAATCGACTTTTTATACAACTGCGATTCTGCTATTTTAGCATCTTGCCCAATCTCATAAAGATCATATCCAAAAGTTTTAAATTGACTTAAATGTAAATTATGTCTTTTAAAACTTTTATTGAGCATATTACAAATAATCTTCTCGTGTTTAACCTTTTTTCTATAAGATTTTAACAAAGAATCAAACTCTTCCTTAAAAATATTAATTCCTTCAAGACTTAAAAATTCTGGAGTCAATGGAGTAATAACTTCACACATTGCAAGAATAATTCTTCGCTCCCAAAGCTCAAAACTGGGAGATAAATCAAAAATCGCAAATTCAAATCCCAATTTTTCCAATTCTAAGCAAAAATCATCTATCAAATATGGAAAATCCTGTAATTTATGCTGAACATCTCTTCTAAAAGTTCCGCTCGGCACACATGGCAAAATATAAAAATTTTTTTGTATTTGCTTTAATACTTGATCTATATTTATCTTATTTAAAAGAGAATCCTTAATGTCTAACCTAAGAATTTCATGATTAAGAAACCATGTAGAAGAACTTCCTTGCTGTATATCACAATCAACTAATATAACTTTTTTTGTTTTAGACAAATAGCTTGCTATATTCCCACTTAAGGTAGTTTTTCCAACGCCACCTTTTTGAATATGAAATGCTATTTTTTTCATGTAAACTTCCTTTTAATTATATTATATCACATATTAATTACTTTATATCACATATTAATTACTTTATATCACATATTAATTACTTTATATCACATATTAATTACTTTATATCACATATTAATTACTTTATATCATATATTAATTACTTTATATCATATATTAATTATCTCAATATAAACCAACTAGTAGAGATTAAATTAATTAAAATTAATTTAATCTCTACTAGTGAAGCTCTTTTATAAAAGAGCTTCATAAATCAGATTTGATATAGTTTTAAAAACTATGTAAAGTAGTAGTGCATTTACTATCCTTTACGCTCTCCTTGATAAAAGACGGCTAACATAATTAAACCTAAGCTTATCTTATAAATTAAACACAATATCATTATAAATGATAATTTTTGAGCTTTAAGCTTATTAAGATCACATTACTATTATCAAAATAAACAACAAGCAAAAAAATCCTTACTTCTTTAAGACCTTAAGAACTTTAAAGGATTTATTATCTTCAAAAACTTTTTATTATTTCCTCTAAATTTTACAAACAAATCATTTACTAATGCATTCTACGAACTACTTTTAAACCAAAGATCATAGAAATTACCTTTTTGCTTTATCCCACGATAGCTTTTTAGACTCTTTTCAACAAGAATAATCATCTACTAAAGCTGATCCACAAGCTTTACTTCAGAAAGCCTCTACCTTAGTTTTTTATTTCTATATAATAAGCCTTAAAATTTAGAATTGCATTTATTTCTCTATTATGTAAAGTACTGTAACGACTGAAAGTCTCCCTAGTATCGCTTAATTTTAGAGCTGTATTTTAAATACCAAAATTAGTACATAATTTACCTGTTAAAAATATCTACCTACTTTACGCAAATAGGATTCCTGCCGTTTTGATTTATATAATAAGGAAAGTTATTATTATCTTACACCAATATCATCCTAAATGATCAACAATTTTCCCAAACATTCCTTTTTACATACCCTTAATTGACAAATTTTTTATTGTTATGTTTTTATAATTAGCTACAAAGTAGTAAGATAATTTATGTAAAAAGTCTTTTCTTTGATTTGAATTTTTTTATGCAGCTTAGCAATTCTTAATCTAGACTTAGCTCTATTAATAAAAACTTTTTGTTTTTATTATAGTTTTCTTTGACATTTCTTAAGTTTATTGTTATTTTTAGCATCTAAATACTCAACTGCTACTGAAATATACATTTATCATAAGTTCTTTTTCTAATACTACATTTTTAAGAAATTTATCGTTTTTAATATTCCTATTTCCTTTTTAAAATTTCTCTGAAAAAATTATTATGTGTAGAGTTTAAATTAAGTTAAAAATTACAAAGAACCAAACTATTAACCTATTTTTAGAAATGAAAACCCTTCTTTATATCTACTTGAATGAATAATGAAAAAGCTTACACATCTAAATACTTTTGATTTTTTTTAATTAGTGTTAGGATATATTCTGTACTTTTATAAGCTTTATTAGCACTCATACATTTTATTATTTTATAATATTTTATACTTAAGTGTATATGTCACACAAACTAACTTTTAATAATCACTGCGTATATTCTCTATTAATTATCACCTAATATTAGTTACTAAATATAGGCATAAATGCATAAATGCCGAGCTTTTATCTTCTCCTTAACAAATAATACTTGATATATGTTCTTTATGGAAAATAACCCTTAATGAATTCAACCATGATAAGGATCATATTCATTTACTACTAGAATTTACCCCCAATATTCAACCTTCTAAATTTATCAATAATCTAAAAACAGTATCTTCAAGGCTTATAAGGAAAAAATATTCTACTTATTTGGATAAATATTATTAGAAACATTATTTTTGAGCTAAAAGGTATTGTGCCTTATTTCCCCCCAAAGGGGCCTCTATTGATATCTTATCGAAAAGCATATTCAGAGTCAAAATAAATCTATTTATTATTTTTTGTTAAATCAATAAAAAGTCCTAAGAAATTTCTTTCTTAAGGACTTTTTATAAATGGTTAAAGGTTAAAGATAAGTTAAAATTTACAACAATTTAGAAAAAAAACAAAATTACAAATGTTTTTTTATTTGTAATGTGTATTAATTGATATATAATATCAATTAATACATTATATTATATTGTAATATATTAATTATAATAATATATTTTTTAAAGGAAAAAATGCAAAAAGAAACAACAAGAAACTATAATGAATATACAATTGGAGGCATAAAGGGAACTTTCTTTGGGAATTCCCAATATGAGGCTAATTATCGGGCAAAAATAAATGGCTTTATAATCGACTTTTTTAAAATTCCCATAAGCTTAAAGAAAAAATATGAACTTAATATTAAAGCCCTTAGTGACCCTAATTTTTCATCCACAAATATTGCAATGAATTGCATAAATACTTTTAAACTTATAGTTGACATTATCAATATGCAAACTGGAGAAAATTACGATTACGACACATTTATTACAAAAACAAAAACAGAAAAAATGCTTAAATATGGAACAAAAATAATTGCCGCACTGGCAAGACACTACGACGAACAAAACAAAACCACCTTCAATGAAAACTATTATGAATGGGAAAAAGGCTGGATAGATAAAAAATGGATAAATTATGAACCAACTGAAGCAGAAATTAAAGAAATTCAAACAATGAATCAAAAACTAAGCCCCTTAAAACTTAAAAATGAAGAAAAGGCCCTTAATGAAGGGCATATAAAGCTTTTAAAAGCTATCAATAAAATTGATAGCCCAAAACAAAATCACGCTAAACCAAATAGCAAAACTAAAAAATTAAAAGGAAATAATAGGAAAGAAGCCAAAATATAGCATTTTAAATTAAAATGTTATATTTTATTTATTATTATTAAATAATATTTACAAAATTAAAAAAATAAAATATTATATACATATAAGGTAGAAAACTATCTACCAACAGTCCCCAACACCCCTATTAATCCTCTCCAAATAAGATTAGGGGTAGGGACTTCTTTTTTTTACCAAGAATTAAAACATTCAAGGTCTAAAACACTAAGTTTATAGCAAATAAAAAAAATGAAAATCTAAAAAGCGTAAATTAACTAAAAATTAATTTCCTATTTACTTAATAGGAAATATAAATTTTAATAAGATGATTAAGATCTAAATAATCTCCCAAAAAAATAAATGTACAAAATCAAACTTAACAATAAATAAAATTTAAGATTGAATAATATTTGATTTTCTCTGCAAAAATATTATTCTTTAAAAAAAATTTAAAAAATAATTGGTAATACTCAATTATTGAACTAATAATTGAGTATTAAATATTCTCCTTTTTTAAAATTAAAAGAATTTATTATCAATATTTACTTCATACCATACATTCTTTTAAATAAACCTCTTATTTTTAAGGGGTTTTCTTTTTATATAGAGAAAATTAATTAATTTATTTGACATAAAGTTTTTACCAAGAAAGTACACAGGCTCTTCAACTTATTCTAGCCAATAATTTTAATATCTGACGTAAATTTCTATAAAATATTGAAAACATTTTCTCTGTAAAATTAACAAAAACTATTTATATACCTAAATTTTTTATAAATTTCAGACACTTAATAGATAAAAACGGTTTACTAAAATTATTCAAGACTGCTATCATATAATAAGTTATATAATGAAAAATAAAACTTTTATATTCTTAGTACTTTTAATTCAAAATTTAGCAATATATTCTCATAGCACAAACTATGAATTTAAACAAAATAAAATTAAAAATATAAAAGGAATATTTATTAATTATAAAGTCTATCTAACAGAAAATTTAGCAATTGATAATGTAAAAACCTTAAACCATATTTCCACATTCAAAATCAATCTTGTTATTGACAAGAAAATTGCGGCTTCTATTAAAAATGAACAAGATGTAATTAAAGCTGGAAATGAATGTGGAATCTTTTTAGAATTTCAAATTAATAACCGCATATACTATGCCAAATTTTCATCAATAAAATATATTTTAAAAGCAATTGAAAGTTTTACTAAAATTAAAAATACAATTAATAATTCTGAAATTAAAAATCTTGAAGGCAATGGAATTTTTTTATACAAAAATGGTCTCTCGTATAATTTAAAAACAGACTTTCAAGAAACAGCAATATTTGTAAATTTTCTCGGGTTTAAAGATACTACTGGAAGACCTTACTTTATCTTTTACTATGACAATATAGATAATAAAGATAAAAATTTAAAAACAATCTTGGTTTCCTTTGAAGAATTCCATAATGGAATAAGAGAAGGTCTATTCCTACTGAGAAACGAAAAAGCTATACTAGAATACATTAATCTTTCAAAAGATTGATTGTAATAAAAAAAATAATATAAAAACAATTTTAAAGTCAATATTATTATAAATTAATATTAAAAAAACTTGTTTATACTAAATATTCTTAATATATCTCCTTCCTAGTAATAATCATTTAGCTTAAGCTTAAAAATTATTCAAACTCAAATCAACTTCCACCAAGTTGTTTAACTTTTGAGTTAAAATCATCCAAAAATTCTTTGAAAGGAATCTTATTAAAATTCACAATAACATCATTCCTAAACGCATAAATTCTAAATGCCGCTATATTATCATTACCCAAAGCAACAAATCTTATAAACTCGCTTTCTGGAATAATAAATTTATAAATTTCTACCTTAATATTTTTTTCAGTAATCACCGTTGTAGAATCATAAGGAAAATATGAATCATAAAAATCGTTATAATAAACAACGCGTTTACTATTTTCTAAAACCAGCTCCCCTTTAGACTC
Source organism: Borreliella afzelii (assembly GCF_014202295.1). Taxonomy (NCBI): domain Bacteria; kingdom Pseudomonadati; phylum Spirochaetota; class Spirochaetia; order Spirochaetales; family Borreliaceae; genus Borreliella; species Borreliella afzelii. The sequence continues at coordinate 33,760 of NZ_JACHGM010000004.1, forward strand.
AAACCTAGTATCTGTGATTATCTTTTCAATCTTTATTTGATTAGAATTTCTAGTCTCAACTTTAACCAAAATAAAATATTCTTTTTTATTTTTTGACTTATCATATTTAATCGAAATTACAGACCTAAATATTCCATCTCTAGAATAATTTACCCCAATATCATATTGAGAATCTAATACTTGAGAAAACCTATCATAAGCTATTTGATAAGTTTGACAAGAAATTAAAAAAAATACCGAAATAAAACATTTTACAATAAATTTTGCATTCATTAAAATCTCCCTTTATTTTATCTTATATTTATTTTTAAAAAATTTCTCGAAATCAGAAAATTAAATAATATAATACATTTAAATAAAAACATTCTAATTTTACAGCTTGAATTAAAATTAAAAAACTATTATTATTAGGTGTTGTTCTAACAAAAACCAATTAAAAAGATTAGATTATGTCTAATCCCAATTTATATAAATTTCAAAGTGCATCTATAGGAGAAATCGTGTATACTGACCCAAGGTCAATTATTAATACTTACTTTGTAAAAAACAAAAAAATATTCATTATCAACCCCATAGCTTTTAAATTTGAACTTAATTTTGAAAAAACTATTCAAACAAACTTAAAAGAGAATATCGACCTTAAAACATTTAAAGGTGGAATTATTAATTTAAAATTAAGGTCAAATGAATTTTCTAAATTACCAACAGACATTCTAAAGGGGAAACTTGAATTTTATATTAACTATGTAAGTGAAGAAAAACTTAAAATAGTTTATGACATGATGATAGTAAAAGTTTATACGATTGATTTAAAAGCTAGCAACAAAGATAAAATTTGCCTAATCGGACTTAAAATACTTGGTTCTATTTATAGAAAAGAAAATGTAGAAAATGCGTTTATTCCTATTATAAAAAATAATAATACTTACCTTTTTGAAGGTAAAGCAAACAACCAAAAAGTTAATTTGTTATTAAAGGGCATTAATAAAACTATTCAACTTCCTTTTTTGACAAAAATAAGCTATTCAAATATCAAAATTATCAATAAAGCTGATATAAAAACTAGTGAAAATTCAAATGCAAACATTAAAGCAACAAATAGAATACTACTAAATCTAAGCACAAAAATCTATGAAGAACTAATTCTAACAAATTCAAATCAAATAAAAACTATCAACAATAAACAAAAAATTCTCAAAACATTAAGATCTTTTATTGAAAACGAGAACGGATTAGGAGGCAAAATAAGGTTAATCTTTTTAGAAAAAACAAATTTTCTGACTAAAAATTTAAACTCAAATAACTTAGACTTTATTTTAAATGATATCAATATTATACAAGAAAATAGCTATATCAGAATTGACATCACTTTACTAGAAGATAAAATTGAAAAAAAATACTTAACCCAATCCCCAAACATAAACCCATTTCTTAAAAATATCACCTTGGTGTAAATTTTTTCAATCAGATATATTACATAATTTATCTCAGATATATAATCTAGTAATTATTAATAAAAACTCTACTAAAAGTATTCAACATATAACCTACCTCCTTGAAACTAACATACAATATATAATAAAATAAAGCTAATGAGGCATTTATGTTAAGTATTAATGGTGTAAGACTTTATTCTTTAAAAGAATTCCAAAATATATTAGAAGATTCTTATAATCTTTCAATTAGCAAAAATACTATATCTAAAAAATCAAAAATTTTAAAATGCGCAATCCGTGTGGACAACCGCCCTTATCTTTTAGAAGATTTTTGTACATATTTTTTAATGGATTTCAGAAGACCTAAACCTATAACAAATAGCATAAAAGAAACAATCCAATTAAGAATTGAGCAAGCAAAAAAAATAATGAACCGAAAATCTACAAAACATGAAATACAAATTGTTTCTAAACCCATAGGTCATATATTATAATCCATTATATTGACATTTTAAAAACATTGTTATAAAATGTAGTCAAAAGCTAATTATTTTGTTTGTAATACAATAAAAATTTAGAGTGCAGACCAAATAATTGGAAAAGCTTCTGAAACTACAACAAATTTCACTTCAGAAGCCAGGATAAGATAATGATAATAAAAATAAGAAATAATGTCAATAAAAATTTTAACAATCTCATAACTTTAGAAGAGCTTATAAAGCACAACCAAAAAAACACAGCCTCTAATTTAATAGAACTAAAGCAATCAAGACTAAAATCATATTTAACTAAAAAAAAGGCCATATACCAAAGAATACTTAAGGTATGCTGGGCAATTGATCTTAAAAACAAAGAATACTATAAATCTAACAAACTTAGAACATATTCTACAATAGAAATATATAATATAGTTAATAAATGTCTTGCAAAAGATAATCAAAAAACATCAATCAGAACTTTAGAATATGATATATCATTTTTAAATCAAGTGCTATTAATAACAACTAAACTAAAACATTTAGGCAAAGATAATGGAAGCTTTGCATTTTATATACAAAATAAAAATCTTTGGAAACACCGTTTTACAATTATTCAAGAAGCAATTAATGAAGAAATCAAAGAATATTTAAAAGATAAAAAAATAGTATCTAATTTCTCTAAAGAAATTGACAATGCTATTAACAAAACTAATATAAAAAATATAAAATCTAAAAGCTCAATTGCAGATGAATCAATTGCAGATGTTATACCTAAAGGTATAAAGGATACATATAAGATAAAGAATTCTATAAAAATAGATAATAAAAAAATAAAGAAAATGCCTTATAAAGAATATATTGCAAGCAAGCTAGTAAAAGTTCATAAAATAGAAAAATTTCAAATAACAAAAATATTAAAAATAAGCAACAATGAAAAAACTTACATAAATGCATTAAGAAACTTAAAGCTAGCAATAGAAAAATATAATAAAGAATACAAAATTGAAGACATTTCAAATCATTTTATAAAAGAGTTTAAAAATAAATATAGTAAAAAAATATGGATGATGAACGGAAAGACCGATAAAATAAATGACTTTAATGAAATTTGGGAAACAAGATTTAAGAAAACGTTCTTAAATAAAAGTTCAAAAGAAAGATATTGTAGTAACTATATAAGAAACAAAAAGAATATTCCTAATTCCGATAACAGAATAAGTGTGTTTTTTTCCGATCATAAAGGTCTTAAAAAGATAAACAAAATTAAAGTTAATTAAAAAATTATTTGTTATCAATATTACAAAAATTTTAAATAAAGGCAAAATTGGCCAAACCGTTAAATCAAAGATTAACATGGATGTTAGCCAAAAAAATGATTACATTAATAAAATGCATTTCTTATAGAAATATTCTATTCATGATTTTTAGTTAAACAATAAAAGAAGTATAAATAAAAAAATATTAGTATAAGTCTTGGTTTAAATATCATTATAAATTTCACATTCACTCTAAAATAATTGCCTTCCCTCTTCTAAATTTTTTATTTTAAAGTTTGTAGCTTTCGTTTTATAAATTTATTATTTAATCTAAATAAAGTTTGATTACACTAAATTTCAAATTTTAAATTCTTATTTTAAAGTTCAATAAATTTCTTAATTCCAATAAAAATCCCATCATTTTTCCCTTATACGTTTGCTTCTTCTATAAGTGAAAAAGAATTTGAATAAAATTATGTATTTTTTATAATTTATAATATAGTAAGTTGAGTTTTTATGTGGTCAAGCGCTGATTTTATTTTAGATTCATTTTGTTCTCAACATTTAATTTCTACAATTTCTGTTTTTCAAAAGACAGATTATTATGCTATCTTTAATAATTTTTAAGCACAGTTAGACAAATGTAAGAAATATGAATGAGCAGGGCAGTGGTCTTGTAAATATATCAAAAAAAGAGAAAGAAAAACTTTCTTTAATGAAGCTGTTAAATTTATGACAATGAACAAAACTACCCCAACACAAGATGAAAATAGTAATAAATTTTTAATAAATAATTAAAAAGATAGAAAAGATAATACTAAACCTAAATATGGTCTTAAAGTAAAGATAGTATTTAGTTACTAAAATTTATGCTGATACTAGAGCATTTAATAGCAATAAAGATCTTTCTAAATTTAATAAAAATAAAATAGAAGATTTTTTTTAAACAGTATAGCCAAAGAACGAAATAATACTTTTTTGAATATATTTGATCCAATATTAAGTTCATTGGCTGTTGTAATTAATGCTTTTATTGTAGATTTTGATACTTTACTTGGTAAAGTATTTTTTATAAGAACTGTTACTATGTGTGGCATAAATGTTAATTTTAAAAATTGTGTAATTTTATCTCTTTTAATAAGAAAGGTTTATTAATTTTTGGAATCCAGCTTAAATGATTTAAAGTTAATATTAAATTTAAAGGAGAGAAAGCATGAAAATTAAAAGTAAATGCTTAGCTTTGGGATTACTTTTTGGTTTTATCAGTTGTGATTTATTCATAAGAGATGAAATAAAAGAGAAATCTCTTGGCTTGTGTGATGAGGAAAGTTCTATTTTAGAGACCGGTGACAAATCTGTTAAAAAGTCTCTTAATAAGAAAGGCAAAGATAAGGTTGCTAGAAAGAAAGTTGAAGGTAATGCTGTTAAAAAAGACCCGTTTAATCATCATGTAAAGAGGGAGTCTGTTAATAATAGTAATCTATCACAAAAAAATGTGATATCGGAAGAAGAAATTTTGAAAACTAAATTATTAAGAGAACGACCTGAGACTAGAAAAGAAGAAATACAAAAACAGCAAGATGAGCATAAAAGGATGCTTCAAGGAAGTTTAAGTTTTCTTAGTGGTGAAAGTGGTGAATTGAAGGATACTATTGAAAGCAATGAAATTGATTTTACTATAGATTCTGATTTAAGACTGAAGAGTGATTTACAAGCTATTTCAGGCTCAAATTCTATTTCATATACTGATGAAATAGAAGAAGAAGATTATGATCAGTATTCTTTAGAAGAAGATTATTATTATGATGAGGAAACAAGATTAAGTAATAGATATGAATCTTATCTAGAGGGTGTTAAATATAATGTAAGTTCAGCAATTAAAACAATTGTTAAGATATATGATAATTATACCTTACTTTCAACAAAGCAAACCCAAATGTATTCTACACGTCTTGACAACCTTGCTAAAGCCAAAGCTAGAGAAGAAGCTAAAAAGTTTACAAAAGAAGAACTTGAAAAAGATCTTAAGACCTTATTGAACTATATTCAAGTGAGTGCAAGGACTGCGACAAATTTTGTATATGCAAGAGAAATATATTCAAAAAGAAAATTAGATGCCATTGAAACAGAAATAAAAAATTTAATTTTAAAGATCAAAGGACAATCTGATTTATACGAGGCATATAAAGCAATAGTAAGGTCAATCTTATTAATGAAAGATTCTCTTAAAATAATCGAAATAGTCATTGATAAGAATGGTGTTTGGTACTAATCTTTGATAATTAGTTTATTTTTTAAACAGGCTACATATTATTGTAGCCTGTTTAACATTAAATAAAAAAAGCTCTAGTTGTAAAAAGTATTATGGATTGGAAAATAGAATTTCTTTAATTTGTAGATAAATTAATTAATTTAGATAAAGTTAAAAACACTGTTTACAGGATATATCAGAATATGATACATTTTATGTTTTAAAGGAAGTATATAAAATAACTTTATTCTTAAGTTTATATACAGAATGGTATTATAAGATTGATTTAAAAATTTTTTCATTTTATCAAATTAAGATTTAGATTATAATTTGATTTTGAATTTTATATGTGAGACCATTAAGGGTGCAAAGCTTATTTATAGTAGTATATTTGTGTGTATATTTCTTGTGCTTTGCTTTGTAAGTTATGGTTTATTTTAAAATAATAGTAATAATAATTAAAATTGCTTAAAAATAAGATGATGGGTGATTTGCCATTTTTTTAAAATTTTCATTGAAATAATAAAGTATATTACTTTTACGTTTTAATATTTGCCTATTAATATAAGTTAGTGTTGGAATCAATACATAAATTTGCTTTGCAATTTGTTCTGATAAGTTTTGTTATTTAGGTTTATGAAATAAGAGATTTTTGCAATTTTCATCCATTTATGTCATTTGCAATTAAAATTGGGGCCCAATTAAATTTTTAATTAAAAATTATAAAAACCTCCGTTATTTCTAAATCAAAGTTTTAGAAATAGTAACTCATCTAATAGTTTGAAAATCGCAAACAGCAGCTTAACAAATAAAAACCAATGAATATTTAAAAAATGATTAATTTAAAATATAATTTCTATGTAGTAGGGCTTTTAATACCCAACTCTTAAAGTATATTTATTTATATTGCTTTATGGTTTTTGTAAAGTAACTTTTAATTATAAAAATCGAAGGAGAATGGATTTATGAATAAAAAATTTGCTATTTCATTATTATCTACAATATCAGCCTTCTTATTGGTATTAGGCTGTGATTTATCAAGCAATGATGCTGAAAATAAAATGGATGATATTTCTAATTTAGAAAAGAAATATCTAGATAATTTGAATTATGGATGTTTAAGTGAAAATGAAGCTAGAATTCAAAATTCTCAAATTAAATTAGATGTAAATAATGGCATAAGGCGTTCTTATTCTTCTAGAGAAACCAATGTTTCAAATTCCTATAGTAAAACCCATTCATCTTGCAAGACAAAATCAAAATGATTAATTTTATCAAAAAAATAAAAGAATTCTTTGCTCATAATTAATTGCAAAGGCTTTTAATTTAAACCTATATTTGTAGGTTTAAGTGCAGCTTTATAGCTATTGTGTTAGTCAGGGGGAAGTTTGTAAAAGTGCCTCTTTAATAAGGAATTTAAATCTTATTTTTAACATGAAGATTATTATCTTAGTTTTACTGGAGGAGTTTCTATAGATATCGTAAAGAAGTATAAACCCCAATAAATCAATTTGGCAAACTTATTTCACCCAAAGTTTATGTAAATTATAGGTGAAATAAGTTTGTAATTTTTATTTAAAAGGTAAAGCTTACTTTTTATTAAAGATAGGCTTTATTATTGCATTATTATAATTTTAATACATACCTTAAAGGTCGCATATTGAAATTATTTCACTTTTTGGCTTTTCTGTTTCTTCACTTTTTTTTACAATTTGTTTTAAGAGTGTATGTACGTGAAATTTAAGATTAGTGTTATCTCTTTTTATAAGATTTTTATCATTTAGATAATCTAATAAAAGTTGGCTTAACATTTCTGAGACGATTGTTTTTGTAGATAATAATTTTTCAAATGAATTTTTAAGATTCTCTAAGTCTAAAATCTCTAGTTTGTTTAGAGCGTCTTTTTTAGAATATAGGCCAACAATCACGTCGTCAATAGTATTTCCTAATTCCTTAAAGATGTTAAATAGGGCGCCTGTTTGGGCTGACAACAGTATGATTTCTGAAAGTTCCTTTAATTTATTGGTATCGATAGCATTTAAGGTGCAATAAACGTATTTTCTATATTTTTTAGATCTTTCAGTATTATCAGCTATATCTTCATTTGGTGATGTTGGCCAAAACAATTCTTTGAAAGCCAATATTCCATATTGGTTCGCAGGTTCTTCTTCTAATTTTTTTACATATTTTTCTCTATCTGCGCTAGCCGTTTCTATTAAATTTTTTAGATCATTAAGCAGCGTTTTTTTCATTCTTTGATTTTGGGTTACTTCTTGATTTTGGGTTACTTCTTGATTTTGGGTTACTTCTTGATTTTGGGTTACTTCTTTTTTAGGTTTTAATTTTTGCTTATTGGATTTTAGTCTTTTTTTGCTAGAATGAGACTTTATATCTTTTTGATTAGTGTTAAAATCTGGGTTACAGGCAATTAAAAATAAAAAGACAAACATGCTTGCAATTATATGATATTTTATAAATACTTTCCTTACTTAAAGTATAATACTTAATATAATGCAGTATTAATATAATATAATAATTATTATCAATTTATACTTAATATAATATTTTACTGTATTGAATATAGGTTATTGTAATAATCATAATAATATTTTCATTGCCAGAAGTTTTATAATGTTTTGATTAATTTTTAAGGCTCTTTAATAATGACGATAAGGATTAAATCGATATTGTGTTTAAAAATAATAAATAAGGAAGAATTAATAATGAAAGATATAAATAGATTTTAAAAAAATCAACTAAAGGTATTAAATATTATCCTTATAAAATTAATATATAAACACATGCATAAAAATTAAATAATAATGATATTCAATAAAATTAAATTTTATTGAACAAAAGAATTATAAGTTTAAATACTTGCTTTTGTAAAAGATAATTAAAATTGTAATGCTGCGCGCTTAAATTAAGCTTTTAAAAGTTTAGTAAAAATAGTATTTGGATAAACTTATATATTTATAGGTTATTTTGGTAGTAAGGTGGTTGTAACTTTTATTTTTTTTTTAATGTATCGAGATATTTTTGGAATATGTCTGTATCAATAGACTTAGCAATAAAAAAACAATTATTTTTTTGAATATGGGTATTAAATGTATTAAGGATACTGCTTCTAGAGCAGTATCCAATTTTTAATAATCTTGAAAATTTTTTTATTGAATGCTTTATTCTTTGACCCTATCTTTATGGTTTTTCTTTAATAAAATCCCCCCAATATATTTTTATATTTTAAATTCTATTAAAAGATGAATTACTAAAAATATATATCAGTAGTGCATATAATTTTAATATTTATTTTAAAATTCTTTAAAAAAGAGAATATTAAAATTAATGTATCAAGCTATTCATTATTTAAATAAAATTATAAAAAGCTTTCTTTTAAAGGAAAGCTTTAAATTTAAATATTAGTCTTATTAAATATATTTTTTTATTTTTCTATCTTTAAAAAATTACAAATCTATCTCATGAAAGCAGATTTTGCTTCTTGAAGAAGCTAGAAAAGATTTTACTTCTTGAAGAAGTTGTTCTATCCTTTCCTTTATTTCCATTGCTTTAATTATCTTAGAAGAAGAAGTTTTTAATTGTTCTAAAGCATTATCTATTTCACGATTTGCCTTTCTTGTCAAATTACCACCATATGTTCTTCTTGACCAACTTCTATGTTCGCTTTTTACTCTCTGAGTAATGGCATCTTTTAAAGTTTTTTGGGATTGCTCAAAAAAGTATTTTGCAGATGCTCTTTCACTAAGTCCGCTATCTAATTGAGTATGAAGTTCCTCAATATCGCCTCTCTTTTCTAATAATTGATTGAACAAATTAATTAGAGCTCGTTCTTCTGACTGATTCTGCCTTACTCTATTCTGATATTCTCTTTTTTCAGGTCTTGTTTTTATTATATGGTTTATTCTTCCTACAATATGTGCCTCTGTTTGTATTGCATCTTTAAGTTTTAAGATTTTATCATAAACGTTATTAAAACTAGATTCTAATTGCTCAAATTCATTTTTAAGCTTATTTTCGTCATAAACTAATTTATCAAATTCAAGACGCCCATCGCTAATTGCTTTATCTACTCTTTTTTCTTCATTAGTACTTGGAATTAACGCTCCTTCTTTTATTGCTATTTCTTCTTGAGGATAATATAGAAAATTTCTATTTACATTAACAGGTTTTATAGAAGCCGTCTGCATCGTTTGTTTTTCTCTTTTTTCTATATGTTGTTTAACACCTTCTATACTTTCTTCTTGAATTTTCTCTATAAAGCCTAAAACACCCCCACCTCCCTTTTTTTCTGTTTTTTTGTTTCCTAATTCATTAGGGTCACTTATATTACATGATAATAAACTTACTAATATTAATATGTATTTTGCCAAAATATTTTTTTTCATATCTTCTCCTGTGAGAATATTTATAAATTCATAGTTGCTTAATGCAAAGATATTTCATTTCTATGAAATTACAAACATAGGTTTCTTCTTTAATACAAAAAAATCATTCTATCTTATCTTTATTATCTATGTTTGAAGACTATGATGAAAATGATTTTGATGAGGTTTTTATAAGGTCTACTTTTGATCAACAATTCAAAAGCATAAGAAAATCTTTAAAATTAAAATTAGGAGATTTTGGTGTTTTTGTGTAAAATAATTCTCATAATTAAACCAAACAGAATATAAAATAAACAAGTTGCATGTGTAATTATAAGCTAATGGTGCCATAATTAACATTAATATTAATTCGAATATCTTTTAATAATTAATGTATCATATATTTTTCTGTACTTATTATGGTTGTAATTATCTCCAAATATTAAAAGAAGTGAATAAATTGCTCATTATATTCTTTTCTCCACCTTTTTAGAAAGTCATAAAACTTTTTCTAAAACAAAAAAAAATTACTTTTTATGATCACTTCTTTAAAAGAGTTGAATTAATAGATTTTTATTTAACAATAAGTAAATATTCTTCTCCAAAAAGCAGCAAAAATAGCATTACTAAAAATATATTGTATTAGTTAATGTGAACCTCTAAACTTATAACATACATTTTTAATGTCATTTAACGTCATATCTTCAGCATCACCATTAATAGTAGGAGGAGGGGGAGGGCCAGGACTTAGTTCTTCACTATTCTCTTGAAGAGATTGAGGGGGAGGGGGGGGATTTAAAAACATAAAATAATTATCAAAAACACCAGCAAGCCTACTTTCTATCCTATAATGCTCCTTAGCATCTATCCCAAGTTGTTCATCTCTACCCTCTACATTGGGTTGATTATCTCTACCATATTTAATATAGCTAATCAGTTCTTTAACTTTTCCCTTATCTTTTAGTTTGAATAAAAACCTTTTAACATAATCTTCTATTTGAGATATATCTCCTTTTAAATAAATATTAAAATGAGCCGCACCAGTATGTGCCTTTGGCAATTCACTTTTTAACGCGTTGACAAAAAAAGTTATTGTATCAAGCTCTTCATTACTAAGTCCAAGATTACTTTTCCAATCCAATTTTAAATTCATACTTTCTACATCTTGTAATAAGCGGTTTTGATCATTGTTTTTATTATTTTTTAACGCATCACAACTTACAACAAAACAAATCACATAAAATATAAATACAAATCTCTTATACATAAGATTTATACCCCTTAGTTGTCCTAGTATATAAAATAAAATTAAGTTGATTTATATAAGTGTATTTCATTGTTATTATTATTCCATAAAAGAAAACTTTATTTATTACTCAATATTAAGCTTATCTTTTAACTTTTTTCTAAATCAATGAATTTGTTAATAGATAGATTTATTTTGATTTTGAATATATTTTTTGATGATATCAATAGAAGCTCCTCCAGTAGAAATAAGACAATAACTTCCAGACCAAAAATAAGGTTTCCAATAATATTTATCTAAATAAGTAGAGTATTTTTTCCTTATAAGCCTTGAAGATACTGTTTTTAGATTATTGATAAATTTAGAAGGTTGAATATTGGGGGTAAATTCTAGTAGTAAATGAATATGATCCTTATCATGGTTGAATTCATTAAGGGTTATTTTCCATAAAGAACATATATTAAGTATTATTTGGTAAAGAGAAAATGAAAGCTCGGCATTTATGCATTTATGCCTATATTTAGTAACTAATATTAGGTGATAATTAATAGAGAATATACGCAGTGATTATTAAAAGTTAGTTTGTGTGACATATACACTTAAGTATAAAATATTATAAAATAATAAAATGTATGAGTGCTAATAAAGCTTATAAGTATAAAATATATCCCAACGTTAATCAAAAGAAATATTTTTCCAAAGTATTTAGATGTGTAAGATTTTTGTATAACAAAATGTTAAGTGATAAGAAAGATTATTATGAAAAAATAAACAAAGTCTTATTACTTATCCAAGTAAATATAAAGAAGAATTTTCATTCTTAAAGGAAGTTAATAGTTTAGCTCTTTGTAATGCCCAACTTGACTTAAATTCTGCGTATAGTAATTTTTTTAGAGAAATTAAAAAAGGAAATAAAACACAAGGATTTCCTAAATATAAAAGCAAGAAAAATAGGCAAACTTTTAGAACTAATAATCAAAAAAATTCAATAAGAATAGAAAATAATTATATAAAGTTGCCCAAAATAGGATTTGTAAAGTTAGCTCTACATAGGAATATTAAGAGTAATGAAGTTGTTAAAAATGTAGTAATAGAAAAAGATACCGATGATAAATATTACATTTCAGTAGCAGTTGAGTACTTAGATGCTAAAAATAACAATAAAACTAAAGATAATAAAAAAGAGGCGGTTGGTATTGACATGAGTATGAGGCACTTTCTAGTAAGTAGTGAAGGTGAGAAAACCAATCATCCTAAATATTTACTAAAAAATGAACGCAAACTCAAGAAATACCAAAGAAAACTATCAAAAAAACAAAAAGGTTCTGTTAAGAGAGCTAAATCTAGATTAAGAGTTGCCAAGTTGCATAGGAAAATTTCAAACCAAATAAAAGATTTTTTACATAAATTATTTTATTATTTTGTAGCTAATTATAAAAATATAGCAATAGAAAACTTATCAATTAAAGGCATGCAAAAAGGAATGTTTAGCAAAAGTATTAATGATTTAGGATGGCATGAGCTTGTAAGGCAATTATCATATAAATCAGAGTGGTACGGATCTTATTTACATAAAGTTGATAGATATTGTCCATTAAGCAAGCTATGCAGCAAGTGCCACATTAAAAATACAACTCTGGAATTAAGTGATACTAGGTGGACTTGCAGGAGTTGTAACACTTTGTATGACAGAAATATAAATGCAGCTCTAAATCTTAAAGCTTATTATTATAAGGAAATAAAAACTAAGGCAAGAACTGCCTGAAGTAAAGCTTGTGGACCATGCTCTAGTGGATGACCGTTATTGTAGAACCTAAAAAGCTATCATGGGATGAAACAAGAAGCTATTTCTATAATCTTTGATTTAGAAATAGCAGTTTAATAGACTTATTTATTCGGTTAGATAAAGAGAAATATGGTAGTATTTATCTTTTATGTGAGTTGCTAGATTTTTTAGATTGGTTTTAAGGTTGTTGAAATCTTTACTATAAGCGTCAATGGTTGCGCTTAATGTTTTTGCAAAATTTTGTTTTGCTTTTAAACTACGTTCCCTATTTTCTAGTAGCTTTTCGGCTTCTTTTTTGCTTATATCTTCTATGTTGATTGAATGTATTTTTTCTATTAGAAGCTGAATATCTCTAGATGTTTCAAGAAACGTACGAGCTATTTTTCGGTTTTGCGCATTGTTATCAAGTTTTTCAAGAATTTCTTTTAATAGCAATATTTTTTCTTTTTCGTAATTTAAGGATGAGTAAATTATTCTTTTTAATATCATTTTTGTAATGTGCATAAAAACCTCATCTTGTTGAAGTTTAAAAGTTTCTAGAAAATCATCTTGTGCATCAATATTAGCTATTTGTATATCTTCTTGTTTTTTTTGATCTTTCAGATCTTTATCAATTTTTTCTAATTTTGAGAGTAAGATTTTTTCTTGAGAGTTTTGATTTGAATATTTTGGATTTTGAGATTCATTTTTAAGATTTTGATTATTTTCTGCTAGATTTTTTGAATTGGTATGGCTTTTTGTTTTTTTTAGCTTTCTAGGATTGGTATGGCTTTTTAGCTTGTTTGGATTAACGTTGTCAAGAGGTGCACATGATATACAAATTGATGTTAATATTGCTGTAATAATGTTAAGCTTAACGATATTTAATTTATTTTTTTTCAAAATGTTCTCCTTTTATATTAAATTTAATACTTATTAATTTTAATATAAAAAAATAATATATCAATTTAATATTATTTTCAATTAATAATAAAACTTATTTGATATTAAAAATTTAATTTCTACTTCTTGTTTTTGGTTTGGGCTTGGTTAGCTTATATGAATAAAAAAAGAGAGAAGAATTAACTTCTTTGTTATTATTTGTTAAAAGTGTGTCGGGAATTGAAATACAAGAAGTGAACTGCTATTTCTAAATTAAAGATTATAGAAATAGCTTCTTGTTTCATCCCATGATAGCTTTTTAGGTTCTACAATAACGGTCATCCACTAGAGCATGGTCCACAAGCTTTATTTCAGGCAGTTCTTGCCTTAGTTTTTATTTCCTTATAATAATAAGCTTTAAGATTTAGAGCTGCATTTATATCTCTATCATGCAAAGTGTTACAACTCCTACAAGTCCACCTAGTATCACTTAATTTCAGAGTTGTATTTTTAATGTGGCACTTGTTGCATAGCTTGCTTGATGAAAAATATCTATCAACTTTATGTAAATAGGATCCGTACCACTCTGATTTATATGATAATTGTCTTACAAACTCATGCCATCCTAAATCATTAATACTTTTGCTAAACATTCCTTTTTGCATGCCTTTAATTGATAAGTTTTCTATTGCTATATTTTTATAATTAGCTACAAAATAATAAGATAATTTATGTAAAAAATCTTTTCTTTGGTTTGAAATTTTCCTATGCAACTTGGCAACTCTTAATCTAGATTTAGCTCTATTAACAGAACCTTTTTGTTTTTTTGATAGTTTTCTTTGGTATTTCTTGAGTTTGCGTTCATTTTTTAGTAAATATTTAGGATGATTGGTTTTCTCACCTTCACTACTTACTAGAAAGTGCCTCATACTTATGTCAATACCAATCGCCTCTTTTTTATTATCTTTAGTTTTATTGTTATTTTTAGCATCTAAGTACTCAACTGCTACTGAAATGTAATATTTATCATCGGTATCTTTTTCTAATACTACATTTTTAACAACTTCATTACTCTTAATATTCCTATGTAAAGCTAACTTTACAAATCCTATTTTGGGCAACTTTATATAATTATTTTCTATTCTTATTGAATTTTTTTGATTATTAGTTCTAAAAGTTTGCCTATTTTTCTTGCTTTTATATTTAGGAAATCCTTGTGTTTTATTTCCTTTTTTAATTTCTCTAAAAAAATTACTATACGCATAATTTAAGTCAAGTTGGGTATTATAAAGAGCTAAACTATTAACTTCCTTTAAGAATGAAAATTCTTCTTTATATTTACTTGGATAAGTAATAAGACTTTGTTTATTTTTTCATAATAATCTTTCTTATCACTTAACATTTTGTTATACAAAAATCTTACGCATCTAAATACTTTTAAAAAATATTTCTTTTGATTAACGTTGGGATATATTTTGTACTTATAAGCTTTATTAGCACTCATACATTTTATTATTTTATAATATTTTATACTTAAGTGTATATGTCATTATTGTTTGTATGAATTGTAAATAATGTAGTGCCTTATTGGTGTACTTAATATCTAAATTTTATAAATACAACAAGCTGAAAATAAAACTATAAATTTTATACATATAATAATAATGCATTGAATAAAAAATACAAATAATCAGAAAAATAATTGCAAATTAAGGGACAATTTTTTTAAAAAAATGACATTCTTGTTATATTTCTAATTTTTAATTTTGGGTTTTTATAAGCTATTAGCTATTCTTAATAAATCGTCTTCTTTCATCGTGTATGTTTCTTTTAAATGAGTATAAATAGTTGTATTATTATCTGTTGATATATTAGTAATAACAGACGGGCTAAAACGTACATAGTTTCTATAACTTGATACAAGAATAGAATCATTAAAATCATGGCTATTTTGTTTATTTTGGTTTGTTCTAGTATCTTTTACGCTAAAGATACCCCCGTATTCAATCGCCTCTTTAAAGCTATAAATTTTGTCTTTTTGAATTTCTGCTATTTTTGTATTTGCTTCAGTAATAATAATGTTTCCGTTATTTTGTTTTTCTATTTTCAAGATAGTTGTGATATGGGGTGGATTATCTATATTAGTAGTGGCATTTGAGTCTTTAGTAGTAGTAGTAGTACGTTTAAATGCTTTAATTTCGTTTGGGAATTGAATATTTGTTAAGCCTCCTTTTTTAGTTTGCAAAAGTTAATAATATTAATATTATTATAATTATATAATATATGTTGATTTTTATTAATCGTGTTTGTAAACTTTTTCCTCCAATTTTTAAGTTTTTGATTTTTATGGTTAAAATTTACGTTTTCTTGAAAAATTAGGTTAAAGTTTTAGCTTTCATGTTTAAAGTTTTAGCTTTCATGTTTAAAGTTTATGATTTTTGGGTTAAAGTTTGGAGCCAAAATATCTATACTAATTAAAAATTATATTTATAATTTTTAATTAGTATAGATATTTTGGCTCCAAACTTTAACCCAAAA